>NZ_CAIJDS010000093.1:0-12281 GCF_903819475.1 Rhodococcus sp. UFZ-B548
GCATGATCTGCATCCTTCACAAAAACGGATGCGGCATCAAACCCGGCACGGTTCACACAAAGAACCCGGAGGACAATGTTTTGATCTAATACGCGGAGCTCCACAGCCATTTTCGGAGAACTGACCCCGCCCGAGCCAGTCAATGGCGGGCTGGCGGTCCGCTTCTCTGCGCTTGAAGAACGTCGCGCTGGTACGGGTTCAACATCCGAGAGGGGTTGAAACGACAGCCGTTTCCTCCAATGCAGACGCGCCCGTAGGTATTCGGATCGTCTATCGGTCTATCCCTCCGAGACATGTACCTGACTGAGCATCTTTATTTGCGCAGGTAAACGGCTTTTTGTGCAGAGGAGCATGGTGCGATCACTGCGTGTGACGCATGCTTTGCGAGGCATCCTGGTCGCGCATGCCATACATGCAATGCGTGCGTTGCAAGGCATGCATTGCATGTATGGCAGCGCTGTTGCGTGAAACGGTGGGCCACCTTGCGTCGTTCGTAGCCGTCGGCACGGCAGCGCCGGCATCGTGCACGGGATACTTGTAGACGGGAAGCTGTCTCCATCCCCTCCCCCGCTCGGTCGAGAAGTGCGTGTGTTTCGGCGTTGCGATTCATGCGTCGCTGTATTCGAAATGTGCCCACCCACCCGAAAGTTCTGCTCGCAAAGCGGCGAAATCAAGCCTGACGGAACTGATTCTTCCCACCCCGTCCCCAAGCCTAATTGCGTCACTGTGACGTAAAGTTAGTGCCTGCTCGGACTCGCTTCGGTCATTCCGTCGCGGCCGAACTTCGACTGATCCGGATCTCCACACGTCCCTTCCCTTACACGTCCGGGTTCACACCGCGACCGACCTTTCGCGCAGAATTTTCGTTTCACCGCGGGCCCCCGCTGTGTCCTGAGATGATTCCGCAATGTTGTTCGTGGGTTAGATGAGCACCCCGACTGGCAGTCAGTCGGCTGTATCTCTCAATAGAATTGGAACCCCCTCCCCTCGGTCAGTGCGGTTGTTCGTCCCACGCATGTCTCAGTTTTTTCACCATCCGTGCGGTTCACGTGAGTCCTTCCTTCTGCCCTGGATGTTCGGACCCCGATGGAATGAAATATGTTCTGGCCTTCAAAGGGGTACAGGGTTCTATTGAAGTGCCCCCGGTGCGAACATCAGAAAGTTTCTGAAGCGGCAGGCTGTCTTGCCCGCCTCGTTGAGGTTGGCGCGTTCCTTCCATCCCCGCAAGGGCGGTGCATTGGCGGATGGCTGGGCAGGACCGCTCGCGACGGTTGAGCAATTTGTTCTGTGCGCACAGCGGAGATTGCTGAACCCTATATTTCCGCCTTTAGTCAGTTGGCTGCCCAATAGCGTCGCTTCGACTTCCTTGACAATCTGATCGAGACGGACTGTCACACGTTTCGATTCATGTCTGGAACGCCTCGCTATCGGGTGATCGTGGCAGCCAAGCTGCTCTTGGTCGGTCGACCTTTTGCAACGGTGTGTGACACTCACGGCAGATGTTTTTCGATTCGTTCGATGGCAATGAGTGCATTGACCTGCTATTTTGCGCGTCCACGCATGCGTGGTCGGCATGCATTGCATGCAGAACTGAAAGATGTGTGGTGCATGCAATGCATGTCCTGCTAGCAGCGCATGGCATGCGTGCAATCCTTGCATACCGCGTCATGCATGCTCTGCGTGCGCTGCGAGCGTTGTATGGTGTGCATGCAGAGCACCGCGTGCGTGCGGAGGTAGCACCGCTAGCTGTGCGTGCGGAGCACGCCATGCGTTGTATGTGCGCAGTGCTTGGCTAGCGAGGAACGCATTGTGTGCAAAGCATGCGGGGTTTGCTAGCGAGGCATGGATAGCGTGTCGCGCATGACGTGCACGGGTTGCGGTGAACGCGTGACGAGCATTGCACGCGTCGAACGCAAGGGTTGCACTTGATGCGACTCGTGCATGACACGCGCAGAGTGCGAGGCTTGTACGTCACGCATGACATGCGTGTTATGCTACGCGCGCACGTAGTGCACAGTGTGCGTGTGTAGCGAGTGAAGCAGACTTAGCGCGCAATGCATGCAGTGCTTGGATTGCCCGTCACGCACAGTCTGCATGCAGCCCACGTACAGCGTGGATTGCGCACACAGCACGCAATGCACATATTGCATGCAGCGCGTTGTTTACACGCAATGCACGCCTCGCAAATGTCAACGCCCTCGATGAAAGGTCCGCAATGCAGCCACGCAAAATCGCACTCGGCAACCAGAAGGGTGGCGTAGGCAAGACGGCCTCCACTCTCGGGCTTGCCAGCGCCATCACCGCGGTCGGCGGAAAAGTACTTGTCGTCGACATGGACCAACAGGGCAATACGACCGGCGGCCTCGGCGTCACTCTCGAAGAGGGCATGATGACGGCCTACCACCTCATGAACCAGACCAGAGAAGGCATTGCAGCCGAGGCGATCATTGCCACCCCATGGGATGGCGTCGACCTCATTCCCGCAGACGAAGAGCTCGGCAAAATCGAGTCGGATGGGTCGAATGACCTGGTGTTTCGCCTAGACGTTGCGTTCGAAGGGCTCGACCTTTCTCCTTATGACGCCGTGCTTTTCGACTGCCCTCCCAATATGGGCAAGGTGCTGTTCGCGGTTCTTATTGCAGCAGATGGCGTTGTCGCCATCACTGAACCCACAATCGACAGTGTCGGTGGCGTTCAGAAGCTCGAAGAGACAATCGACACCGTTCGTAAACGGGCGAATCCGAAGCTGGAATTCGACAAGATCGTGATCAGTCGTAAACGGTCTACCGGCGAACATGAGTTCAGAGAGAGCGAGCTACGGGAAACCTACGGCTCACTCGTCGCCAAGACATCGATCCCGGAACTCGCGGCCCGCCAGGACGCGCACTCGAATCGCACTCCGATTCACCAGTTCAAGGGTGGGAAAGCATTGACGCTGCAACTTGCCTACAGTGACTTGCTCGCTGAGTTGCCCATCGTGATCGGAGCCCCGGCATGAGCGTGAAGCGGGAACCTGCCATTCGTAAGACACATCCGGCTGAACTCATCCCGGAACGTCCGCCCAGGGGAGACGCGACCCCCGCGGCACCTGCAGCTACGCCACCAACGCCTTCAGCGGATCTCAGTGCCCGCAAAGATGAGGAGGAGAAGCTGTCGATGACCCACAACACGCGCATCAAACCTTCGACGAAGGATCGCCTTCGGCGTGGCGTCGACAAATTGCGGTACGAGACTGGCGATCGCGAAATCAGCGAGGCATCGATGACCGAGGCTGCGCTGGACGAATACTTGAAGGCCAGGGGACTATAAAAGATTCGCGTGCATGGCATGCACTGCGTGCACGCATGATGGATTGTCTTAATTCTTGATTGTGGAGTTCGGCCCCCGGGCGAGGGCATCTTGTGTTTCGGCTGGAAGACCTAATTAGAGGCGCATGGCACGACAGCCGAGTAGGCACATGTGGGGGACATTCCAAGGACCTCGATATTGAGAACGGTTCTCGGGTGCGGGCGGGAGGCGAACCGCCGGGGCGGGAAGTCCTTGCTGCGCGCGCAATGCCATGTCCCTCTCATCTGCTGACTGTCCGTTCTGTAGAACTTGGAAGGCTTGGCAGCGCAAAGCCTGGAGCAAATTGCGTGAACAATCCGTTGCAGTCACGCAATTCTCACGCAAAATTGCAGACCACCCCACGTCACTCTGAGATCAACAGGCACGCAGCTGGAACGACATCCCCGACGTGCTTTGAGTGCGACGCAAAAAACATCAGTCGACTCTCGGATATGTCCGCTAGAAATCGCTGTCGACCCTCACCGCACGCAAAACGGACGAAACGCAGGAGTACGACCAGAAGAAATCTTCCGAAACCAGGAGGAGTCCCGCCGGCGGCAACCAGCGGGACTCCAGACCGAGAACACCCCTTTTAGGAAGGAAAACCCGATCATGGGTGATTTTAGTCTGCGCGCAGCGCGGATCCAGCTTGGAGCACTGATCGCCGCACTTCTCATCGCGATTTTGATCGCAATCGGGATCACCGCAGGCGCATTTGTCCTCTCCTTCGCGGTCCAACGGGACCTCGCGCGCCAAGGAACTATCCCCGAAAACCTCGCATGGATCTTTCCCGTCATCGTTGACAGTGCAATCTTCGGTTCCACCGTCGCCATCGTCATTCTGAGCAAACTGAAGATGCATCGACGCGACAAGTACTTCTACGTTGCTGTTGCTGTTGCGGTGGTCGCGATCAGCATCCTCGGGAACGCCTACCATGCGTTCCACTCCGCAACAGTTGCGCAACAGGCCGTTGCGGCAGGTCAGAGCATCGGCTACACGCCTCTCGACCCGGCCGTTGCTGCCATGATCGCGGTCATTCCGCCGGTGCTCGTACTCGCCTTCACGCACGGTCTGGGAATCCTGATCAAAGCAACGGGTATTGCATATTCCGACTACAAGATCGAGATCGACAATGCTGCCGCAGGTGTGGGTACGGTTGGTACGCAAAGCGTCGTCATGCGCAACGAAACAGCCGTAGGAGCCCAGCCTTCTTTAGGCGTCGTAGAAACGCATGACGCGCCGGAAAGCGCTCCGCGCCCGAGCCCCTCCGAACAAACGGGGTCTTCAGTGGACCCGGAGCCGTCGAACGCAGAGGCGGTGGCGCACGCCGAACTCGAATGGTTCATTGCCACATCGGACCTGCCCGACGCTGTCAAGGACACCGCACGACGCAAGCTTGCAGACCCGACTCTCACCTGGGAGCTGATCGCCCAGACGTCCAACCCTCCGGTTGCAACATCGACCTCGTGGCGCCGATACGAAAAGTTCGATACCGCGGCCCGAGCAGCTGGCTTCGACAATCCGCCGCTCATCGACATGCGAGCCTCCGATGTTCACTTCACCGACCAACTCGTCACTACAACGTGAGTAGCGCCGCAACCTGCCAACGCCAAGGTTCCCGAGCGCCAGGAATTGCATCATCATGGAGGGATTGACCACAGCAGAGTGCCCACAGACTGCAGGTAAGGAACCCGCATTGACCGACCCAGACGACCGACACCACTTGATCGTTCCGCCCGAACCGCGCCAGCGACCCCGACAACAGCGAGCGCACGAGACGAAGGCCAAGATCCTCAAGGCAGCTGCACGCTCATTCTCGATCGATGGGTACGCCGCTACCTCCATGAACGACATCGTTGCGGAGGCTGCCTCCACGAAAGGAGCCGTGTACTTCCACTTCGACTCCAAGGAAACGATCGCGCGAGAACTCATCAACCACTGGTTGACCGCGCTCGGCGGAACCCGGCAATCAACCGACGAATCAGCAATACCAGCGATCGAGAAGTTGGCTGTATTCTTCAACGGTTCAGCGGCGCTTATAGCCGACGATGCCCTGGCCCGAGCCGGCCTCAGGCTCACCATGGAAGCAGGTCTCGATACCGCCCAACCCGCGTTCCGTGAGTGGGTGGAACTCGTCAGCCGATTCGTCGATACTGCGATCGCAGACGGACAGCTTCCCGCCTCTGCCGCCCAGCGCCTGGCCGCGAATCTGTGCGCGGGATTTATCGGCGCAGTTCAAGTCATACAGGTGCTCGGCGACTCTGGAGATTTCACTTCACGCATTGACGACTTAGTGAACGCGTATTTGATTTCAGATGCGTAGTCCGCGCGCTGGCGAGGTCGTGAGTAGGGGAGAGGAACTGGACTCCTCGCGGTGACGTCGCCAACCGTGTGCACGGTGTACTGCTAATTCCTCGACGGTAGCGAGGCAGTTGCGTCGTCGAGAGGAGTGACAAAGTGCCTGACATCGAGAGCCGAATCCCCGGAGTGCTTTGTCTCATAGCGAATATTTCAGCGATCCGAGCCGTACCGATGTGGAGACGTCACCAGCGATGGGACCGTCACTGAGACTGAAGAACACCAGATAGAGATCGACCGATGAAGACAGCGGAAACCGTGTGCGTGGCAAGGTGTGCCGCGTCGGGCCGCTGAGTACTTCATCGGCCCTTGCCTCCCGTTGAAATGATCGGTTGCAGAACTCGCACGCGATGGTGGTACCAAATCGAATCCCACTTCGGTACCATCAGTATATGAGCACGCAGATCGCGGTACGACTACCGGACGAGATCGTGGAATTTCTCGACGACGAAGTCAGGGAACATCGCGCCGCCTCGCGAGCCTCTCTAGTGTTGCGCGCTCTCGAACGGGAGCGTCGCCGTCAGATAGCTGCACGAGACGCGGAGATCCTCTCGGCCGCAACATCCGAACATGATCTGAGCCCCCTCGCTCACCACGCTGTGAATCGACTGCCAACAGGCTCGACCTGATGCGACCAATTCATGAAGCCAACCTCGACTCAGTTCGGCCGGTCCTCGTACTCACCCGAGAGATGGTCCGTCCACACCTCGGGACCGTCACGGTAGCGCCCATCACCGGCGAGATCCGAGGACTGTCCACTGAGGTGTCCGTCAGCGCCGCTAACGGACTATCCGCCGACGCCGTGGTCAGTTGCGACCACATCACGACCATTCCCGTCAGTGCACTCGGCAACATCATCGGTTATCTTCTTCCAGCGCAAGAGGAATCACTGTCCATAGCCGTGCGCGCCGCCTTCGATCTCGAATGATGACGACAGTGAACGGAAAGGATGAAACATGGCGCTGAAGAAAGGGGAGCAGTTCACGCTATTCGAGCTCGAGCCACCCGAATCCGCTACTCGTCCGGACGAAGTTCCCGAACCCGATCAGCCTTCTCTGTTCGACGTTGACGACACCGCTTGTCTCGAAACGGATTCCGGGGTTGCGGAGCACCCCCGGACCGACGACATCGTCGCCCCTCCGGATGAGCGCTCCAACGAAATGGAAACGGAACCCACCCAGGCGTCAGAACTCGACGCAACTGAACCGGCCGCCCTTCCTCCCGCCAGCGAGGCAGCAGACGGCCACGCCGTCATTGTCACAGCAGCCGGCACCTACACACCATCCGGCCACACACTCACCGGCCCAGTCGATTCCATCGAAAAACTCGACAAACTCATCAGATGGGCAACGCTCACCCCGCTGGGCGCACCGGCACAGATCTGGATAGTCGGAATCGAAGCCTGCGAAATGCTCGGATGGATCATCGACCCAGGCAGCGAAGACGATGTCGACGACATGGAAATCCTCCGCACCCGCGCTGCCGAAGAACTCACCGCGATCCTCCACGCCACGCTGACCCCGATGCTGACCGCAGGATGGGAACTCCGCGGAGAACCCGGCCACGTCGTTCACCTCTCCCGCACCACCGGGAACTTCACATCCATGG
Source organism: Rhodococcus sp. UFZ-B548 (assembly GCF_903819475.1). Taxonomy (NCBI): domain Bacteria; kingdom Bacillati; phylum Actinomycetota; class Actinomycetes; order Mycobacteriales; family Nocardiaceae; genus Rhodococcus; species Rhodococcus sp. UFZ-B548. Next base: position 7,294 of record NZ_CAIJDS010000093.1, read on the forward strand.
TCGACATTTTCATCGAACCCTACGTGTGGACCTACTGGAACAAAGACTTCGGATGGGGCAATCGCGTGGGGGACATGGGGATCCTCGGATCACCGGCCGCCGGAACCTACCTCCCCGACGACGACCTCCCCGCTGCCCGCGAACTGGGACGCCGACTCGCCTGGTGCGCACAACACCTCGGCGTGCTACCCGGCCCCACCCCCGCACGCACCGGCGCCGCCATCGTCGACAAGATCAAACGCGACCGCACCCGCAGCGGTAAAGGAATCGTCGTCACTGTCGGTGGACCGGTCCCACCGCTGGACGGCGAACCCCGCGGAGATCTCGAACCTGCCGCCGGATGGACCCGCATCCCGGACCTCGAAGAACTTTCCGACGCAACACAACTGGTATCGATAGACCAACGAGCTGCGTACCTCGCTTCCGCTGGCATGCTCGAATTCGGCTACGGAAAACCTCGACATCTTCGCGGCGAGAACGCGCTCGATGTGGCAGGGCAATCGAAAACCCCGTTCGGGCTCTGGCGTGTAACCCTCCCACCGGGTGACATGCTGGCGCTCCCACCCGCTCTACCGTTGCCTCACCCACACATGCTCGCCGACCAACCTGTGCAGACCTGGATCACCACCGTCAGCCTCGATGCACTTCAAACGTCCATCGCCGATGGCGGAATCGGCGCAGAACTCGACGACCTCGACATCGCAGAAGCGTGGGTCTACCCCGAACAGGGTCGAGCCCTCGACAAGTGGGCGAAAATCTTGAGAGAGGCCCGCAAAGTTGCCGTCGACACAGGCGACACAGCAATGAAACGGTTCATCGGCGCCTGCTACAAGGGGTACATCGGCCGAATGGTCAACCCCGACATGTGGACCGCCAAACAAATGCAACACCACCACCAACCGCTCTGGCGAGCAGCGATCATCGCACACTGCCGCTGGCGAGGCCGCCGCGTCGCGATGCGCATCGCACGCGAAACCGGGCGTTGGCCACTGCGCACCGTCACCGACTCCTGGGTCTACCCCCTGCCCCCGGGTATCGACATCGCAGACAACAGTGACGCACTCGGGAAAATGACTCTGGAAAAGAGCGCCCCGCTCACCGAAAACATAACCGTCATGCTGACCGACGCCCGCGACACCCACGAGATCAACCTCGCACTCAAAGCTGCGTTCACCGACGAAGATGAAGGAAACATATAGTGGCCCTGCATCTTCCGAAACCGCGATCAACCAAACCCGCACAGAAGACCGTCGGCTTGGACGGACTCAACGTATCCGTCTCGACAGCAGCAACAAGCGGTATCGAAAAATCGAAATCGGTCAAAAGTGGGGGATTAGCCGGACTCACCAGCAAAGTCTCCGTACGCCAGATCCGTACCGAAATCGGCAAAGAAGGCCTACGGCAAGCAGCTGTCGACGCCGGAAGAAAGCCCCCCTCGGACCGAACACTGCGCCGCTGGGCGCAGCAAGGACGAATCCCACACCCCGACGTCACCGAACGCGCCAGGCGGCGAGCCGCCATCGAACGCCTCGGCGGAATCGACGCTGTCGCACAGAAAATCGGCCGTTCACGATCAGCGGTCTCTCGCTACCGTTCCGGCGAAACGAACGAACTGCGCGCTGACGCGAAAAAGAAACTCAAAAACGTCAAAGCACGCGACATCATGGACCGCGCCGGCGTCCTACGACCCGACGGGCAACCCAAAAAGGCCACCATCCGAGTCCGCGGGGGAGTGTCCGTCCGCAACGGTTCCGAAGAAGGTTACGACTATCGAGTGCGTACCCTCGACTTCGCGAACTCCGACAGCCCCTTCAGTCTCGACGAAACACGAGAACTCGCCATGGCTTTGGCAGGCGACGATCATGCCCGAGTGGTTGCCATCCTCGAACGTCACGCCACGATGGATTACCCTGAAAACAAGGGATTCGACCAGTACGGCGACACTTTCGGATTTCACTTCGATTCCATCGAATCCGTACACATCGACTGGACATAGATAGGTCATTGCGATCGGACCTCGCCGATCCGATGGCAGCCCCAATTGGTCTGGATAGGCGGTTGCGTACAAGGTAGATTCACGTGAACGCGAGAGCCTCGTTACGCTCTTGCCAGCACGTACTCGGTGTTCGACAAGCACGCAACGTAAGTGCTTGGAAGTTGGTGGCGGGCAATGCGACGGGATTTCGGACCATCGGGATCCGGGAGAAAATCGCCTAATTCGACGGAATATGGCGCGATACAGTCCTTCTCGAACGCCGGATAGCAGCGCATTCCTGATTTTCTGAACCGTCAATCGAAGCATTTTCGGCAACCGATCCGTCATATGTGATCAGTGACTCGAAGCAGCGCTTAGTGCGAGTGCCGAGGGATGGCGGGCGGGTTGATGAGTCACGATTCCCGCCGGTCTAGGCGGTTCCTCGTGGCAGCCGGATGTCACGTTCCGCGTTGGTGAGTCTCTATCGGCTCCGGATCAGCGGTTTCACAACAAGAGCAACCGCCGTCGGATTCGCCGTCGGCTTTCGTGGGGTGCGGCGTAGTCAGCGTCAACATGGTGGGTGGTGTGCCTTCGTGTTTGTTCAGTGTCAGTGGTGCAGGTGCAGGTGCAGGTGCAGGTACAGGTGTGCAGCAGGCGTCACCGAGATCGTGACGTGACGGCGGCATGCTTACGTTCAACTGGCCTGTTGTGCGCGGAATCTCGGGTTGGCCGGGAAGTGGCGTGGTGCGGGCGGCGCGAATAGCGTTTGCGATGACGAGGACTTCGGCGAATTCGTGGACGAACACCACGGTGGCGAGTCCGAGGACGCCGGTGGCGGCGAGCGGGATGAGGACGCCGATGATTGCCAGGGAGAGTCCGATGTTCTGCAGCATCACGGCCCTGGCGTGGCGGGCGTGAGCGAGGACTTGCGGCAGGTGCCGCAGGTCTTCACCCATGAGTGCGATGTCGGCGGTTTCGATGGCGACGTCGGTGCCCATTGCGCCCATGGCGATGCCGACGTTCGCTGTGGCCAGGGCGGGGGCGTCGTTGACTCCGTCGCCGACCATCGCAATGCGGCGGCCTCCGGAGATCTCGTGGAGGAGTCGGGCTTTGTCTTCGGGGAGCAGTTCGGCACGGACGGTGCCGATTCCGGCTTGCTCTGCCAGGGCCTGTGCGGTGCGGTAGTTGTCACCGGTGAGCATGGCTGTTTCGATGCCGAGTGCGGTGAGTTGGCGGATCGCTTCGGGTGCTTCGGGCCGCAGTTGGTCGCGGACGGCGATCGCCGCGATCACCACGCCGCCGCGTTCGACGAGGACGACGGTGGCACCATCGCGCTGCAGGCGGTCGACGTCGGCGGCTAGGGCGCCGGGTTCGACCCAGCCCGGTTTTCCCAGCCGCAGCACTATGCCGTGGTGTGTGCCGTGCAGTCCGTGTCCGGCGACGGCGGTGACGTCGCCGGCTGGTTCGATGGTCCCGGTGGCTGCGAGGATCGCTCGGGCGAGTGGGTGTTCGCTGCGAGATTCGAGTGCAGCTGCGGCCGAGAGTGCTTGTTCGCGGGTAGTTCCGGGTGTGGTGACGACGTCGATGACTTCGGGTGCTCCGGCGGTGAGGGTGCCGGTCTTGTCGAGGGCGACCACCGTGATGCGGCCGAGTTCTTCGAGTGCCGCTCCGCCTTTGACGAGGGCGCCGTTGCGGCTTGCGGCACCGATCGCCGCCACCACCGACAGCGGCACGGAGATCGCGAGTGCGCAGGGTGATGCAGCGACGAGTACCACCAGTGCGCGTTCGATCCACAGCATCGGATCACCGAGGAGTGCGCCGATTCCGGCGACCAGCGCGGCGAGGACCATGATTGCCGGTACCAGGGGGCGGGCGATGCGGTCGGCGAGGCGTTGGCCGGACCCCTTGCGGTCCTGGGCTTCTTCGACGATGTGCACGATCCGAGCGAGTGAGCTGTCGGAGGCGCGGGCGGTGACGTCGACTTCGATGGCTCCGCCGCCGTTGATCGCCCCGGCATGGAGTTGATCGCCCGGTTCGGCTTCGACGGGGACTGATTCGCCGGTGATCGCGGACAGGTCCAGGCTGGTGGTGCCGGCGGCGATGGTGCCGTCGGTGGCGGCGCGTTCGCCGGGGCGCACGATCATGCGGTCACCGACGGCCAGCTCGTCCGGTTCGATCGTGACTTCGCGGCCGCCGCGCAGGACGGAGACGGTCGGGGGCACCAAGGCGAGGAGTGCTCGCAGGCCACGGCGGGTTTTGGTCACGGCATAGTGTTCGAGGCCTTCGGCGATGGAGAACAGGATTCCGAGCATCGCGGCTTCGTTGATCTGGCCGAGTGTGATCGCGCCGATGGCGGCGATCGTCATCAGGGTTCCGACGCCGATGCGGCCGTGGCGCAGATTCCGCAGGGTGTTCGGTACGAAGGTCGATGCCGCGATGATCGCGGCGACGAACGCTACGGTTGCGCCGGCGGCGTCGGCGCCGGCGCGTCCTATCAGCCAGGAGATCGCCAGTAGATGCGCTGTTGCTGCGGCTATCTGCAGGTCGCGGACATGCCAGAGTCGTTGCTCACTCTCGTGCACCTCGGTGGCGTCTTGCGCGCTGGGGTCTGGGCTGCAGCATGCGTCAGCCATGAGTGCTTTCGGCTGCAGCACCGGTATCTTCGGTGTTGCTGCGCGCTAGCAGTTTCTGTATGTCAGTCGGGATCGGCATCGGTGTCATTAGCCCGACGGCAGTGCGTCCGGTGTTGCCGACCGGATACCGCCCACTCAGCGATCCGGGGGCGGCGACCACAGTGCGGAGGACTTGACCGAGTGCTTCGCGTCGATCATGTTGCCGCAGCGCTAGGTTGAGCATCGAGAGGTGGTTGCGGGTATGCAGCCACGGATGTGGCTGCGAGAGGATATGGGCGCGTTCGAGGTGACTCCACCGGATCGCGTCGTCGGACGCGGTGTGCGCTGTCGACGGCCATCGTAAGCTCCCCACTGGCGGCCATTTATGGCGCATTTTGTGG
>NZ_CAIJDS010000094.1:0-12039 GCF_903819475.1 Rhodococcus sp. UFZ-B548
AGCCCCCGTACTTCGTTGACTACTCCACCTACCTCGACATCTGGACCAACGTCGGACTCGGCGCATGAAAACACACCCCTCCCCGCCAAATCTGGGACGCCCGACGGGTAACCATGGCATAACCCAGACGGTGCTCACCTGACCTCGACGGCCTACGCTGGCCGTCGCGCGCTGGAAAATTCTTGAAGAACAAGAACGCTTTCAGTCTTGTGTGATTTCACTCTCGAACCGCGCAAAATGATTGCTGAATATTCACGCAAGAGCGTTGACTGTCGGTAACGAGACCCCGCGGTCCTCAATCGGCTGACCGGGCGATCGCCGACAGAAGGAGCGCGCACATGTCGTGTGAACCCCACGTCCGCATGGCAACAGCCACGTCCGGCGGAGTGACATTCCGGTCGAGTCGTCGTAGCCGAGCGCGGCAACGCTGCACCCCCATCGCACTCCCCCGCGGCCTCTGAATCCCTACGGGTACCGACGACATGGCTCCCTCGCAACCCGGTCGACTGCGGCGCTTCGCAGAACGCGTCCTCGAAACAGTCGTGGACTTCGTCGTCGACGTCATCGGCGGTGTCATCGGGTCGTTGTTCCGTTGACAATGAACATGATTGGACCGCGCTGTGGCCGTGCCCCAACTTGTCCTGCTTACCGCCTTCGGCACCGGATTAGTGTCTTTGGCGCTGCAGGCCACGTCGCTGGCTTTCACGGGACACCGGACGCTCACCGGCGCCGCCACCAGTACCGCAGTGCTCGCGTTCACGCTTCTGACGCTCGGCTTACTGATCTGACCACTACGCGAGAGCGCCCAACAACGTGCCGGCTCTGACTAACAGCCGCGCCGCCGACGACTCCGTGACAGCGAGTCCTCCCCCGGTCCCCCAGCGAACGGAGAAACAGCCGTGCTGATCATCATCGCGGGGACGGTGGCTCTGCTCATCTACCTCGTCCGCAAAGGCTCCCGCGACACGTATCGCCCCTCGATACCTGATCGGTGGCCCGACCTCCCGCCCACGCCGCCTCTCGATCGATCGCATGTGGGCGATACGCAGCTTCCCACTTCGCCTTCAAGCCATGAGGTCCGTACGACGCCAGTGCCGGTGCCGGAGTTCGTTGCGGCCAGAATCCGGGAAGGATCCTTCGAAGGAATTCGGTGCCCGAACTGCAATCAGCGAGATTTGACGGTCGAGTGGATTCCCTTCGATGAACCCCTTTCCACTGCGGACGGGGACATCAGCTATGAGCTGTGGTGTTCGGCCTGTAGGTGGATAGCTCTGGTGCAGGGCCCAGCGTTTCCAAGCGCCCCACAGGCCGAAGAAATGCCCCTACAGGACCGCAACAGTGAGGACTCATCCATGGGTTCCGGTGGCAATCCCAGCGGAAGAACTTCTCTCTCTTTGGGAAGTGGGGCGTTCCAGGTCTACGACGAGTCGATCTCGGATCGGCTTTCTGACTTGCTATCCCAGTACTTCGATCACCCTCGTATGTACTGCTTCGCTCAGGACTGGCGTGGCATCCAGTTCTTCATTCTCGACAAGCTGACTCAGAACGAACCTGAAACAATGGTTTACATTTACGATCCCGCCCGAGGCATCGCAGAGGAACTGCTACCGTACGGGCTTCTTCTGCTGAGAATCGCAGATGGAACCATCTTGAACGGCTGCGCACTGGACCGATTTGCCTTCTGGCTGCAGCGGGCCGGTTTGTCCAGCTTGGACGTCGGACAATGCATCACGCCGCGAGTCTTCGTGTTCTTGGGCGGGAGCGAAGAGGACTACGACACCGATCCGCGATCCGCCCTGCCCTACGTGTATGCATCCTTGAAGATGAAAAAGAAGCTGAGAGATAGTGGACTCAAAGACGCGGACATCCTCACCGAGGAATTCTTCAACGGTCCCAACTGATTTGGATGAACCCGCGTTCGACGAGGATATGTGCCGGTACTTCACGTGTTGAAGTATCGGCACGGCGACAGCGTCAAGTCGCCTCACGCTTCGCCCAGAACTATTCTCTCGATATGCATCTGACATTCGCGGCAACATACGACCCTGACGCCGACGCTTCATACATCTATGTGGCCTCCGACCGGGCGAACGGAGATGCGGTGCGCCAGCAGCACGTCGACTGTGATGGTTCTGACGGCCAGATCGTCCTCGACTTCGACAGAGACGGCAGGCTTCTCGGTATCGAACTACTCGGAGCCTTGTCCCTCCTGCACGCGTCCGCGCTCTCCCCGATCGACTAACCGGAGACCGGCCCCTAGATCTCTGCATCGAAGATGTCGGACCCGCGTACTACTCTGTACCCTGCGACGAGAATCAGGTCGCCACACTGACCAGACCGCAGCGAAAGCTGAGGTCCTGACCTGCAAGATCCTTGCAGGTCGGTCACATGTGGCGACCTGATCTTATGAATTCTGCCGGCTACCTCGCGGCTGGACGATCCGGCATCTTCAGCATGATCAGCTCCGCGCCGTCCTTGTAGCGGTACGCCCACTGGCCGTCCTTCGTCAGCACCGTGCCGGCCTGGCCCTCGTCCGGGGCCGGGCTCCACCCTCGAGTCTCATCCGGTTCTGTAGTCTCGCTCATTTCACTATTGTTTCAACCTCCGAAAATCGGCCGAAACCAGTACAAACCAGCGCACAGTGGAAGGTATGAGCGCCACCACCGGAAAACCAGTGCCGCCGATGCTCGCCACGCTCGGGCAGCCCCCGACAGGGGAGCGTTGGGCCTTCGAATCGAAATGGGATGGCCAAAGAGCCATCACCACAACAGGTTCCGAGTCGCCCGTGCTCTGGTCGCGCAACGATAACAACATCAGCGCATCGTTCCCCGAGATCGTGGACGCGCTCCGCTCTGTGCTCGATCACCGCAAAACCGTCCTCGACGGGGAAATCGTCGCACTCGGACCGGACGGTGTCCCGTCCTTCTCCCTGTTGCAACGACGAATGCACGTCCTGCGGCCCACCGCTCAGCTCCGCAACGAGGTCGCAACCTCGTACTACGTGTTCGACGTCCTCGACATCGACGGCACCTCGTGTGATCCTCGAACGCACCCCACGCGAAGAACCGGACGACGAGCCCCAGCGTCAACTCAGATCTGTCAAATGGGGATTGCTGCCGGCCTGGGCGAAAGACCGGAAGATGGCATCCAAGCTCATCAATGCCCGCAGCGAAACCGTCACCGAGAAAACATCATTCAGAAGCAGTGCATCCAAACGGCGCGCCATCATTCCGGCCAATGGATACTACGAGTGGATGAAAAGTGAAGCAGGGTCGAAGATTCCATACTTTCTCCACGGAGAAAGCGACGTGATCGCAATGGCTGGACTCTACGAGTTGTGGCCCGATCCTGAACTGCCAGAAGACGATCCAAACAAGTGGGTATGGACCTGTACAGTTTTGACTCGACCAGCAACAGATGCCTCGGGACACATACACGACAGATCTCCGCTGATCCTCCCAGAGACATTCTGGGAGCACTGGCTCGACCCGAACCTCACCGACAAAGGTGAGGTCCAGGCCATGATCAACTCGGTTCCGGAGCCGCATCTCGAGCCCTACGAAGTCTCGACTGCGGTGAACAGCCCTCGCAACAACAACCCGTCACTCTTGGAGCCGGTCTGACCACACGTCCATTGGCGCACAACGCGACCGGCAACTGTCGTCTGGCCGCGGTGAGCCGACGGTCACCGCGGAGAGTCGTGGAGCCGAAACAGAGCTGCCGCTTCGAGCCCATCCTGCAGGTACTCGTACTCCCCCACCAGCGCTAAGCACAGAGTCAGCTCGTCGAGGTCCGATCCAGCATTGAGCAACGCGCGGAGGGCCGCGTCATCTCCGCGTACCGGTTGCCCGAGAAGGTCTTCCGAAGCCTGCTCAAGGAAGTCCGCGAGGGAGGAGAGCGCTGAATTCGGCTCCCTGGACGAACCCGGTGCAAGGACGAAAGGCACAACGCGTGTCGGATCATGGCCAACAGCTCTCCACCTCCCGGACTCGTATCCGTAGGCGAAGTTCAGGATTTCATCGTTGCTGGCGGTTTCGAGCCACCAGGGTTCGGCACCGTGATCACACAAGACGGCGCGGCCGCCCTCCACAGCAGGATCAGGGCTGTGCCGGTCGAAACCGCAGATCGCAGCACGACCGCTCGGCAGCGAAATGAAGTCGAAGTGTGATCCGCCGCCGTCACGGTCGGTGACTCGATTGTTTTCGATGGTGAAGGTCGAATGGAGGTCAGAGAAGGAGAAAACTGCCGCGTACGCTGCCGCCCATCCCGCGAGCATCCGATGTGCTGCAGCCGGATCCGGAAGGTCGATTTCAATCGGAGTCATCGTCAGACCGTAACGCTCATCAAGTGCGCTCGGCCCGTCGTGCGCCGCACCACAGGACCACCTGCCAGCGGAAGCGCGCGGTCACTGGAAGCATGAGCACATGCTCACTATTCGGATCACCGACAACGCCGCAGCATTCCTGGGTGTCGGCGTCGGGTTCTCTGCGATCGACCCCACCGACGGCCTCACGCCGCAGCTCAGGGCGAAGTTGAATCGCGGAATAGAACGCCGCGGAAAGCTCCTGGTCTGGGCGGACTCACGTGCCGACGACGAGAGTCCGCCGGCAAACTTCTTCGACTACACCGGGTGGGAATGCAACGACAGTTCATTCCACCTCGAAGACTATGTGCCACTGCGCGCCCCGAATGCCGTCGCGGAAGACTTCCTTCCCTCCGGCCTTCCGGTCGAGTCGATGGGACCGTTCATCACCAGATCCGATCAACGCGCGTTGCTCGAGCAAGGGATCGCGTTCGCCCGCGAATTCGCCCAGCTTGTCTACGATCTGCCCGAACCCGCCCCCGTTCGCTGCATGATCTTCGTCAACAGCAATTGCGGCACCTTCCGGTTTCACCAGATCGAGCCCGGGGTGGAGTGGACCGCACTCGACCTCCTGGAGGACGACTACCCCACCAAGTTCAGCAGCAAGGGCGTTGTCGTCGACATCGTCCCCTCGACTACCAGGACTTTTCGGTGCCAAGTCTGTGGATACCCTGGATTACGCGAGCGGCCTTACGCCCGAGATGGTTCGGGTTCCGGCGAGAGGTGTCCAGCGTGCGCGTTCACGTTCGACGCGGCCCCCGGCGCCGACCAGCACCGCCACAGCAGGCAATCGAGCACGCATGAACAGTGGCGTGAACGCTGGATCTCCGGCGGAATGCGGTGGCAGAGCGCCCCGGACGTGCCCCAACCAGTGATCTGGGAGCCGGTCAACGAACTCGCCGAACTTCTCACCATGCGCAGGCGATCCCTACAGTGATACCTCGCAAGAGGATTCGTTCGGCCGCATATCAGTTACACGGGTTTCGCCACCCGCATTGCCGACACGGTGACCGCGCCGGAATCGATCACGGACGTCGTGAAAACCTGGTGACGTGAACCGCTCGACACCGACACCATTCACGCGCAGGCGTACCCGCGGAGGTCACAGCAGGATCCCACGCTCGGCGTCCGCAATGACCATCGCAGCTGTCCGTGATGCCCATCTGTCGTGGTCGAGCAGACTCCACGTCGGGTCGCGGTTGTCCAAGGGCCTCGCCGCTAAATACACCCGCTGCACAAACTGGCCGACGGCGGCAAAGGACAAAGCGATCCACCGCCACGGTCGATCATCTGCCGCGATACCTAGTCGACCCATCACGGTCGTCGTTATCGCCGAAACATCACTGCCCGCTCCTGCGAACGGTGCCGCTCCGACGTTGAGGACAGCAGTCCACGACTCCACCAGCGACTTCGGCCCCACTCCTTCGCAACGGACAGTCGCATGTCGCCGGTAAGAATTTCCGTCACCCGAAGGACGGGATCTAGGGCCGAGCGATCACGATGTGGAAGTAACCGTAGACAGTGTTTTAGAACTCGTGCCAGTTTTCTTGATTTATCTCAATTGTTCCGACTTAAGTCGTAGTTTCGGCATCTCAACAAGGGGTGCGTTAGCACTTAAGTTCCACAGAAAACGCTCGACAACGACGCCTATCAGTACCGCGCACAAGTGAGATCCCCATTTCCGTTGCGTTCCATTGTCCACGGGTGCAGAGTTCAGAGGCAAACGAGGATCGACGAACAGTGGTTCGATTTCGACACACAGCTCCCCCACCTCACCGCCCAGTGCCATGGCCAGGTTCTTCGGCGAATGGAACTGTCCCCGCCACTAAATTATCGCGAAACTCTCCGCACGTTCGTTTGTCGAGCACCTCTCACGAGTCGACACAATCCGCCAGCGGCACTACAACAGTCACCCAGTATCCACACGGTCGATTACCCACGCTCTCCACGAGCATTCGCGAAGACTCCATGGATCACCTACCCCGCTCAGGATTACTCAACCATCCGGCGCGTGAACGGCAGCATCCGACATGTCCGGGCATCACCCCGCCTCACCGACCGAAGCCGATGAATGCACCCACCGAACGAGAGAAACCTCGCCGACCGATCGGCGGTATGGCAGCATTCGCCACATGACTAGCGAACGGATCGAAGTACAGCGCACCATCCGTGCCGACCCCGCATCGATCTTCGCGGTCCTCTGCGACCCTCAGGGGCACGTCGCCATCGACGGATCCGGAATGCTGATAGGCGCAGATGGCGAACTCGTGACCGCGACCGGCGACGAATTCGTCGTCCACATGGATCGCGAAGCTCTGGGCGACCTACCCATGGGACAGTACGACGTCACAGTGACGATCAAAACTTTTGTTCCCCAACGCGAAATAGCATGGACCATCCTCGGAACTGTCCGGCCTCCGATCGGGCACGTCTACGGATATCGGATCGAGCCGGCCGACGACGGCCACAGTTCCCTCGTGACCTCGTACTACGACTGGTCTGATATCGGCCCCGCCTGGCGGCAAGCAGGAATCTTTCCCGTCATCGCCGAAGGATCTCTCAAAGCCACGCTCGGTATCCTTGCACGCACCGTAGCCAGAGGTTATCCGCGCTGACCCCGCCCGAAAGCCCAGCGCCGGGGCCGTGATGCTCCTCTTCCGCGAGCGCGCAGCCACCACCGTGACAATCGCAGCACTGATCGCCGGTGCCGTCGCAACCTCATGGATCTATCTCAACGGAATCGTCTTCCCCACAACGTCTCCAGTGAGTGCCATGTCCTACGTTGCGCTCACAACCATCACGCCGGCCCTACCGCCTGTTATCTGATGGGGCGCCGAAGCCACGCTGACGCCTCCCAGCCGCCACCTCACCTGAACTCGCGACAAGAGGCTGCCAAAGAGTAGTAGACGAACCTCCACTGCAGCCCAACACGCCCGGCTTCCCCGTCACGAGGCACGGGTCCATCAGTTCATGAAGACCACGCCGCCCGACCTACACTAGAATGCCGAGAAGTTTTCTGCACGTTCACTTTTCGAGCACTGATCACGAATCGACTCGGCCCGCCAGCGACACTACATCAGTCACCCGATATCCACACGGCGAGCGCCTACGATCTCAGGACTACACGCCCCTCCAGGCATGGGCCCGCACGATCCACCACGCCCGCCCTCACCCCCGCGGGATCGCGTACCGCGGCAAATTTCCCGGTGCACTGCGCGGGGCGCTGCTCGAACAAGCAGCAGACCCTTCCCACCCGTCCGGCGCCATCACTGCCACCGTCCCGTATCGAAATCGCACGCCGAATCGACAGCGCTGCAGTCGCACTGGGGTATAACGCCGTCTGACCCGGCAGGGTTGATCGCTACAACATTCTTCGACCTCCACGACAGATCACAGATATCCGGAAGTTTCTTTTGCTCCGGAGACGACTCAGAACGACGGCAGCTTTCACGCAGGAGCCAGAAATCGGGCCCGATTCGCGCTACCGTTCTAGGCTATGGGGACCAGCTTCCACGGACCGAACCCGTGGCCACACATCACTCGCGCGATCCGCACGCGAGGCCCACGCTATGCCGCTGTTCCCTATCTCGGACACCTTGCGCCCGAACTACTTCCACTTCGCAGTGGAGACCTTCTGATCGTCAATGCTTCTACCGCGGCGATCCGCGCCCACGCCACTTCACCTGCCGTTCTTGCGCACTACCTCAGCAAGGGCGTTCGCATCCTGTCGTCGTCAACACTGCACGCCAAGGTCATCGTGACGAACCAACGAGCTGTAATCGGCTCGCCGAATGCTTCCGAAAATTCCACATTCACCCATGAAGCGGTCGTCATTTCCGATGACCCCCAAGTGGTTGCCGACAGTCGCGCGTTCGTCAACAATATCGACGAAACCACTGCTGTAGACCAAATATTCATCGACAACGCCGCGCGCGAATGGGCGATCGGGCGTGCCGTACCCATACCTGGCATCACTGGCCGAATGCAGAACCTTGACAACGACTTTCCTCTTGCTCCGACCAACCGAGTATTTATCAGGCAAGTCAGCGATCACGAAACCCGTCCCTCCGTGCGCATCGCGCCTGTGAAACAGACTTCAACGAAGCATCTTTCGGTCAATCCGAGCGTGAGATACCGACTCGAAACACTCAGACTCGGAAAACCAAGCAGCATGGCACGTGGGGACGTCGTCATCCGCGTCTCCACGGACAACGAATTGTTATTGCCACCCGCTGTCGTGATATCCAACCAGGATCGAATACCGGATTCCCCCAGTCATTTTCAGTTCTTTCTCCGCGTTCGCAACGACCTGCTACCGCTTCCTGTGCCAGACACCGAGAGGTATCTCGTCGAGGTCGGGCACCCCAGCGCACAACTGCGGTCCAACCACTACGTTCGCTCGCTCAGTCTTCGGGCCGAACTGTTGGCGTTGTGGAACCTTTGAGTCCTGAGAAACGAATATTGACGGAATGCGAAGCATTCCTTCGAGTGCGCGAACAGCGCACCGTCAATACGTCGATCCGAGCAATGTACTCACGGAAGCCGAACGACGCACGACCCTAATGTTCGAATCCGGTGAACGAAATCCTCTGCGCAACTGCGATAAAGAGCATTCCGCGTGACAATATATGCGGATCGACCTCCCCCAACCGAAGTCCCTCACGATTCGCAGGCGGACACGAAGGCACAAACCCTCCCCGCTGGAAACCTACGTTCGGCAGCTGACAGGTTAAGGTGCCTTTCCGGATCTTTCAGGTGCTCCTCTCGACACGTGACCCGAGCCATCGAGCTCGCAGACGCACCATCGACTGTCCACAGACCCCCGTCTCCATCCATCTCCAGGACACACGGCAGCAGCCTGCGGAAGCGCCGTCAAACACGCGGGTTACATAACCCCTCCCCCGCGTTCAGTCGCACATGAACCTCCCCGGCGTCTGACAGCATGAGAGCCAAGCATCTCCATCCGCTCCCGAAGAATCGAACCCGATTCCGACGCTAGACCCATCATCGAACCGCCGACCGCCAACGCACCCAAACCCCACCTTCAGCGAAGCCGCAGAGGTGGTCCGTCAAGCCCCTCCCTGGTCGGGCCGGCGGCGGTCTGTGAGGCGGGCCGCCGCAAAATCCCTCAGAACTCCATGGCAACATCAACCACACGCGACACACCGAACAAGCGCGCCTACCCGTATCAGTTACAGATTGGTTCTAGTCTTTCCTCATGGCACAGCACAACAAGGGACCTCGCGGACACATCGCGACTCGTGCTCCCCTCAAGCAGCACAAGGTGTACGAGGATCGGGCCGCCGAACTCGGAATCCCTGCTGGGGATTACTCCGTGCTCATACTGGCCATCACCCATGGACTGGACATACCGGACTACATCATCGACAAACTGCATCCGGACCAGCTGAGACTGCTTGAGGTCGAGGCCGCTGGATCACTGCGCCGCATCGAGCAGCTTGCGGTCGGCGCATGAACTACCCCTAGACAGCGAACAACCCCCAGGGCTTGGCGGCATCGGGGGCTGTCCGTTTATGCGGTTGTGAGAGCTTCCCAGCTCCCTGACCACCACTAACCCAGTGAAGGAAGAGGCGGTGACCACCACTACCTCGAAAGGAAGAGGCGGTGCTTACTCGATGATATCGCAGAAACGCAATTCCGCCATACTCGCGGACGTATTCGCGGTGTCATTTTTGGCACGTCCAGATCACATTTCGGCTTTCGCGGCGCTCGGATCACACTTCTGCGTCCCGAATGTCCCATCCGAGCAAGCCAGCACCGTACCCACAGTGGTACCGATGTGCGGCCGCCGGATCGAACAGACCTTCCGAACAACCGCGGCCGTGACGCGCGTACAGCGGATCCGCAGACAGGGAGGCCGCCCCTAGCCGACAACGAACGAAGTGCCCGATACCTAACTAAACAGCGCAGACCTCTTGAAAAGCACAAAGGCCCCCGAAGGGGGTGATTGGGAGCGGACCGCATCGCGGCGAAATAAGGACTGGCAGGTCCTTGACGTCGACTGAGAACTGGCAGGTTCTCCGACATCTGTTCTCGAACATTCTCGAGAGGTGAGCTTCGAAAGTTAGCGCTTTCTCTGCTCGTACTGCATCCCCCTGGAAGGGACTTACCTATGGCAGGTATGTCTCAGGGTAGCGCATACCCTGAATACAGCCCAACTCATTCCATATCACCAACCTTCGGCGTGTCGCGCATCGGCACCCAATCCGCTGTTCCTCAATCGACAGAAGTCGACGAATGGCAAGCGGCAGTCGATGATGCTCTCTCACGTATCGCGCGCCTCGAATCCGCTACACGGCAACTCAACGAGTCCACTTACCAGCGTGGACGCTCTTGGTCCCTACCTGTCGAACCAACGGAACAAGCACGCGTTCCAGTGTGGACATCACGCAGGGAATGGCTCCGCCAATTCCGGCATCACACCACCAGCCCGGCCGGCAAGGCGTTGTGCGCGCGCAACCTGATCAAGCCCGACAAGGCTTACGCAGTGGCACAAGCTCACGCACATTTCGCCGAATCCCACACCGGCCGCGGGGTCTCCGCAGCGAAATCAACGATCGCTGCCCGGGCCAAAGTCAGCGAATCCTCTGTCAATCGCGCCAGGCGAGTGCTCATCGCGCTGGGAATGGGCATCGAACACGTCCGGGGACGGAACCTCAAAACCCTGGAATTTCTGGCTGCTGAAGCCCATCACGGGGGTCAACAGCACCGCGCTGCATCGACATGGTCACTGTCATCCCCTCGAACAATCGTGGCAACGACACCTCACCGCAAACTCGCCAAGACGCGACCGTCTCGCGCCTCTGAAAGAGCAACCCGCCACAGAGCTCACAACTCTCTGAGGCCCGACGTCAATCGCGTCTATCAGCCCCACAGCAGTCGACCAGGGCCGATAGGAACTGACACCCTATCTAGTGTTGGTTTTTTATCTTTTGAAGTTCTTCCGTTAGGAAGAACTCACCAACGCGCGCACGCGCGAGCCCAGCTCACAACAAAAAAACGAAGCACTTCTCGGATCACACCGCGGCCTCTGGCACTTCAGAGGACTGCAGCCGAACTCGTCAATCATGCGCCGGCTCTCAGACCGACCGGACATATCGGGGCGATCTGTGATCTTCTCCGCGATGTCAAGATCGATACGACGCGATGGACAGGACGTGACATCGCACAGACGCTTTCCCGAGACACAGCAGACCGGGGGTGGATCTGGCCAACAAGATCAAGCCTGGTCTCACCGTTGGCATACCTCAGACGCAGGCTCGATGGGATCGACTGGACCGGAGAATCGCCCAGTGAACAGCGTAAATCGGCCGACCTGGCGCGAAAGAAGGAACAAGAATTACTTGAAAGCTCACATGTTCAACGTACGAAAATGGCAGCGAACCCGGAGCACCGCGCCAAGATCCTAGCCAGCATTCGGGCACACCTGACATGCAAGCAGCAGCATTGAGGCTTTACTGGCCCCAATCCGGCCAAGCAATACACGTCCGAAAAACACGCCTCACGATGATCGACAAGCGTTGCCGAGAAGTGTGGCGATCCGTGGCACAGCACCCTGATCGCCACAGGTGTAAATACTCATGGCGACGTTGATCGGGACACTGAACCGTGCCGGGTTTCTTGCCGCTCCTATGCTGGCGACATCTCCGGCTGGA
>NZ_CAIJDS010000095.1:0-10355 GCF_903819475.1 Rhodococcus sp. UFZ-B548
GGCAGAGACCAGCAGCATGAAATCAGCACACGCCCCGCTCAAATGCGGAGAGCCATCAAAGTTGGGCGCGGGAGCCGATTTTCGGGCTAGAAGGCGCGGGCGTACTGCGACGGGATATGTGGTCCGACCTCGGCGTTCAGTTCCCGTGCCGCCCGGCGCGCCCAGTACGGATCACGCAACAGTTCGCGGCCGAGGAGCACCGCCACTGCGCTTCCGTCCTCGACGATCTTCTCGGCCTGTTCGGGTTCGGTGATGAGGCCGACGGCGGCGGCCGGTAGCAGGCTCTCGTTCTGCAGGCGACGGGCGAACGGAACCTGGTATCCCGGTTCCACCGGAATCTGTGCCGCCGGTGAATTGCCGCCGGTGGAGACGTCGACGAGATCGACCCCGTAATCGGAGAGGATGTTGGCCAGGGCAACGGTCTGATCCGCGGTCCAGCTGTCGACCTCGAGCCCACGCTCTTCCGTCAGCCAATCGGTCGCCGAGACCCGGACGAAGAGCGGTAACTCGGCCGGCCACACCTCGCGGACTGCTGTCAGGATTTCGAGGAGCAATCGAATGCGGTTCTCGAAGCTGCCTCCGTAGCGGTCCGTTCGCTTGTTGCTCTCGGGGGAGAGGAACTGATGGATCAGGTATCCGTGGGCCGCGTGAATTTCCACGACCTTGAATTCGGCCTTCAATGCGCGGGTAGCCGCCGCTGCGAAGTCCGCGACGACCTTCTCGATGCCCTCCGTGGTGAGCTCTACCGGATCGGCAAGGTGCCCGAACGGAACCGCGCTCGGGGCAACCGTCTGCCACGAGAGTCGGTCGTCGGCGGGCAGGCTCTTGCCGCCGCGCCACGGAACCTGCGTCGACGCTTTTCGTCCGGCGTGCGCCAACTGGATTCCGGGCACTGCGCCGAAGTACGCGAGTTGCGCATTGATCTCGGCGAAGGCTTGCGCCTGCGTGTCGTTCCAGATCCCCAGATCAGCTGCCGATATCCGGCCTTCGGGACTGACGGCCGTCGCCTCGGTGAGAATCAGGCCGGTGCCGCCGATTGCACGGCTCACAAGATGCGTGCGATGCCACTCGTTGGGCACTCCGACCTGGTCGCCGATGACGTCGGCCGAGTACTGGCACATCGGTGCCATCCAGACGCGGTTCGGGATGGTGACGCCACGCAGGGTCAAAGGCTCGAACAACACACTCACGGATGGCTCCTGACTCGAAGAAGAAGGTCGGTGGGTGCAACAGCGCCGCGCATCGGAATTGTTCCCCGGCGGTCCGCCGAAATGTTCGCAGGCGGTCCGCCGAAATGTTCGCAGGCGGTCCGCCGGAATGGTCCCGGGTGGTCACAGCCTCGTTCCGCCGAGCAGGCCGCGGAGGTGGGTGGTTAATGTGTATTCATGACCGCTGTGACTTCCAACGCAGAAACCGTCGACTCGAACGCGTCCGACACCAAGTCCGTCGTGCACGACGCCGCACGCCGAGCCCGTAAGGCTTCGCGTGTCCTGGCTTTGCTGACCACGGCGCAGAAGGATGCTGCGCTCCACGCCGCAGCCGACGCGGTACTCGCGGCAAGCGATCGGATTCTCGCGGCCAACGCTCTCGATATCGACACCGCGAAGGCGGGCGGCACCGAGGAATCGCTGCTCGACCGTCTTCGTCTGACCGCTGACCGGATCGAGGGCATCGCGTCGGGTTTGCGTCAGGTTGCCGGACTACCTGATCCGATCGGCGAAGTTCTTCGCGGCTCCACTCTGCCGATCGGTTTGGAACTACGGCAGCAGCGCGTTCCGCTCGGTGTCGTCGGCATGGTGTACGAGGCTCGTCCCAACGTGACCGTCGATGCCTTCGGGCTCACCCTCAAATCGGGAAATGCTGCGCTGCTTCGTGGTTCGTCCTCGGCGGTCAAGTCCAACGAAGCGTTGGTAGCGGCCCTGCGTGCGTCGCTGGTTGCTCAGGGACTGCCCGAGGACTCCGTTCAACTTCTGCCAAGTGCGGATCGCTCCACGGTCACTCATTTGATTCAGGCCCGTGGCCTCGTCGACGTCGTCATCCCACGAGGCGGCGCCGGCCTGATCAGCGCCGTAGTTCGCGATGCCACCGTTCCCACCATCGAGACCGGTGTCGGTAACTGCCACGTCTACGTTCACTCGGCCGCCGATCTGCTCATGGCCGAGAAGATTCTTCTCAACTCCAAGACCCGTCGGCCCAGCGTGTGCAACACCGCGGAGACTGTGTTGGTCGACGCCGCCATCGCCGAGACGGCCGTGCCGAAGTTGCTTCAAGCGCTTCAGATGCACGACGTCGTCGTGCACGGCGATCTGCCTGGACTCGTCCCGGCCACTGAGGACGACTGGTCGAAGGAGTACCTCACCCTCGACGTCGCGCTCAAGGTCGTCGAGAACCTGGACGCTGCGGTCGAGCACATCGACCAGTACGGGACCGGCCACACCGAAGCCATCGTGACTTCCGATCTCTCGGCTGCCCGTGAGTTCAGCGCTCGCGTCGACGCCGCCGCCGTCATGGTCAACGCGTCGACTGCCTTCACCGACGGTGAGCAATTCGGGTTCGGCGCCGAGATCGGCATCTCCACCCAGAAACTGCATGCGCGTGGCCCTATGGGGTTGCCGGAACTGACGTCCACCAAGTGGATCGTCTGGGGCGACGGGCACACCCGACCCGCCTGAAAAGTTCACCAGACTTGCCCCACCCTTTTAGGAGTTAACCGTGGACCGAGCTCTTCCCGATACAACACCGTTCTTCTCGAGCGTCGACGACGTGATCGAGCGTTTGGCCGAGACGGGTTACCTGTCCGACAAGGGCACTGCAACGGCAGTGTTCCTTGCCGACCGACTGGGCAAGCCCCTGCTCATCGAGGGACCGGCCGGTGTCGGTAAGACCGAGTTGGCGCGCGCGGTAGCCCAGACGACAGGCGCCGAGTTGGTGCGTCTGCAGTGCTACGAGGGCGTCGACGAGGCTCGTGCGCTGTACGAGTGGAACCACGCGAAGCAGATTCTTCGGATTCAGTCGGGCGGGGCGAGCGGAGCGAGGGGTGATGTCGCGGTCGACCACAGCTGGGACTCGACGAAGGCGGATGTCTTCTCGGAGGAGTTCCTGCTCGCACGTCCACTGCTCAAGGCCATTCGCCGCGAGGACCCGACGGTGCTGTTGATCGACGAGACGGACAAGGCAGACGTCGAGATCGAAGGTCTGCTCCTCGAAGTGCTCAGCGACTTCGCGGTCACGATCCCCGAGCTCGGAACGATCACCGCCACCCGCAAGCCGTTCACGGTGCTGACGTCCAACGCCACGCGCGAACTCTCGGAGGCTCTGAAGCGTCGTTGCCTCTTCCTGCATCTCGATTTCCCGGACGCCGACCTCGAGCGTCGCATCCTCGCAAGCCGGGTGCCGGAGCTTCCTGAAGCGATTGCCGAGCAGCTGGTCAACACCATTCGTGTTCTTCGCGGAATGCAGCTCAAGAAGGTTCCGTCGGTGTCCGAAACCATCGACTGGGGACGCACCCTTCTCGCTCTGGGCATGGACACGCTCGACGACGACGCCGTACGCGCCACGCTCGGTGTCATCCTCAAGCACCAGTCCGATCAGGTGCGCGCCGCCGCTGAACTTCGGCTGAACTGAGGTCTGTCATGGCTCCCGCAGGATCGACGTCGCCGCTCGCACCCGGCGGCCTGGCAGCGCCGCACGGGATTCCCGGTCACCTCGTCGATTTTGTCGAGGCTCTGCGACGACGCGGAATCATGGTCGGCCCGTCCGAGACCGTCGACGCCGGTCAGGTCATGTCGGTTCTCGACCTGCTCGATCGTGAAGCGCTTCGTGAAGGGTTGGCATGCTCGCTCCTGCGTCGACCTACCCACCGGGCGACGTTCGACGCCGTCTTCGACCTGTGGTTCCCCAAGGCGATCGGTGACCGTGCGGTCGGCGACGTCGACGTCACACTGCCGCGCAAGCCAGACGGCTCGATCGACCTACAGGCATTGCGTGAGCTGATCGCCGAACTGCTGACAGACGGCAGCGACGAGGCGATGGAGATGACCGAACTCCTGACCGCCGCGATGGTCGAGGAACTCGGGCAGTACCAGTCGAGTAACGGCCCGTCGTTCTCCGCCTATCAGGCGCTGCGCGACGTCGCCCCGGAGACGTTGCTCAACAAGATCCTGCAAGGTCTACTCGGCAACCAGGAAGGCGCCGGGTCCGAGGGCAAGGACAATTCCGACTATCAGTCCGAGGTCGCCAAGCGCACGGCAGCGCAGCGCATCGCGGACTTCCGCAAGATGGTCGAGAAGGAAACGCGTCGACGCACCGCCGAGAATCTGGGTAAGGAATGCGTCGCCACGTACGGCGTTCCGAAACTCGCCGAGGAAGTCGACTTCCTGCGGGCCTCCGACGCCGAACTCACCACACTGAAGAAGAACGTCGCACCACTCGCTCGTCTGTTGGCCAGCCGTCTCGCGGTGCGTCGTAGCCGCTCCCGCTCGGGTTCGATCGACCTGCGTCGCACGTTGCGCAAGTCCATGTCGACGGGCGGAGTGCCGATCGATCTGGTGCAGCGCAAGCCGAAGCGAGCGCGGCCGGAACTTGTGGTGATGTGTGACGTGTCGGGTTCGGTAGCGGGGTTCAGCCATTTCACCCTGCTCCTCGTCAACGCGTTGCGCGAGCAGTTCTCACGAGTGAGGGTGTTCGCGTTCATCGACACGACCGACGAGGTCACGCGGTTCTTCGACTCGAACGCAGACCTCGGGTCCGCGATGTCACGGATGGTGCGTGAAGCCGAACTGATCACCTACGACGGCCACTCCGACTACGGGCACGCCTTCGGGGTCTTCCAGGAGAAGTTCGCGCAGTCGATCACCAGTCGCACGTCGCTGCTGGTACTCGGCGACGGTCGCAACAACTATCGCGATCCCAACCTCCAGTCGCTGTCGCAGATGGTTGCGGTTGCCAAGCACGCACACTGGCTCAACCCTGAGCCGAAGGGGCAATGGGGAACGGGTGACTCCGCGGCGAAGGTGTACAACGAGGTCATCAGCATGCACGAGTGCCGCTCGGCCCAGCAGCTTGCCGACGTCGTGTCCCGTCTGCTGCCGGTCTGACCCGTAAGCTCGACACTCGTGCAGAAGGGACTATCGGTGGAACGTGCTCGACGCCTCGGAGTGATGGGTGGCACCTTCGACCCCATTCACCATGGCCACCTCGTTGCGGCCAGTGAGGTCGCCGACCGGTTCGGACTCGACGAAGTGATCTTCGTCCCCACCGGGCGGCCCTGGCAGAAGCAGGGGAAGGGCGTCAGTCCTGCCGAGGACCGGTACCTCATGACGGTCATCGCCACCGCCTCCAACCCGCGGTTTTCCGTCTCTCGGGTCGACGTCGACCGTGAAAAAGTGACGTACACCGTGGACACACTGCGAGACCTCCGGGCCTACCATCCCGACGCCGAACTCTTCTTCATCACCGGTGCCGATGCGCTGGCCAGCATCCTTTCCTGGCAAGATTGGGAAGAGTTGTTCGCATTGGCGAAGTTCGTCGGGGTATCGCGACCGGGTTTCGATCTCAATGCAGAGCACCTGGCCGGTCACCTCGACACCATGCCCGCCGACGCGGTCACGTTGATAGAGATTCCGGCACTTGCCATTTCGTCGACCGAATGTCGTCGTCGGGCAAGTGAAGACCGCCCTGTCTGGTACCTGGTGCCGGATGGAGTGGTGCAGTACATCTCGAAGCGGAACCTGTATCGACCTGTCGACGCGGAGCGCCGCGACGGAGCTACAACGATGTCGGAGCCCGCACCGGGGAAGTCGGAAGCCGTCCCGGGCGCCGAATCGAGCTAGCCGAGAACAACAAGTACTTTCTGAAGACGAAACTGGAGAACATCGAGTGAGTGCAAACACCGAAGCCATCGACATGGCACGCATCGCGGCCTTGGCAGCCGACGAGAAGCTGGCCACCGAAGTGGTGGTGCTCGATGTGTCCGAACAGTTGGTCATCACGGACTGCTTCGTGATCGCATCTGCGACCAACGAGCGTCAGGTCAACTCGATTGTCGAGAACATCGAAGACCGCCTCCGCGAAGCGGGACACAAGCCGGTCCGCCGTGAAGGCACCCGCGAGGGCCGCTGGGCACTGCTCGACTACGCCGACATCGTCGTCCACGTCCAGCATGACGAGGAGCGCAACTTCTACGCTCTCGATCGTCTGTGGAAGGACTGCCCGACGGTCGAGGTCGAAGGCCTCGGACAGAACCGTCCCGGCCCCGCCGATGCCAACACGGTGTTCGAGACCGACACGGTTTCCGAGCCGGACGCGCAGGATCCCTCGCTGTGACTTCGTCGGCGCCCAGTGCGGCGTCGAACCCTGTCCGCCGGCTCATCCTGCTGCGTCACGGACAGACCGAATACAACGCCGACTCTCGGATGCAGGGGCAACTCGACACCGACCTGTCGGAGTTGGGACGCACGCAGGCCAAGAGTGCAGGTCCGGTGATCGCCGATCGCAGACCGTTGACGATCGTGTCCTCGGATCTGCGGCGCGCGTATTTCACGGCAGTCGCTGTCGGTGACGCCGCCGGACTTCCGGTCCTCACCGACACGCGTCTGCGTGAGACACACCTGGGTGAATGGCAAGGCCTGACTCATCATGACGTCGACGAGCGCACTCCCGGTGTGCGATCTGCCTGGCGAGCGGATGCCACGTTGGCGCCGCCCGGCGGCGAAAGCCGAATCGACGTCGCGAATCGTAGCCTCCCCGTAGTTCACGAATTGCTCGACACGCACCCGGACTGGGCCGAGCGGCCCGTAGTTCTGGTGGCGCACGGAGGCTTGATCGCGGCACTGACAGCGGCATTGCTCGACCTACCCGTCGATCGCTGGGCCGTCCTCGGCGGATTGGGAAACACCAGTTGGGTGCAACTCAGCGGACACGGCGACGTCAAGTCGATCGAGTGGCGACTCGACGTATGGAATGCTTCTGCGAGTGTCGCAAATGACGTCCTCTGAAAGTGCCGACGGGCAGCGCCCCGTCCTCCTCGTGCTCGCGGATTCGCTGTCGTATTTCGGCCCCAAGGGCGGCCTCGCGGCAGATCATCCACGCATCTGGCCCAACATCGTGGCCGACGAACTCGGCTGGGACGTCGAGTTGGTCGCCCGTATCGGCTGGACGTGCCGCGACGCGTGGTGGGCACTGACTCAGGATCCTCGTGTGTGGGCGGCGGTGCCGCGGGCCGGCGCCGTCGTGTTCGCGGTCGGCGGTATGGACTCGCTACCGTCCCCATTGCCTACCGCGCTCCGCGAGACCATCCGCTACGTTCGTCCTCCGGCGCTTCGACGCGTGGTGCGCGAGGGTTATCAGTGGCTGCAGCCGCGGCTTGCACCTCTGGGCCGCCCGGTCGCACTTCCGCCCAAGCTGAGCGTCGAGTATTTGGAAAGCTCGCGAAATGCGTTGGAGTACATGCGGCCGGAACTGCCGATGATCGCGACCCTGCCGTCGGTGCACCGCAGCGATGCCTACGCGAGCGTGCACGCCGGACGACCTGCCGCGGTGTCCGCGATCACCGAGTGGGCTACGGAGAAAGACGTTCCCGTAGTCGATCTCGCGGATGCAGTGCGTGACAACGTCTTTTCCGAGAACGGCAACCCCGACGGTATTCACTGGGGTTGGGACGGTCATGTCGGTGTAGCCCGCGCGATGATCGCTGCGATTCGCGGGGTGGAGTCGAAGAAAGTGGTTTCGCCGCAACTGGTATCACCGCCGAGCGAAGTCGGGTAGCAGAATGCCGGTCGTCGTCGTCACGGATTCCTCCGCCTGCATCCCGCAGGAGTCGGCCGACGCATGTGGGATTCAGGTGGTTCCGCTCCATGTGCTCCGTGACGGCTGCGACTTGCGTGAGGGTGTCGACGCAATGCCGAGCGACCTGTCAGGAGTGACAACGGCCGGAGCGTCGCCCGCCGAGTTGTCCGAAGCGTATGCACGCGCCCTGGACATGAGCGACGGTGACGGCGTTCTCGCCGTGCACATTTCACGGCAACTCTCGGGAACGTGGGAAGCCGGACGAGTCGCGGCCCAGGAGTTCGGAGGAGCCGTCCGAATCGTCGATTCGCAGTCGGCCGGAATGGGTTTGGGCTATCCCGCTCTCGAAGCTGCGCGCTTGGCCGAGAAGGGCGCGTCACTCGAAGAGGCGTACGGCCGGGCGGTCGACGTCGCGAGTCGTGGGCGCTGCTACATCGTCGTCGACAAACTTGATCAATTGCGTCGGGGCGGACGAATCGGAACCGCAGCCGCGTTGTTGGGTACTGCATTGGCGATGAAGCCGATCCTGCATCTGGTGGACGGCAAGCTCGTGCTCGGTGAAAAAACACGTACGACGACCAAAGCGCTTGCACGCTTGGTGGATTCGGCAGTCGAGCGCGCCGGTCTCGGCCGCGTGGCGATAGCCGTGCATCACATGCGAGCGCGAGAGCGTGCCGACGCGATAGCGGAACAGTTGGCCGAGCGCATTCCCGATGTGGCGGAATCCGTGGTCACCGACTTCAGCGCGGTTATCGGAGCGCACGTCGGTGTCGGCGCGATCGGTGTTGTGGTGTGCCCGCTGCCGGAGATCGACCCGAGCGCCTGATCGTTTCTCCACAATCCCCGAGTTCTCCACAGATCGAAATTGCTCGTCTTCGGCGGCATGGTCTCTCGTTAGCGTCCAGTCATGAGGATCAGCGAGGAGCGCGAACGGACGCGTGATCGCCTCGCGGCGATGGACGGGAACTACCGGCAGCGACAGGCCGTGGACGACTTCGAGGATTCAGCGTCTTTCGAGAGGTCCCCGCAGCCATTCGAGAGGTCCCCCGAGTGGCTTCAGGACTTCGACGAAGACGAATACGAGGCTCAACCCGACTCGTCACGGTTCGATCGGCTGCCCGAGCGCTGGCGCGGTACACGTTGGCGCCCGAGCCGATCGGCGACCTGGGTGTTGGCGATCGTTGCAGCCCTGGCCACGGCAATCGGCTTGTTCACCGTGTGGTGGGATTCTCCGAGTTTGCAGGCGGTCCCACCGTTGCCCTCGCCCCAGAATGTCACGGCGCAGAGTGTCACGGCGCAGAATGTCACTGTCGACGATGGTGAATCAGCCAGTCCCGTACCGACCGGCGTCGTAGCGGAGCAGCCGCCTGAGGCTTTGGTGGTCAGTGTCGTCGGACTCGTGCACACGCCTGGGCTCGTCAACCTACATTCGGGCTCGCGCATCGCCGACGCGCTCGCTGCGGCAGGTGGAGTGCTCGAGGGCGCAGAGACGGTGGGCCTGAATCTGGCACAGAAGCTTGCCGATGGTGATCAGATCGTGGTGGGGGCCGCCGATCAGTCCGGTGGTGTTTCAGCGAGTTCGAGTACCACTGCGGGAGGGACCGGCCCCGCCGCCGCGGGGGAATCCGGCGGGGCTGGTCTGGTGAACCTCAACACCGCTACCGAGGCCGAACTGGACGACCTTCCCGGGGTAGGGCCGGTAACGGCTGCGGCGATCATCTCCTGGCGAACTTCCAACGGAAAATTCACGGACATAGAACAATTGGGGGAAGTCGACGGGATCGGCCCGGCAAGGTTGGCCAAACTGCGAGTGCTGGTATCGGTGTGAACGAACCGGAAGTCTCGCCGGTCCTCGACGCTCGGCTGCTACCGTCGGCCGTCGCAGTGTGGGGGAGCAGTGCGGTGGGGATCCTGTTCGGCGCGGTCGCCGCGTGGGTACTGGCGGTGGCATGCGCTATTCCAGCGGCAATCCTCACTTACGCGGTTGTGCGCCGGACATCTGCGGGGTGGGCACGAATCATGTTGGTTGCATTGCTGTTCGGTGCCGGATGCAGTGTCGTCATCGGGTGGCGGGCGACCGAGGTCGAGGGGCACCCACTGACCCGGGCTGCCCTCGAGGGAGCGTGGGTGAGTGTCGAAGTGGAACCCTCGGAGGATCCGCACGCAGTCTCTGGCGCGGCGGGTCAAGGTCAGGTTTTCTTCAGGGCAAGCGTCAATTCGGTGACTGCCCAGAATCACAGGTACTCCGGAGGCGGCTTGGTCACCATCCGGGCACCCAGTTCGTCGTGGCTCGAAGTTGTTCCAGGGCAGAGCCTGACGGTTCGCGGCCGGGCGAGTCAGCCATGGCGTAGCGATTCCACGCTCGCCGTGATCACGTCCGAGGGGCCTCCCGTCGCGGTGGGAGAAGTGCCCTGGTATCAGCGATGGGCGAGTGTGGTGCGTACTCGTTTCGCCGCTGCGTGCTCGGCTGCGCTCCCGCCGGATCAGGCAGGTCTGCTGCCTGGCCTCGTCGTCGGAGTGAACCATCCCGGGTCTCATGCACACACTGTCATTTGTGTGCGACCGGTTGA
>NZ_CAIJDS010000096.1:0-9110 GCF_903819475.1 Rhodococcus sp. UFZ-B548
CCGGGTTGTGCCAGCGCACCGACCGGGCGTCACGCTCGGCGGCGACGGCCCGGGATGCAACCTCGGTCAGATCCTCCACCGCTGTCATTGCTCAGCCCCGGCCATTCTCTGATCCTCCCGGTCGCGGTGACGGAAATTGTTGTGCGGCGAAGCCTGTTCGTGGACAGTGCTGGATGAAAGCATTGCTCTGGTTATCCGCCGAGCGCCGTTCGTACCCGATCGGTTGTTGCATCGTCCCACCCTTGCGGGGTGAGTATCCGGGTCCAGAGGTCGATCGCTTCGGGTCCGTAAGCATGGCCGAAACCGGAGGGCACGTCGGCGGAGAACACCATGTCGAGTGTCACCTGCCAGAAGGTGACGAGAGGTATCCACCGCATACCGGGGTCGACGTCAGGGCCCAAGGGCTCGCGTAGCCAGTCCGGTTGGTGCAGAGCGAGATTGAAGGACCACCAGGTGATCGGGTCGCTGGCGTGCTGCCAGAACACCACTCGCGAGGACTCCCACGGGGTGGGCAGGTCAGCGTCATCGGGGCGGGACGCGAAGCGGATGTTTCGGCCGTCGTCGACGACCGGTAACCGTTCGGGTGATCCGTTGTCTCGTTGATCGGTGATGCGTTGCCAGGGTTGCGCGAAGTTCGGTGTGCCGACCAGCAATGCGCCGTCGGTGCGGGCGACGATATCGGCGCCGGAGGCGAATGCTGCTTGGCCACCGTAGGATCCGAGGCTTTCGCCGAAGACAACCAGCTTCGGCCGTGAGCCTTCCGGTCGGGCCGACCACGCTTGATGTACTGCATCGAACAAGGCTCTGCCGGCTATCTGCGGTGTCTCGCGATCCGCCACGAATGACAGTGCGCTAGGCAAAAAGGAGTACTGCATGGCGGCGATGGCAGAATTTCCGTGGTTGACGTATTCGAACGCGCTGGCGACGTTCGAGTTGACCCATCCCCGTCCGGTGGTCGTAACGACAGCGAGGATCTGGCGATCGAATGCGCCGGTTCGTTCGAGTTCGGCGACCACCCGCGCGGCGATACCATCGACGGTGTCTGCGGACTCACGACCCGCGTAAGTGCGGATCGGAGTCATCGCGGGTGCGCCGGTCACTTCCGCGATGCGCTCGGCACTCGGCCCACCGGCGACGAAGGTCCGCCCTTCGCGCCCCAAAGTGCTCCAGGCTTCTGCCGAGGCAGGCGAACCCGAGCGCTGCGGCGCGGTGGGTTGTTCGACCCCGTCAGCGGTGGATTGATCGGCGACTTCCGCCGAACGCTGCGCTGCGGCGACGATGCCTTGATGCACAGCGCCGTTGACGAGAAGAACAGCCAGCACAGCGATCAACACGACGGAGGCCAGCTTCGCGATCGGGGCAGGGATGAACCGTCCGCCGAATCGCCCAAGGGCCCGTGCACCGGCACGTACCGCTCGACTCACAGTCAGAATCAGTGCCGCCACGAAGAGCGAGAGAGCCAAGACCAGAATGTAATTCGAGCGGGCCACGCGCGGGACGCCTACGAGATCGCGGATGATCTGCTGCCACCACGAACCGAGAACCAAAAATGTGGGCACGAGAACGCATGCAAGCACCGTGAGAATCCACCACCCAGCGCGGCGGGTTCGATCCTGCCACTGCGGTTCGAACCCGCACGCGCGGACGATCCATGCGAGGAGTGCGCCGACACCGTACCCGATGGCGATGCTGATACCTGTGGCCACTGCCTGCAGATACCAGGCGCGGGGGAGCAGTGAGGGTGTCATTGACCAGGCGAAAAACACCAGTGCAGCGATCAGCCCTGCGGGGTGCAAGCTAAGCAGATAGGTCGTGAACCGGGCGCGCATGGCACCGAGTGATCTGATCACCCTAAATCCTTATGGTCTGTGCGCAAGGAAAACTCGGCAGTCACGGAAGCAATGAAAAGGCCGGAATAGTGTCAGCTCAAGGCTTTCGCTTTGAGCGCTGCGAACTCCGCAGCATCGATCACACCAGCATCGAGGAGCGCCTTCGCCTCGGAAATCTGCTCCGGCGCCGACTTCCCCGCCACTTCTCGGATGTAGTCGTCTGCCGCGCTGTGTGCCGCGCTGTGTGCCGCTGCCTGGCGTTCGGCGATACCTCGACCGCGAGTGAGGATGTAGACGAACGCTGTCAGATAGGGCAGGACGACGAGGAAAATGATCCACAGCACGCGGACGACGCCGGACATGGAGCGGTCGCGGAACAAGTCACCGATGATCTGGAACAACACCAGTAGGTAGGCGACGAAGAAGAACACGGTCAGGGTGTACCACAGCAAATCCCACATCGAATCCAACATCGACTGCACTCCTATAGTTCTCAAAAAAGCTGGACGTTGCGGCTACGGCCGGGCAACGTCAAAGTTGTATCAGACGCACGATCTCAAGTAGGCAGGGACCCGCTGCCCTGTCCTTGAGAAGAAGGGCCGGACAGTATCATTCGAGGACTGCTGCTGCGCCGATCACCACGACAACGATCACGAAGTTGATCAGCAGCAGTGGCCAGACGAAGCGCAGAAACTTGTCGTAGCCGACCTTCGCCATGGCCAACCCGCCGACAACGACGACGTTGGTCGGGGCGACCATCAGCATGAGGCCGTGGCCCATCTGGAAGGCGGTGATGACGAGTGCGCGGCTGACTCCGGCGAAGTCGCCCAGCGGGGCGAGCAGCGGCATCGCCAGGGTGGCGTGACCGGAACTGGACGGGATCAGGAACGCCAACGGGATGTTGACGAGCATCACGAGAATGGCGAAGACTCCGGCCGAAGCGCCGCTGACCAATTGCTCCATCGCGTTGAGGATGGTGTCGAGGGTTTCGGTGTTGGTCATGATCACCGAGACGCCGCGAGCGAGCAGGATGACGATCGCCGGGCCGACCATGTCGCCGGCTCCACGCGTGATCAGGGAGACGATCTTCTTCTCACCCATCTTCGCGACTATGCCGACGAGAACGGCGGCGAGGATGAACAACATCGCCAATTGTGGGAACCACCAGTTCAACTCGAACCAGTAGGGCTCGGTTGCCGTGACGTGGTACGCGTCGTACTCGGCGGGTCCGGTGGTGGCGCCGAAGATGCTCGACCAGGGGATGACGGAGAAGATCATCAGTCCGAAGGTGAGTCCGGTGATGAGCAGTACCAGCTTCTGAGTTCCGGTGAGCTTGCCGTCGATGTCCACCGGCTCGGCCGGTTCCTCGTCTTCGTCGTCCTCGATGTCGAAACCGACAAGCGACTTGGACGGATCTTTCTTCACCTTTGCGGCGTAGCGGAGAACGAATACCACTGCCACTGCGGTCAATACGATCCACAGGATCACGCGCAGCACGATGCCGTCACCGATGGAGACACCTGCTTCGCCGGAGGCGACGCCGATCGAGAACGGGTTGACCGTCGACGCCATGTTTCCGACCAGTGCGCCGAGGATGATCATGGTGGCCGCGACCATGCGGTCATAGCCCAGTGCCGTCATCAGCGGTATGAGCAAGGCGTAGAAGCCGAAGGTCTCGACCGAGAAGCCCATCGTCGAACCGAGCAGTGAAAACAGCACCATGATGACGGTGATGAGCAGCCAGCCCTTGTCGCTGAGCTTGGTAGCAAGTTGGGAGACAGCGGTTTCCAGGCTGCGTGTGGCAAAACTGACGGAGATGAAGGCGCCGAGCGCCATGATGAAGAGGACTACGCCGACCGAACCGAAGAGCCGTCCGATGTTGTCGGTGTCGACGAACCCGGTGATCGAATCCTGTACGCCGTACAGGCCGTTCACGGGAGAGAGGATCAGTTGCTGGATTCGTTCCCAGAACGAGAGCGGAGACGTGACGGTCTCGAAGCTGCCGGGAACGGGTGAGCCGTCCACGTCGACGCCGAAGCGTCCGGCCGGAATGAACAGTGCTGCAACCCAGACCAGGACGGTGACGATCGCGAGCATCGTGACCGCACCGGGAAACTCGAACTTCTTCTTGGCCGGAGTAGGTGCGGATCCCGTGTCGGTCTCGGTGCTCATTTCTTCCCCTCGAAGGTGTGTGCGTATTCCTGGAAGAACAGTGCCTTGGCGACGACGGCCTTCTCGAGCTCGTCGAGCAGGACGCGTTCGTTGGGGCCGTGGATGTTCGCGTAGCCGTCGGTGGCGCCGAACAACAACTTCTCGGCGGTCGGCACTGCTGTATCCAAGGCCATGACGAGGGGGATCGAGCCGCCGCCTGCCATCAGCCCGGCCGGCTCACCCCACGACTGCGAGAGCGCCGACAGTGCCGCGTCGAAGGCCGGTCCGCCTTCGGCTGCCGCGAATCCGTCGCCGGTTTCTCCTGCGGTGACTGTCAGTTGTAAACCGAAGGGGCGCAGGGCTTCCAGATGCCGTATCAGCGCAGCTTGCGCGTCCGCTGCCGGCTGGCGTGGGTGCACGCGCAGATTGACCACAGCGCGGGCAGTGCTGGCGACAGCATTGACGGCGCCGTCCACCGGGGGAGCGTCGATACCGGTCACGGTGATGGCCGGGCCCGACCAGATGCGTTCGCCGATGCCGCCGGTCCCGAGCAGCGGAAGCCCGTCACGGATCTCGGCGAGGGTGCGGAACTCGTCCTCGGTGTACGAACTACCGGTCCACGGTTCGCGCAGGAGGCCGTCGACCGCCACGTCACCGTTATCGTCATGCAGCGACGCCAGTGCGCGGATGAGCGCGAGGCGGGCGTCCGGTGCGGCGCCGCCGTAAAGGCCGTTGTGCTTGTCGGCGCCGAGAGTGGTCAGTTCGACGATCACCTGGGCAGATCCGCGCAATGCGACGGTCAAGGTCGGTGATCCGGGTCGAACGCTCCCGACGTCGGCGATGACCATTGCGTCGGCCGCAAACAATTCGGGGGCTTCCGGCGGATAGTTGTCGAAGGGGCTGCCGAATTCTTCCTGGCCCTCGAGCACCAATTTCACGGTGACGGGCGGTGCTCCGTTGAAGAGGGACAGGGCGCCGATCATCGAAATGACATTTGCCTTCGAATCTGCCGTACCGCGGCCGTAAATCGCGCCGTCACGCTTGCTCGGTTCGAAAGGCGGTGAATCCCAGAGTTCGACGTCGTCGGCGGGAACAACGTCGTAATGCGAATACATCAATACCGTCGGGGACCCCATCGGCCCCGGAACAGTCGCCAGGATCACCGGCGCGGTCTTCCCCGGAATCTGCAGATCGTCGATCTCGGGTACACCTGCGGCGATGAGCATGTCCACGATCAGATCGTGCGCCTCGAACAAGGGCTCAATCGGGAACCCCTCGGTCGCTATCGAGGGAATACGCACCAAAGCCGCCAGCTCCGCCTCCAAGGTCGGCATCAACCCCGCTGCAGCCTCTTTGACCTGCGAGAGAGTGAGCGGCTGTGGGAACACGTCGGTCATCGGTGAACTCCTCGGAACACGAGCGGAAGAGGGGCGTGCCGATCTATTCATCGGCGGCTTCGCGTGAGCTCTGCGCAAGATACCAACTATCACGCCGCCCGGGCGTCGGATTGTCGTCGATCCGAAGGTACTGTCGTCGAATAGATCATCATCGCGGTGGGTAACTTCGCGGTGAACAATGGACTCGGGTATCTGTATCCGGTTATACGTGTTACCTGACCTGTCGCATAAGTGTTGTCGGAGTGCTCTTTTCGATACCAGTGCCTCGAGTTGTTTCTAGCTCGGATCGTCTACTCTTCTCACGAGAGGCCGGTGGCTTCACGAAGGAGCAACCGCGGATGCGGCAGGTGATCGAACTGCGGGGGCAGGCAGGTTTTCAGGCCATGACCCCGGAAGCGGGCAACAAGACCGAACTGGTCGTGCCGGACGAAGGGCAGTTCCATTTCCGACTCGAAACCTGCGATATCGGTGCTGTGGCGGCGAGCAGAATTCATCTGTCCCCCTGTCTGGCCGCGCCCGGAAGGGTCGTCGACAGCGACGTGGTGAATCTGTCCTTGATTCTGCGCGGTACACAGTCGGTTCGATCGACGAAGCGCCGCCGAGTGTTCCGACCTGGCCAGATCGTCTCTCAGGTCGGCTGGAATCGGCATGAAGGGCTTAACGAAACGGTATCCGAATCGATGATGCTGCGGATCGACGATGCCGTTCTCGTCGAACGTGGGGTTCATATCTCGGCGGACTCGTTACACTTCGGACCCGACGGAGCCACGACCACCACCCATGCCCTCTCCGCGCTCGTCAAGGCAACCCTGTACGGACAATCCTTGACCGATGAGCCGACCCCATCCGCAGTCGAGAACGCCGTCCTCGAGCTGATCGTCGGGCTCCATCACGAGAGCCTGAACTACCGAGGTTCGTCCACCGAACTCGGTGCCGGTTTGCTGGCGCGGGCACGCACGAGCATCGCCGCGTCCTATCGGGACCCGATGCTCACTCCCTCGGTCCTCGCTGGTCGTCTCGACGTCACCGTCCGCCGACTCCAGCGCGTATTCGAGAAGGCCGGCAGCACAGCGGCCACTGAAATCCGCTCCCTGCGAACGACATACGCCGTAGGAATGCTGCGCGACCGATCCACGACGATGGCGCTCCCGGAGGTTGCTGCAGCGGCGGGCTTCACCTCGACCGGTGAACTCCGGCGCGCGATTCGCGCCCACTACGATCTGACTCCCACGCAACTGCGCGAATGACGAACGAGATTCGATTGTGCGACAGATGTTCACATTCTGCGACACCTTCACTGGTGCCACCACGTTTTCTTGATACAACAACACCAGCGACTGACCGGCAAACCCTTGCCGAGATGCGCTGATCACCGAAAGAGGCACCGCCGACATGCTCGATTCATTCTGGGATCTGCTCTGGTACACCCTGATCGTGTTCGCGTTCGTCGCGTACCTGCTGATCCTGTTCCAGATCATCGGAGACCTGTTCCGGGACCGTACGATGCCCGCGCTCGCCCGCATCCTGTGGCTGATCTTCCTCATCGCCGTCCCGTATCTGACCGCATTCCTCTACATTCTCGTCCGCGGACGAGGCATCGGGGAACGGCAAGCAGCAGCACACGACGCCGCACGCGCAGCAGCGGACAACTACATCAAAGACGTCGCCGGAACCACCCCGGCGTCGCAGATCTCCGAAGCACGCGCGCTGCTCGACGCCGGCACCATCACCACCGCCGAATACGAGACGCTCAAGGCCAAAGCGCTGCGCTGACATCCACCAACGCCACCCCTTCCAGCACCAGGCCGCCGCAAGCTCTACCCCAGCGGCGGCCTGTGAAAGGCCCAACCCGCTGATGACTGATCTGAATCATTTCGGCCCGATCGAGTACATCGTTGTCGAATTTCCCGACGGCGCCCTCACCCCAGAGGGCTTCGAACAGCTACTGGTACTGGTCGATTCCGGAACCATACGCATCCTGGATCTCGAATTCGTCGTCAAACTCCCCAGCGGACACGCCGTGATCGTCGACGCCGGCGGATTGAGCACCGAGAATTTCGACGCCACCGTCTTCGGCGGTGCCTCCTCGCACCTTCTCGACGTCGACGACCTCGCCCTGATCGCCGAGGACATCGGCGAAGGCAGCCTCGCCGCAGTCCTCGTGTACGAAGAACTCACCCTGCTCCCCGCTATCGAAGCGTGGACCACCCGTGGGGCCACGATCATCACCGAAGGCCACCTCGATCTCGACGGCCTCGCCACAATCCTCACCAACACCGCCGACACCGCGCAGGAGATTCAAGAATGAGCTTTCTCCGACGAGCCAGCCGCGTCGCGGTGGCAAGTTCCATCCACGGCAACGTTCAACGCCGTCAACGCACCCGCTGGGCACAACAAGATCAGACGAGTACTGCTTCTGCCACGCCGAACACGCCGGCCACTGTCGCTGACAGCGCAGCACCCACACCCGACATACTGGATCAACTCGCCAAGCTCGGCGAACTCAAAAATGCCGGCATCCTCACCGACGCGGAATTCGATACCCAGAAAGCGCGTCTTCTCGCAGACTGAACTATTCGATGTCTACCCGTCATGACAGAAGGACCCATCTGATGAGCTCGGACACCCATACCCAGCCGAGTCGGTTGTCGCTCACGCCGCGCAGCATTCTCGCCGCGGTGCTGGTGGTGCTCGCGGCGATTTTCATTCTCCAGAACCGGGCCGCCACCACGATTCAACTGTTCTGGGTATCGGTGCAATCACCTCTCTGGCTCACCCTCGTCGTCATCCTTGTGCTCGGCTGGGCGACAGGCCTGCTCACCACCCGGCGCACAAAAACGACCCATTGAGCACCGCAACAATGGACTCGTCGAATATTGCTGGACCGGCGCAGACACGTCACAAGCTGCGTTATGCACTCTGGCGGAACCTGCGGAATCCTTTGATCATTGTGGTGCTGATCATCGTGATCTCCGCCAGTTGTTCCGGGCAGGACCACGCACTCGTCAGTAGCAACGTGCGCTCATCGCCCGCACCCCGATAGATATCTCTCGCCGGCGACTGACTCGGGAGTCGCCGTCGCTGCACTACCCTGAATTCGTAGCTGCCAGAAAGAGAGGACCGGAAGTCATGACAGCCGACGATCTCTCCCCACACGTACCTGTCGAGATACTCGACAACCACCAATGCTGGGTATTCCTGGCACAGCAACAGTTAGGCCGCCTCGTCACCGGATCAGGCGAACGCGCCGACATCTTTCCCGTCAACTACGTAGTAGATGACCACCATCTCTACTTCCGCACCGCAGAAGGCACCAAGTTGGTCGAACTGACCGTCAACGATCGCGTCCTGTTCGAGGCCGATCACATCGACACCACCAACGGGTGGAGTGTCGTGGTCCGAGGGACAGCGCGGGCACTGACCTCGTTCACCGAAATGGCCAGAATCGACGAACTGGGCCTGCGATCGTGGATTCCGACACCCAAATACAACATCGTAGAAATAACCGCCACCGAGATCACCGGCCGCGCAGTGCACTTCGACCCCGAAAACTGAACCGACACCCCTGCAGGACGGCGCTCTCTCACCCTGGCAACGACACAGCGGCTCAACGTCAGGTGAACACAGATTTCACGGTCGACATATTTCGTTGCAGCACAAAGCATTTCCTCGATAGAATGACATAATCTAAGTTATCGGCTAGATATCCCGATACACCTATGAGCTTCAGATA
>NZ_CAIJDS010000097.1:0-9094 GCF_903819475.1 Rhodococcus sp. UFZ-B548
GGCCAGCCCGTCTACTTCAATCCAGCGTCAGCAACGTCCATACCCACAACAACTACGGGACCGACATCCTCGCAGTCGCTGACGCCACAGTGGTCTCGGTCCTCGACGGCATGGAGGCGAATGCTCCGGGTGTTCTGCCCGCCAGCGACCCGACATTGGCGGCGAAACTGACTGTCGAGAATGTCGACGGGAATCACGTCGTGCTCGATCTGGGTGACGGCGTGTACGCAATGTACGCCCACATGATCTCCGGTTCGGTCACGGTCAAACCGGGTGACAAGGTGACCGAAGGTCAGGTGCTCGGAAGGCTCGGAAACACCGGTAACGCCAATGCTTCGCACCTGCATTTTCAGCTGATGGACGGGCCGAGTCTGCTCGAGGCGGATTCGTTGCCGTACGAACTCAAGAGCTTTGATTACGACGGGCAGGTCGCGCCGCAGCAGATTGCTGATGCAGATGACTACTTGAGTGGCACGTTCTTGCAGGGCAGGCTGCAGAAGCTGGAACCACGGACCAGCGAGATGCCGCTCAACCTCGCGATTGTGAACTTCTCCTAGGTCGAAATCGGATGGGGGCTCTGCAGTGGCAGTGGCAGCAGGGTATTGAGTGGAGCGCTCGGTCAGCAGTGATGGTCTGTTCGGTGACCTGATCCAATACCTGGGAGCGGGCGGTGGTGAATGTTTGTCGTTCTGTTGCGAGAAGCCGGTTTATCCGCATATCGCGCAGCAGCTGCTCTGACACCGGTTCGCACGGCGGAAGTTGATTCCAGGCGGACGCGCAGAGTGCCGTGCAGATAGTGGCCCGCGAGGCGATGGCAGGAGTGTCCGGGGTTATCAGATACTGCGGATAACATGAAAGAGATATCCATCCAGTATGCAACGACAAGGATCCCCTGTGGCCGAAATATTTATTCGACAGCTCATCGACGATCTCGACGGAAATCCCATCGACACCGGATTGGAACACGAAGTCGCCTTTTCCTATCAGGGGGCCGATTATCGGATTGATCTTCGACCTACCAATGCCGACAAGATCGAAGCCGCGTTCGCCCCGTACATAAAAGCTGCCGAGAAGGTCTCCTCTACACGCAAGGCTCGCGCCAGAACCGTGATCGCGACTGCGGCGTCGGGGTCCGGATCCGGTCGATCAGCGCAGCAACTGAAAGCGATCCGCGATTGGGCCGGCAAGAACGGCTTCGAGGTTTCCCCGCGAGGTCGGATCAAAGCCGACGTCATCGATGCTTTCGACGCCGCACACTGAAAGATCGTGAAGGGCATCTTTTCTCGTTGACTCCCAACGAGTAGAGCGTGTATAATCGGCGATTCGCGTCGGTGAGAAGCATTTTTGGGCGAGTTCGAGACCACCCTCGGCGGCGAAGACCAAGCGGCCGTCGTCGAGGGCGATCGCCCACCACAACACTGGCGCCCAGTCCCGGCCGGAGCCTCGACCACCTTCCATGAGGTTTTCACGCGTCGTAGCGGGCGGTGAAACCGGAACTCTGACCGGAGGGCGTAGACCAGGAAAGTCAGTGTGGGTGAAGCCAAGAAGGCGATTAGCGACACAGTGACCGAGAAGCAGCGGATCCTCAACTGTTCGGATACCCCGCCATCCACTAGACCGCAGCGGTGGGCAGAATCCAAATCGGATGGCGCCCATGCGGCCCACTGGTATGAGTCGTTCGTCCCGCTGCTTACGATGCCAGGCGAATGCTGAGCGCGAAGGCGGAAACTGTCTCGAACGATGCGGAATCGTAGAGCGAATTGGTAGTGAGGGCTGCGGGTTGAACCCAGCGGGACTTGTCGTATCGCATTCCGAAGAAGATTGCCACTAAAGTAAGAACGCACAACCCGATGACAAGCAGCGTTTGCCATCTCTCCGCTTTGTCGATTTGTCTGCGCCTCAGTCTTGTGCGGAGTATTTTCACCGGCGAATTATCCCACGTGTTCGGTTTGTTTGCATGTTCAACTATGTACTTCAGGTGCGGCGCAGGAGACAAAACGAGACCTTCCTGCGCCCTATCGGGAAGAACAGGCGCTGGACTTCCTAGACTCCCCGTGAGGGGTATCTGAACCGCCTCAATCCCGAGGCTGACGGCTCCTTCCTGCCATGGAAGGAGTATGTCTGTGGCAGGTAGACCCGACCCCACCCCGGCCCGCTGATCGATCCCGATTCCGTTCCCCGTGAACCGGCCCGGCTGCATGTTCGCCCGTCGCCGCTGTAACCACCCGTTTGGTGCGCCACTGCGTTACGGATTGTGCGTGGTATTTCCTACCTCGGCGGGGCAGTTCACCGGACGACATTCGCGATCAATATCACCGACGGTGCCGTAAGAGTGACCGCAAGGAGTCTTGGTCCTAGGGGGTTACATGCGGCGTCGCACTGGTGCGGGTCAGGCGGCCCACCAGACGATGGCGATGGCGGAGAGGACACAGCCGAGGACGACAGCAGTTTCCACTGCCATACCGAGCAATCCGTGCCTGCGCTTTCGTGCGTTAATGCGAGGCGTGGGTGGGGTCATGGTGTGGGGCGGGTTGGAGTGTGGTTTCGAGTCGGGTGAGGCGTTCTTCGAGGGCACCGGTGATGGCGAGGAGCCCGAGGAGGGTGGGTTCGGTGATGTCGCGGCCTTGATCGGCATGCGCGAGCAACGTTGTGCGTAGGAGCCGGCACATGACGGCGTCGTCGCTGATAGGTAGTTGCGCGAGTTTGGTGGTGATCTGTTCGGTAGGGGAGGGCACGGGCAGCTCCTGCATATGCGGATTATGCGGGCAACGCAAAAAGGTGACTGCCCGATCGGTTGCGTGGTGCGCTGGAACCGAGGCGGAAAGCAGCGCACCACTATCGGTGATGTTACTGCGTTGTTGCTGAGTCGCCGGGTGTGGGTTGTGGTGACGATGTCTTGCGGGCCGCTGCGAGAAAGTGATCCCAGGCGGTGTCGATGTTGTGTTCGTAGCTGCGGGGACCATAGGCGCGGAGTGCTGTGATCAGGTCATTTTTTGTCACGGGCATGGTGTGAGGTGCTTCTCGGCTGGTGTGTCAGAGCCGGAAAAGTTGTCGGTGGATCGGGTGTCGGTGATGTTGCTCAGTGGGGCGGGGTAGCCGAGTACGAGGGTGGCGGCGAGGAGAAGTTTTTCGTGCGTCTGTGCGGCGGCGATGGTCGTGGAGTGCATTGCTGAAATCCTGACGGGGTGTGTGCTGGTCTCGACGTTGCTGGGTTGTCGGCTTGTCGATCGATGGACGGCGAAGCGTTCGTATTCCGCGCCCGGCGGTTGGCGGGGCGCGACGGTGATCTACAGCGCCGGAGGGTTGGGGGTGCGCCACAGGGCCGGGGCGTCGCGGTCGTCGGTGTTGGTGAGGGCGCGGACACCGTCGGCGTCGCGGGTGAGGATGTCGGCGAAATGTCGTCGGTTGGTGTCGTCGAGTCCGTCGGGAAGGTTCGCACCATTGGTGATCGATGTTGCGGCGGCGTCGAGGTAGCGGGCGATACGCAGCAGCAGTGGGCGGGGGACCGGGACGAGGAAGGCGCTGGCGTCGGCGCAGATCATGCCGAGGGTGGAAAGCAGGGACAGGCCGGCGACTGCTTCTTTGTCGTCGAGGTTGATGTGGGCGACCTTCAATGCTTCGGCCAGTGCTGCAGTTGTCAACCCGATCGCGGCGACCGGCATGGAGATGGTTCGTTCGAATTCGATCAGGTCGGCGCCGGGGGCTTCGTCCGAGAGTGATAGGCCGAGCGAGTGCGCGAAGGAGATCAGACGTTCGTCAGTGAAGTCTCTTTGCGCGCTCTGGCGCGTGACGCGCATCAGCGCCGCGTACTCGGAGACCTGCTCCCAGACCTGTGCGGCATGATCTCGGCACCGATGCTCGCCGCCCGCTGACAAACGCACAGATCACCGAGGTGGCTTCTTGGCGCAACCGCAAGGCTCGCAAGCTCCTTGCCGCCACGATCAGGTGGTTGGCTCCCTATAAGCTCAGCCGTCAGCCTTCATCGAAAGAGCTTCAGCTGAAGTCAGACCAGAATGATTCACTTCGCTGACCCAACCAGTAGTCATGATGGATCGCTCAAAAATCAAGGAGAACGAGTAATGGGCCCAGCGAACCTGAATAGAATTTTGATGTCGTCAGCGGTGGCGGTTGCCGCTGCTTTCGGCGTCACTGCACCCGCACACGCAGCCGATGCGCTGGAGATGAGCTATACCCAGTCCACCCTACTGGCGTTCAAAAATGGCGAGTGGGCGAAGGACGTAGCTGTCGACGACCACGGCGATACCGCTATTTTGGTGACCGCTTCCGGTCAGAGTCGAGTTGTGAAGATCAGTGGGAACGGAACTCAAACCACAGTGCCTGTCAGTGGCCGTGGATCCGCTGGCAGTGTAGCCATAGACAATGATGGGAACATCTTCGTCACGTTCGGCAGCTACTTGTCCGGCAACGCTGTCGCGTCAGGGTCGGTAGTTCAGATCACACCCGAGGGCAATAGCTTTCAGATTGCGTATGGCTTGCGCAATCCTTGCGATGTCGCGGCGCAAGGCTCGGAGATTGCAGTCCTCGATTGCGGTACCGGCAATGAAGATAGCCAAGTAGTTCGAGCGAGTGTCGTCGGCGGCAACACCCTCCAGCAGATCTCTGGATTCATTCAGCCTCGAGGTGTTGCAATGGACCGAGCCGGCAACATTCTCGTTGCGGATGCGAAGTTCGGCGGCAACGACAGCAGCCTGATCAAGGTGTCGTCCGACGGAACAAAGAGCGATATCAAGTTCGCCGGGCTTTCCCCACTCAGCGTGGCCGTTGACGAGGATGGAAACGCGATCGTGGCCGGAGCTACAGACACAGCTACCCGAGTAATTAGACTGCGCTCTGACGGATCTCAGTCCGTTCTACCGTTCAGTGGTCTCGTCTTCCCGACTGGCGTCGCTGCGGATAAGGCGGGATCGATCACCGTTTCCTTCCTGCTGGGGAGCGGCACAAACTCCGCAAGTCGAGTCGAGCGACTCGTCCCGACCCTGATAACCGATCCCACACCGGAGCCCACCCCCAATCCCACACCGGAGCCCACCCCCAATCCGACACCTGGATTCGGCAGTAGCGGCAGTTAACCTCGGTTTCGCATTCTTCTGGTTCCTTCTTCGTTACGACAGACCTACGCCAGCCTAGAAAGCGGTTGATACCCCAATCTGAACGACTACGATTTTGGGGATCGGTTCGGCCCTCGCTGACAGAGTCGAATTCAGCCTTGGTGCGCTCGAGTCTCACGACATTATCCGGATCTGAAAAAGAATGGCGACTCTGTAACTGGCGTGTCGAGACGATACATCGACGGCGACGGGGCCCAGCGGATTATGGCGACGCCTGAGGCAGGGACTTTTTCATAACATTTTCAAATGCTCAGCGGGAAGCTGATTACACGCTCTGGGAGTTGTCGAGAATAGTACAGACGCGCACATGATCCGGGCGTGACATCGGTGACTACGGTCACGATGTCGGTGACTACGGTCACGATGCAGCTGTTCGAGGGACGCACGCTATCACAAGCCCTAGCATCGGTTTCTGATCATTGCTCGACATTTACTACGGGACACCACATGTACCGCATCAGCAAGCTCTCTCTCACCATCGCGACCGTCGGCATCGCGGCTATCGCTCTCGTCGGCTGCAGCTCGGCAGGATCGACTGCTGCACCGACGCCGGGCTCGACAGTCGCCGCCAACGCGCCGGCCGCGGCTCCTGTTGAGGCGTCGTTCGAGGACAACGTCCTCACGACGAAGGACGTCGTGATCAAGATCACCGATGTGAAGACGATTCCAGTAGGTGAGGAGGGCAACGAGTACGGCAAGGAGCCCGTCATCGCATTCTGGTACGACACGACGAACGTCTCCGGCAAGGAGACGAATCCGATGACGGCGTGGCTGTTCGTTTTCGAGGCGTACCAGGACAATGACCCCAACGCGGAGAACAAGCTTGGTGTCGGCTCATTGCCGGACGCTGCATTCCTCGATTCGCAGATGAACAAGATCAAGAAGGGCGGCACTGTCGCTAACGCGGTCGCGTACGAGCTGTCCGACACGACAACCCCCGTGAAGTTGGTCGCCTCCACGATCCTTCAGGACGAGATCGGATCGATGACCTTCGAGCTCGAGTAGACGCCAAGAGGCCCGTACGAGGAAGAGTCGCCAGGATGATTGCCTGGCGGCTCTTCCTGCAAGCGCTCCAGCGGACGTCGCGCCGCGCAGCAAGCTGCCACCGCGGGGACAGAGCTTCGAGGTTCCCAGGCCCTGTTGTCACCGCGGAGCTATGCCCACAGAACGTCGACGAGTCGGCGGGCCAGCGCCATCAAAGCGTGGGTGTGCGTGCGGTTTTGGGCCCGCTTGTGCTCGTAGAAGCTTCTCGACCGTCTGCCGCTTCGGAGGCTG
Organism: Rhodococcus sp. UFZ-B548; assembly: GCF_903819475.1. Taxonomy (NCBI): domain Bacteria; kingdom Bacillati; phylum Actinomycetota; class Actinomycetes; order Mycobacteriales; family Nocardiaceae; genus Rhodococcus; species Rhodococcus sp. UFZ-B548. Next base: position 6,405 of record NZ_CAIJDS010000097.1, read on the forward strand.
GAGAGCGCGGCATGTAGAACACTCGCCCTGCGAAAGGGCACTGATGAGGCAGAGTGATCCACAGGAGAAATCGGCATGAGTATCGAACGGCTGCAAGCACATTACGGTTTTGCAAGGATGCCATTCGTGCGGAACTTGGCACCGGCGAATGCTGCACCGCCACCCCGGACACGCCGAAGCCGTCGCCCAGTGTGTCCTGGTGCGTGGACCAACATGCGATCGGGGTGATCACCGGAGAAATCGGGGCTGGGAAGACCGTTGCGATCCGGGGGTGCGACAACGGAATTGGATCCGGCGCGGCACATGATTCGCGAATCCGAGCTGCAACACCTGCGATGCTGCATTCTCCTCCGCGTCCCGGACCGTCGCGATCTTCTGCACGGTCACTCCACTCGGTTGCGAAGCACTTTGTCACCATTCGACATCACGGTGCCGACAACTCCGGCATCGACCCTACCTCCGTCCGAGACTGGATAAATTCCGGCAATGACCGACTGGCTATGCGTGCCACATCAAGCCACACCCGAATCGGCGTTCGCTGCCCGGTCTGGACGGCCACACAACAGAACAGAACAAATGTCCGTTATGTTCTTGTGGGTGGTTCGCCTACTGTGGCCGCCGCGTACCTCTGGGTGCGGAAGACTGCACCTGGAAGGGCGCGCCACCTATGTCCACCATGGAACAAGCACACCCACATCAACTTTGGCCACGTGTCGCGGCGGTACTGGCTGCTGCCGCTCTCGCCGTTGCCATGACAGTCAGCAGCGCGGTCACCACCGCAGCCGCAGACTCCGTCACCACCACAATCCCGGTCGGCTCGCACCCAGACGCGGTGGCGGTAACGCCAGACGGCAAACAGGCATACATTGTGGCCAGTGAATCGGTGTCAGTGGTCGATACCGCCACCAACACAGTCGCCATGACAATTACTACCGGCTCAGGTCCGTCCGGGGTCGCGATTGCCCGCAACGGCAAGTACGCCTACGTCACCAACTACCACGGCAACTCGGTATCGGTGATCGACACTGCTACCAACGCTGTCACCGAAACCATCACCCTCCCGACCGACACACAGCCGTTCGGGGTCGCGGTTACCCCCAACGGCAAATATGCCTACGTCACCAACCAGGCCAGCAACACGGTGTTGGCGATCGACACCGTCACCCGCACGGTCACCCACACCATCACAGTTGGTGAGAGTCCGTACGGGATTGCGATCACATCCGACGGCAAATATGCCTATGTCACCAACAACATCGACAATTCCGTGTCGGTAATCGACACGGCCACCAACACCGTCACCAAAACTATTGCGGTCGGCAAACTTCCGGCCGGGGTGGCGATCACACCTGATGGTTTGTATGCCTACGTAACCAACTACGAGGGTCGTTCGGTGTCCGTGATCACGATCGCCACCAACACCCGCGCCAGAACCATCTCAGTCGATTCGGCCCCACGCGCGGTGGCGATCACCCCGGACGGTCGACGCGCCTACATACCCAACAGCACATTGGATGGCACCGTGACCGTTGTCGACACCGCCACCAACACAGTCACGGGGACCATTCCTGTCGGTACAGCCCCGACCGGCGTTGCGATCACACCAGACGGACGCTATATGTACGTCACCAACAATCGTGGCAGCTCGGTATCTGTAATCGCGATCGACCAAGCTCCGACGCTTTCCGGGACACCGTCCTCCGGTGTCCTAAACCAGGATTACAACTACGCCTTCGGTGTTACCGGACACCCAGCCCCGGCTGTGAAGATCACTTCTGGTGTACTGCCAGACGGACTTAGGTTGAGCGAGGCCGGCGTCCTGTCCGGTTTCCCCACCAAGAGTGGGAGCTTCGTATTCACCGTCACCGCCTCCAACGGTTTCGGTGCAGATGCCCGATTGCCGGTTGTTGTCAATATCGCAGACGGCACCATGACGACACCGCCCACCACAGATCCCTCTCCGCCTTCAGTCGGAGGGGGATCACTTGGGAGTTTTGGGTCCTGAGCTGACGACGAAGTCTCCGTGCATGAGCCTAGTGGCCGTCCACCCGCACTCCGGATGGGCGGTCACTCGCGTTGTGGTGGTCACTCGATGTTCCGGAGGTCGAGGGACTGCTCACCCAAGCCCAGTGACTCGATCAGGTCGCGGCGATGGTTGCCGAAGCCGGCGAACTGCTCACCGATGTTCCAGCGGAACAGTTTGAGGTCACGCTCGACTACAACTTCGGCGCGCCGAACGCATTGCGCGAGCGCTGCGCGTCGCCTGCGTCGGATTTGGCGCCGGACGTGGAATGCCGCTGCCGATATCGGGCAGCCGAGAGTGGGTTGATCGCGAACACCAGGTTTCCAGCCGCCTGCAGGGCAACTACCCAAGGGCCGCGGTCAGTTTCGATTCCTACAACAACTTGGTCTGCGGATAGATCCACCCACTCGGCGGGCGCATGTTCGGCGATCAACGCATGTAGTTTCGCGATACCTTCCAGACCTTCGGGAAGTCGGGCACGCGCAAACGTCGGCCGGTGTCGTCCTCGATTTCGATGTCGTGGTGATCTTGCGCCCAGTCGTCCCCTATGAACAGCATTGTCAAGCAACACCTTTCCAAGTTTCGGCCCTGTCGAATACAGCAGCAACCCGGGGTCAAGTCCAAATGTGTGGTGTGTGAGGACGGGCACTGCGTAATCTCCTCGTTC
>NZ_CAIJDS010000098.1:0-8911 GCF_903819475.1 Rhodococcus sp. UFZ-B548
GTCTATCTGCGGACCGACGCGCCCGGCCGACCTACACCCTCATCTGGGAAGAGCCCGGTTAGCTTGGCCGTACCGACCGGGCCTCCGTTATGCAGAAGAGGGCCGCACCCTTGCGGGTGCGGCCCTCTTCTTGTGTCGCTGATTAGACAGCGCGCACATTGGTGGCTTGAGGGCCCTTCTGGCCCTGGCCAACCTCGAACTCCACACGCTGGTTCTCATCGAGCGACTTATAGCCGTTGCCCGAGATTTCGGAGTAATGAACGAACACGTCCGGTGTTCCGTCGTCGGGAGCGATGAAACCAAAGCCCTTTTCGCCGTTGAACCACTTCACGATGCCCTGTGCCATATCGATACTCCCTACACAATTGATCCGGGTTTCACATCGAAGTCCCGATCTCGTTTCCCATCCTTGCATGCCCGGTCACGACAGCCTCGCTACAGAGCATCGATAGGTAGTGCGGTGGAGACCTGCAGTCCGACAGGGCAGGAAGGCGATGAAAATGCCCGCTGGCCGGGGTGGTTTCGATGTGGATTCGGGTTGCGGCCAACCTGCATTCGCCGGTCTGCTGGAACGAACCGATGCTCGGATCGGGCCGATTCGGGTGCAGTGCTGCAGTCTGAGGCGATTGATTCCGGTGCAGCTCGACAGGGACGGCCATCGTACGGCGGTGTCACCGCGTTAGTTCGGAGTCGGGAGTTTTCGAGGGTGCGTGCGCTGAAACTTCTGTCGAAAACCTCAAACAGGCGTAGTTTTCGACACATGTTGTTCGGTTACGTGCGGGTCTCGACCGCAGATCAGAATCCTGCCCATCAGGTCGATGCTTTGCTGCGGGCTGGTGTCGACGCCGAGAACATCCACAACGATCATGCCGACGGTGCGAAAGCCTCACGCCCACAACTCGATGCGGTGCTGGCGCGGATGCGGGGCGGTGACACGTTGGTGATCACCCGGCTGGATCGGTTGGGGCGTTCGGTGTTGCATCTGATCACCCTCGGTGCAGAGTTACGCGAGCGGGGGATCGGCTTGAAGGTTCTCGAACAGGGCATCGACACCGCCACAGCGGAAGGGCGAGCAATGTTCGGGATGCTCTCCGTCCTCGCCGAACTCCAACGTGAGTTGATCGTGGCGAACACCCGGGACGGCTTGGCCGCTGCGCGGGCGCGCGGCAGAAAGGGCGGTCGTCCGCCGAAGCTCACCGGCGATCAAATCGCACTCGCCCAGCAGCTCTACGACGCGGGGGAGAAGACGGTCGCGCAGATCGCGGCGATGTTGAACGTTCCCCGCACTACTGTCTACGGACACCTGAACAAGCGCGCACCGGCGGCGGCGGCGAATATGTCGACTGATTCGGTGAGTACGGTGGCCGTTGTCCCTGTTGCGGCGGCGCGAACGTCGCGGATCTGCCCGTCCTGTGGGTACGAGCCGAGCACCAGAGCCGAAGCTGCCCATCAACGCGGCGACCTGGCGGTGATCTGGTTGCATCCTCATGCCGACAATCCGGCCGATCCTGGTGCGGTGATCGCTCGATCGCATTGCCATCAGTGCGAGCCGGGGCCGCCGGCGTTCGATGTCGCCTGCACGGTGTGCGGTGACGGACCAATCCTTGCCGGCGATTTCGCACAGACCGCACGCAGTGGCACCTTGCCGGATCCGGTGCAGCAGTGGCTCACCGCGAGTGGATGGGCCGTACTGTCTGAGCTGCGGTGCCCGGACCACATCTGAGAGGGTGCATACGGGATCACGTCGGCAGGCTGCAGCGCACGCCTGACCGGCTGCAGGATTCACAATCGGGGCAACGCTCGGGAACCAACAACATCCACCATCTCTGTCAGACCTAGCAGCTAGCGTCGACACGCGACGAGCAACAGGTCGCCACACTGACCCAGGCCGCGGCACCATCGGTGGTCCTAATCTGCAAGGACTCCATCCCTTGTCGATCGGTCGCAAGTGGCGGCCTGTTTCTCATTTTGTACTCGTCAAGTGGAGCCAGTGAGGAAATTGGTACCCAGCCGAGTGACTGGAGTGTTCTCATGGTCGATGCCTTGGTGTTAACAGATCTCATGTTCGCCCGGAATGAGTGATCGTCCGGGGTGCGGGCCAGTGAGATCCAAGCCCAGATCTTTTGCCCGGCTGAAATCGCAGTATTTCTTCCTAGCCTGCTAGTTAAGTTAATTGTTCGCTCGGCTGCGTAGTGACACATTTCGAAACTTACCTTTAGTTAAGTGCGTTAACCGAGTTAACGCTTGCATTGAGGGCAGGTGTGTACTAGCGTCGTCGACAGCACGAGGACCGTCGGCCAGGAGGATCTGAGATGAACGCTTGCAGCAATGGTGTGCGGTTGATGGAAGCCAAGGCCCCGGTTCGACTTCTGGACCGGCCGGCGGAGATGGCCCCGGCACGCGCCGCCGGAGAACGCGTGGTGCATCTGCTCGACATGGAAAATCTGTGCAACGCAGCGGATGTTCGCGGCATCGACGCTGCGTTGACGATGCGTCGTTACATCGCCGTCGTACGTGCCGCCGTCGACGACCACATCATCGTGGCGGCCTCGCATCACAACGCCCTCGCCTCGGGGTTGGCCTGGAGGTCGGCGCGACTGCTGCCACCGAGATCAGGAGTGAACGGCGCCGACGAAGCTCTTCGCGAGGTGATTGCCACCGAAGACCTCGCCGGCCGCTTCACCACGATTTACCTCGGGTCCGGAGACGGCATCTTCGCCCAGGACCTGTCCACTCTGGCCGCCGCCGGTATGCGCACCCACGTGGTCAGTCGAAGCCGAAACCTCTCGCGAGCACTTCGCCTCTCCGCACACGATGTGACACTTCTCGATCGCCCACTCTCCACCAAGGATGTTGTTGCATGAGTACTCCTCTCGTCCGAGCGTCGGACATCGCGGAGATGGCGGGCGTCAGCCGCGCCGCGGTAACCCAGTGGCGTAAACGTCACAGTGATTTTCCTGCTCCCAAGGAAGCGGCAGATACCCCCAGCCCGATGTTCGACCGCACGGAGATCGAGCAGTGGCTCGTCGACAACGGACGCGGAATCCTGCTGCGTCGCACCGAGACACAAGGTCATCGGTCCATCGCGTCGCGCTTGATGCAGCATCTCCAAGGCCGCTACGCCCCCGGTACGGCAATCAAGATTGCATGTTCGGCCATCGTGCTCGACCACCTACTGCGCACTGCTTCCCGCGCCGCCATCGAGCAGGGCCCGGCGACAGGACTGGACCTCTCCGACATCGGCGCAGATTCCTTGAGCCGGCTACTGACCGAAAATGCCGAAGACCGGACACCCGAACAGGTCATCGATCTCATCTGTGCGAGAGAAGCGAATCTGCAGGGGTGCTTGTTGGAGTTGGTGGACCGATCGGGCCGCCTGATCGTCGAGGACGTCGTGCTCGAGTCCGTGGCCGATATCGTCGCGAGCGTGCCGGCAGAGGGGTTGGCGGAGGTGTACGACGAACTGTTGATGATGGATCCTCGAGCCCTCGGCAGCTACACCGAACCCTCGGCGATTACCGATCTGTTCGTCGATCTGCTGCCCGGTAGCGCCGGTGTCGTCCTCGACCCGGCCGTCGGCTACGCGAATTTGTTGATCGCGGTAGGAAAATCGCAGCCGCAGTCGACCTTGTTCGGTGTCGATACCGATTCCGGGGTGCTCGCCGTGGCGACCAGCCGGGCAGTGCTGCGACATCGGAACGTCGAACTTCGAGTGGGTAACTCCGTGGCCGGTGACCCGTTCCACGGGCTCGAAGCTGACATCGTGGTCACCAACCCGCCGTGGGGTACCCACATCGATCGCGATGTGAATCTGGCAGACCCCCGGTGGGTGTTCGGAAAGCCGACACAACGCGACAACGGCATCTGGCTCCAGCATGCGATCTCCCACTTGGCGCCGCAGGGGCGAGCGTTCGTATTGACTCCACGTCGAGACCTCTCGTCAAGCGGACGCACCAAAGACTGGCGCGACGAAATGCTGCGCCGAGGTGCAATCGAAGCGGTCATCTCCCTTCCCGCCGGAATGCTGCGCCCCTACACCGCGATTGCCTCTGCACTGTGGATCTTGGCAACACCCGGGAGCACGGTCGACCCTGATCGCGTGTTCTTGGCGTGCATCGCCGAACCACAAGGGCGAGGGAAGCAGATCGAGACGGCTACCGTCGTCGAACAGTACCGACGGTGGCGTTCGTCGGGCACTATCGCCGACAGCGATACCGAGATCGTTCTCCCCGTCAGGACTCTGCTCGAACCGGGAACCGGCCTGGATCCGGAAACCTGGCTCGCCAAGCAGAACGTCGTCGACCCGCAACAGCAACTCGACGAGATCCACGCTCTGGCAGCAGAGCTTCGGCGGATCCCCACCGAACGCGACCTACCGCTCGATTTCCCTCTCATCGTGGTCGAACGTGACGTGCGGGCCGAACGCCTCGAGGCGTATCCCGGAGTCGAGGTGATCCGGGGAGCTCCGGTGATCGATTCTCGCGAGTCCGGAAAGTCCGGAGAGTCTGGATCCGATCGGGTCGGGGTACTGACCCCGCAAGTAGTGCGTGATTTACGGGCCGGCGTAGAGCCGGAGGTGCAGTTCGTCGACCGAGTGTCGATGCGGCGTCGGGTGGAAACCCGCTCCGGAGACATCCTGGTCCAAGCATTGACTCCAGGGAGAACCGATCTTGTCAGCACCGTCCTGACTGATCAGGAAGCCGGCTGGACCATTTCGCAGCACTTCTATGTGGTTCGGGTGGATCCGGACGTAGCCGACCCCGGTTTCATTCGGACGTGCATCCGGTCGGGGAACCGACCAGCTCTGGCAAGCAATCCGGTCGGTCCGTCTACAGTGCAGATCAACAAGATCGAGGTCCCGGTATTGCCGCTGGCCGAACAACAAGAGATCGGCACAATGATGACGCAACTGGAACACACCGCCGACCTCGCTCAACGACAGGCGAATCTGAACAAGAAGCTTCTGAGTTCGCTTTCGGTTGCGTTCGCCGCACACGCAATCACCGTCGCACGCTGAGATTTCGGACAAATTCGTCAGGTAGATCGACAGCTGCACAACCGCTTTACCTGCTGAACCTCGTTGACCAGGTTCTGCTCACTCCACCGGCGAGAAGGGGTGGGCATGTGCCGCCGCGCCATGACCGACACCGGTCCACACACTTTGTACGTAGAAAACAAGGAGCACCCCTCATGGGAGCAGTTGAACAGAGCAGAACAGTTCGAGAGCGCTACATCCCTTTGCCCACGGTGGACGACGACTACCGGCAGGTCCTGCTGCTCGGTACGACGGGGGCAGGCAAGACCACCGTCGTTCGTCAGTTGTTGGGAACAGATCCCATCAATGACCGATTCCCCTCCACCTCCACCGCCAAGACCACGGTGGCCGACTCCGAGATCGTCCTCGCCGACGGGGACTTCAAAGCAGTCATCACCTTCTTCGGCCGCAGTGAGGTCGTCAAACATCTCGAAGACTGTGGCTGCAGCGCAGCACTGTCGATCCTGCACGGCGCGGCCGAGAAAGACGTGCGAGATCGCCTACTCGATCACGAGCAACAACGGTTCCGTTTCAGCTACATCCTGGGACGACGCACCGAACCCGCCACGAACGAACAGAGCGTGAAGCAGTTCGACGAGTTCGATGAATTCGACGAGTTCGACTCCGCGGACGACGCAGAAGGGGAGAGCTCGAGTTTCGATGCCGACCCTCAGTACCTCCCCTCCATCGACCTGGAGGAGACCAACGCGGTGATCGATCAGGCGATCGGGACGCTGCGTGAGCTGGTAACCACGTATGCCGAGAAAATCCGCACGGAACTCGACGCGACGACCGAAGACGAGCAAGTCGTCACCGAACTCCTCGACGACGAACTCGATCGTCTGCTGCGCACCGACGAGAAGTTTCAAGCGGTCATCACCTCTCTGCTGGCGGAGATGGAGAAACGGTTCTCCGCCCTGTCCACCGGACAGATCGCACGAGACATTCACGGATGGCCGGAAAACTGGACGTGGGAAAGCAGCGACCGGACTGCGTTCCTTCGCGCCGTCAACAGGTTCTCCTCCAACTACGCACCACTGTTCGGACACCTTCTCACCCCGCTGGTCGACGGAATCCGCGTCGCAGGACCGTTCCACCCCACCTGGTGGCAGGGAGAAATCCCTCGTCTGGTCCTCATCGACGGCGAAGGGTTGGGCCACACCCCGAAGTCCTCAGCGTCCCTGTCGACCGCAGTCGCGAACCGCATCAACACCGTCGATGCGGTACTGCTGGTGGACAATGCCGCCCAGCCGATGCAGGCCGCACCCGCCGCCGCGGTCCGCTCGATCCTGACCTCCGGCAACGCAGAGAAACTGATCTTCTGTTTCACTCACTTCGACGAGGTCACCGGCGACAATCTTGCTTCCATCAAGGACCGGGCACATCATGTTCTCGACAGTGTGAACAACCTGTTGGCAACGATCCGAGACGATTTCAACTCACGTGCAGAACAAGCGCTGCGTCGGCGGTTGGATGACAACAGAGTATTCCTCTCGCGTATCGACATGGCCCTCCAGCGGACAGACACCGATGGAAAGTGGTCGATCAATCAGTTCACCCGGCTGCTCGAGATGATCGAAAAGGTAACGGACCGACCCGATCTGGGTCCAGCACGTCCGGTCTACGACAAGGCAGGCCTCGAGAAGGCGGTCGTCACCGGAATCGGAGATTTTCACCGCCGCTGGGCCGCCGTGCTCGGGCTGAAGGCACTGCCCGGCATTGCCCGCGAACATTGGACCCGGATCAAAGCACTCAACCGCCGCTTCGCCGAAGGCAGCGCCGACGAATACAACACGCTGCGTCCATCGTCAGACCTGCGGGAATTCGTCAAGGAAGAGATCTACAAGCAGCTCGAAACCCCGAAGAGTTGGACCGGTCGCCGCCCTGACGATTCGATCATCTTGACCGCGGTGATCGACGAGTTCTCCAATGCCATCGCCAAAAGGCTGTCCGACCCGATCCACGACAGGTTGTCGGTAACGGTGTTGTCAAGTTGTTTGGGGTGCAGCTGTTTTCGAGTGCAGTAGGGAATCAACGGAGCGATGTTCAGGCTGCCGGGATCCGCGCGGTGACCTGATCCCACACCTGGAATCGGGCGGCTAGTTCGGTGCGGTAGTCGGTGGCGGTCATCCGGTGACGGGGCGGTCGGAAGTGTGGGGAGATGCGACTGAACGAGGACAGAAACCGTTGCGCTGCACCGACGGACCGGAACCCTTTCATTGCCCGTTCGCGTTGCCGGGTAGGTTGATGGGAGTTCTCGGCCCGATTATTCAGATATTTCGATTGCCGGTGCTCGACCGTCGACATGCTGGTGCGGTGCGCGACCTGGTAGCTGGGGAGCTTGTCGGTGACCAGCACCCGCGGCGGGTGACCCTGGTGTTTGAGGAGTGTGCGGAAGAACCTGGTCGCGGCCGTACCGTCTCGCTTGGATTGGATCAGAATGTCGAGGACATTCCCGTGCTGGTCCACCGCTCGCCACAAGTATTTTCGGACTCCGCCGATCTTGACGAACACTTCGTCGAGGTGCCACTTGTCACCAGGTCGGGGTGCCCTCCGCAGCAGCCTGCGGGCGAACTCGGGCCCGAACCGGGTGCACCAGGCGCGGATCGTCTCGTACGACACCGCTATTCCACGTCCGGACATGAGTAACTCGATCTCGCGGAACGAGAGGGTGAACCGATGGTAGAGCCATACGCAGTGGGAGATGATCTCCCGCGGAAACCGGTAGCCCTTGTACGTTGACGACACCTGCAGATCATCCCAGATCAGGCGATCTCAACAACCTGACAGTGCCTATCGATGATCGCCATGTCCACTACGGAATGGCCGAAGGTAGGCGCGAGGTGAGTGGCCAGCCAGGCCAGCTTACCTTCCTGTGACTTGGGATTCATCATGAGTGGTGCCGAACAGATACGCGGCTCATAACCAAGTTCCAAGAGTGCCGCCCACCCTTCGAGCGCCCCCTCGATGAGAGGGAGCTCGAAGAAAAACTCCGGATGGCTCATTATCGAACGGACCTGCTCTTTGTGATTGGGGTAATCCTTCGCGATGTAAAAGTTTTGACGATCCACTAACTCAGTGTGCGCCGAAAGCCCCTGCAGGACAGCATGGTCAAAGTTGGCTAAGACACCGTCCATGTCGATAAGGACAGTCTTTTCAGCATCGGTTTCGTAGTGCATACACACAAGATAAGGGGTGTTGTCAAGTTGTTGAGATCGCCTGATCTGGGATGATGCGGTGATGTCGTCGACGTACAAAGGCTACCGATTTCCTCGGGAGATCATCTCCCACTGCGTATGGCTCTACCACCGGTTCACGCTTTCGTTCCGCGAGATCGAACTGCTGATGGCGGCCCGTGGGATCGAAGTATCGTACGAGTCGATCCGCGCCTGGTGTGCGCGGTTCGGGCCCGAGTACGCGGCCAACCTTCGGCGACGGCAACCCAAGGCTGGCGACAAGTGGCATCTCGATGAAGTGTTCATCAAGGTCGGTGGGGTGCGGAAGTATTTGTGGCGAGCGGTGTGTCGACGGCGGCTTAATAATGGTTCTGGCCCACTTTCCGTGACGGCTCCACCTTCGCGCCGCGTGTCGTTCCGGTAGGACTTGGATCGTGCGGGAGATGATCGTTCTGGTGTTCTGAGAACTGTTGTGACCTGCGTGTCCTCCTTCCTCATCTGTCGGGGGTCGACATCGATTCCGTCAATGCGACCGCAGGCGGAGTCCGTATTCGAGCGTCGCCGTTGTCGACTTCGGCGAGCTGTCCGACGTGCGGTGTTTCGTCGAAACGAGTGCACAGTCGGTACGAACGCATGCTCGACGATAGTTGAGTCCCGGATAGTGGTGTAGCGCGGTCGCCGAGATCGTCCCGATGCTGGA
>NZ_CAIJDS010000099.1:0-8802 GCF_903819475.1 Rhodococcus sp. UFZ-B548
TTCAGGCTGCCCACCAGACGATGACGAGGGCGAAGAGGATGCAGCCGAGGATAACGGCAATTTCTGACCTCGCTCCGAGGAATTTTCGGACGCGCTTTCGTCGGTCGATGCGAGGCGGTGGTGCCGTCATGGTGTGGGGGAGGGCTGAATCGTGGCTTCGAGTCGGGTGAGGCGTTCTTCGAGGGCGCCGGTGATGGCGAGCAGCCCGAGCAGGGTGGGCTCGGTGATGTCGCTGCCGTGTTGAGCGTGTTTGAGCAGGGTGGTGCGCAGGAGTGAGCACATGGGGGCGTCGTCGCTGATGGGGAGTTGTTCGAGTTTGGCGGTCAGACGCTCGTCAGGGGAGGTCATGCGTCGCTCCTGCACGTGTGGCTCATGCAGGCAGTCCGAAGGGGTGACTGCCTGTGCGGTGGTATCGGGTGGTGCGCTGGAACCGAGGCGGAAAGCAGCGCACCAAATGGTGATGTTACTGCGTCATTGCTGACCGGTCGGTACGCGGGAGATAAGTGAAGGCGACTCATGGGTGCGATGAACTAACTCGGTACCGGTTCACCTGCAGGCGGCGAGGCACTCCCCTCGATAGTTCAATGCTCAAGTAGCTGTAACTGTGCGAAGACTGGTAACCGAGGTGGGTGGCACGTAAATTTTCGGGGGCGGCATCACCCGGTCCCCAACGGGCATGGCGAACGCTCCGCCGGTAGCCACCCCTGGTCTATCGGCGGGCGAGCCGTCCCGCAGGTTTCGACGCGTGGACTGCGATTTGATGCGCCGGCGGTCAGCGCGGGTTGGGGGTGCGCCACAGGCTCGGGGTGTCGCCGTCGTCGGTGTTGGCGAGGGCCCGGATTCCGTCGGCGTCCTGGGCGAGGATGTCCGCGAATTGTTGTCTGTGGGTGTCGTCGAGGCCGTCGGGCAGGTTCGCACCGTCGGTGATGGATGTCGCGGCGCCGTCGAGGTAGCGGGCGATGCGCAGGAGCAGCGGGCGTGGGGTGGGGACGAGGAAAGCATTGGCGTCGGCGGTGATCATACCGAGAGTCGACAGTAGCGACAGGCCTGCGAGGGCTTCTTTGTCGTCGAGGTTGATGTGCGCGACTTTCAAGGCTTCGGCCAGTGCCGCGGTGGTCAACCCGACGGAGGCGACGGGCATGGAGATGCTGCGTTCGAATTCGATCAGGTCGGCGCCGGGGGCTTCGTCGGAGAGTGACACCGCGAGGGACTGCGCGAACGCGAGGAGGCGTTCGTCGGTGAAGTCTCGCTGTGCGGTCTGGCGGGTGACTCGCATCAGGGTCGCGTATTCGGTGAGTTTGTCGTCGAGGATTTTCCGGGCTTCGGTGTCGGTGATCGTGAGCCCGAGATCGAGGAGTGCGGCCCGAAGTTCGGTGGATCGGGTGTGGAGCCAGGTGGGCCGGGGACTCATCGCTGCTCCTGTGAGGGTGTGGCTTTAATTGTTCTGGTGAGTTTAGATCGGCCGAACTGTGGGAGGGACGTGACCGTGGTAAGTCGCAGGCAGTGGTAGATCAGTGGAACTGTGTGCGCTACATTCGTTTTCCGCGTCGTCTCTAGTTCCGAGACGGTGACGGATGGGGTTCTCCGGGAGGTCGTCACACACGTCCGGTGGGCCGATCCCTGATCGTGCGCCCGACTCTCCCAGGTCGGGTGTACTCGGCCCGCCTGGCTGGTACTGACGACCGTCCGGGCGGGTCACCACGGAGCGGGAGTTGGCGAACGGTCATCGACGTCAGCGGCGAATTCTGGTGCATGCGGACTTCGCGCCACAGAGAAAGCCAATACACCGAGTGCGACGGTACTGTGAAGGCCTCTGGCTTGTTCGGGAGTAGGAGAGAAAAATGTGTGCTGCCGCCAAAGTTGCCTCGTCGGTGATGCAAGTAGCCAACCTGGATCGGTCGGTGAGCTACTACTGCGACGTATTTTCCTGCCGTGTCGCCTTGCGTGAACGCGAGGCGGCGCTCCTTCTGACGCCGGATGATTTCCAGATCTACATGTATGTCCAACAGGGCGCATCGCGGCGCAACATGAGCAACATCGGCGTCCACTACGTCATGTGGTCCGCTGATACCGAAGAAGAATTGGCGCGGATCAGTGAACGACTACGCGCATACGATGCCTCTACCTTCACCCAGGTAGTCGGTGGAGTGACTTTCGTCGATGGCTGCGACCCTGACGGTATACGTGTCATCGTCGCCTACCCGGGCCCAGAGAAACTACCCCGAGAGCTGATCGCACAACGATTCCACGGATGACGTGCTCAACGCACCGCAGGTAGCGGTGCGTTGGACACGTCAGTCCTCGCTGCTCACACGGTCACCGATCCACTCCAGGAGGTCGGGATCGGATGAGGTCAGACGCTCAACTTCCTCGCCCCCGTCGCAGCGCCGTAGTGAGACCGTGATCGATGTGGAGGTGCGCCGTAGAACACGCCACGTCGCTCCCGAATCCGACCACCGCGAAAGAGTTTCCACCGGTGGGTCTTCCGTCATGTCGGCTCCGCTCAGGTATTGGCCCAGCTGTCCGGTCCGAAGACCTCGTAGTGGATATTCTGCGGCGGGACGTCCCGTTCGAGCAACGATGCGCGCATCGCCAACATGAACGGCATCGGCCCGCAGAGGAAGGCTTGGGTATCGGGCTCCACTGCAATGTCTTGCAAATCCGCCCGTCCTTCGTGAACAGATCCGAACGCCACGTGCGTGCCGAGATCCTCGTACCAACGGTGCAGGGTTGCGGCGGGAATCTTCTCGACGAGTGTGCTGAGTTCTGCGCGGTGCGCATGATCCGCAATCGATCGGTCAGCATGAATGACTGAGACCGAACGCTCGGCGCCGGTGTCCACGAGATGATTGAGCATGCCGATCATCGGTGTGCAACCGATTCCGGCCGACGCGAGGAGCAATGGTGAGTCGTCGTCAGGCATCATCAGATCGCCGAACGGTGTGGTTACCGACAGCTCGGAACCTTCGAACGCGTTGTTGTAGAGGAAGTTCGACACCTCGCCGTCGGGAGTTCCCGAGATTCGCTTCACACTGATCCGCCAGCCCGCGCTGCTCGGCACGGAACAGAGGCTGTATTGACGTATCTGGCGAGCGCCGTCTGGAAGCACCACGCCGACCGAAAGGTACTGTCCGGGAGCGAAGGTGGGGAGAACGCTGCCGTCGAGTGAGGCGAGTGTCAGTGACACGGTATCGGCGGACTGCAATACCCGTTCGGTGATTCGAACCGTCCGCCAGACGTCACCGGTATCGACGCCGGCGAGCTGGTAGAGGCCTCGCTCCATCGTGATGAGGGTTTCGGCCATCAGCCAGTAGACCTCGTCCCATGCTGCCGCGACGTCGGGAGTGACTGCATCGCCGAGTATTTCGACGATTGCGGCGAAGAGGTGTTCGTGCACGATTGCGTACTGGTCAGGGGTGATGCCCAACGACGCGTGCTTGTGAGCGATACGAGAAAGGATGAGATCAACCTTGGCGCTGTCGGGTTCGAGCTGAAGCGTTGCGAATGCCGCGATAGCGCCCGCGAGTGCCTTCTGCTGTTCACCCTGTTTCTGGTTGCCGCGATTGAACAGATCACGTTCGAGTTCGGGGTGTGCGTCGAACATCGTGCGGTAGAACAGGGTTGTGATATCGCCGATGGCGGCGCCGACCACGGGAAGGGTGGCGCGAATGACCTCGGTTGACTGTGGGGAAAGCATGAGCTGCTCCGTTCGGTCGAAATTGACGTTGATCAGCTTGCTTCGTCGCTCCGAGTGGTGAGGCGAAGCAGAACAGTTTTGGACGGCTGCCGGATGACGTCTTCGATCGTGACCGCGTCGAGCGAGACGAAAAACGCTTCCTGCGCTTCTCGCAAAGCGCTCCGAAGGAGGCAGCCGCCGCGCAGTGGGCACGGTTTGTCGCCTTCGCAGTCGACGACTTCACCCGACCCTTCGAGGCGTCTGGCCAGCCAGCCGATGGTGGCGGTGCGGCCGAGTTCGGTGATGGAAAGCCCACCGCCGCGACCACGCCTGGTTGTGACGATGCCCAACTCGCCGAGCCGCGTAACCACCTTGGTGGCATGGGAGTACGACACGTTGAGCTGCTGCGCAATTACCCGGGTACTGGGGGAGGCATCGGCGTCGAGTACGGCCAACCGCATGACGACGCGCAATCCCAGATCGGTGAACTGCGTCAGCTGCATGACCCGAACCTACATAATTCGCATCTGAGATGACTATTTATGTGAGGGGGATCTCAAACGAAGGCCCAACGCACCACGTCGACATGGTCGAGAACGCTGTGAAGCGGCACCGACCGTGCAAAATTGGTTCGTTGCCGAAAGGTCGAGTCGAGCACATCGTCCCGTAGTGCACTCTCAGAGGGCGGAGGTAAAACCGTACCGTCGACGCATTTCCTTGAGGTTGGCGACGTCGTTCGTGCTGAAACTCGTTGCAGTTGACCATTGCACCGCTTGCTCGTAGTCCTCTCGCCACTGGTCGATCTCACGGGCGGTGAGGCGAGTGACGGTCGGTTTCTGTCCCCCGGCTACGGGTTCGAATTGTGCTAGAAACACGGCGAGCAATGCGGCTTCGCGCCGACATCTGCTCGTCATGGCGCCACCGTCTTAACGCTGATTGCGGCCGTACGGAACGGTGCTGCAATGATCCCGCAAGCATCGATCGGATCTCCGTGAGACAGCTCGATGCGTCGAACGCAACGACGAACAAATAATGTACAGGGACTTTCGTTCCGGAAAAGCGCTGTGCTACATAGTTTCATTGCAGGTGGAGCTCCATTCGGCCCCGACCTCATGAAGAACGAACAACTTTCAAGTAACTTACCGTAACAGTACAATCCGGATTTTCGCTAACCTCAAGCTATCGACGGTTCGCTCACCGTACATCGCACCCAAACGGCAACTGTCGACGGTGTAACGGGTATGGGGGACTCGATCTGGAATCGGTCTGCCGCCGAAGACCGTCGTACACTTTTGCGTCGAGCGACTTATCCACAGTCGAGCTCGAGATCGCACGTGTAGGCATCGGCCCCATGTTGCACGGTTCGGTCCGTCGCGCGCTGTCCACAAGGGATCGGCAGGCACAGGCTTTTAGATATGAAACCACTCCCGACCAGGAGCGCTGTGCCGGGTCCAGTACAGCCGAGGGTGGTCGGTGGGAATCTGTATGCCCGACCGGATGATGAAGACCATCAGAAACAGATTAAGAAATTGCTGCGCACCCAACCATGTGGGAAGGGCAGACGTTTCCCCTGGGCTGACCTCGCGACTCCGCGGTGCTGTTCGACGAACACCTGCACCGACGACAACCCACGTAAGTGCTGTGCCGCAGCCACCGCCGCGATCAGGACGGCGAATCCGATCAGGAGCAGCCAGGGCAGGTTGAACCACTTTGCTGTGGCCGATGCGCATACGAGGTGCGATGCCGGCGGCATACGGCACCGAACCTGCCCACGTGACAGGGTTGACGACGTCTGCGACCGGGGCACAATTGTGTGCGGAATCTTTATGCCACAGTAGTTTCCGCGTGCCATGGGTCCGCTCTCGGTAGTGCAGGCGGATCGGTGGAGTCGACCATCGGTCACATCCAAACGCTGTAAGCGACACCGGCGAGAGGTCGGTGCGCAAAAAATGTTCGATGACCTGACCCTGCTCACCACTATTAGCCGCAAAGTCCGCTTACATGATTTTTTGACTACCGGGACGTATCTCGGAGCGTATATGCGGACACGTCGGGAACAAGCCATTCCCCGCCGACTTCCTCGATCGGGAGAACATCGAGGACGATGTCCGGATCCAACGGTATTGCTCCCAAGATCCGGTGAACCCGCGTGTCTGCACCAGGAGGTGATGGGTTGCGCTCGTCCCACCTGATCGAGACCCGTTCGAGCGTCGTGACGACGAGGGTGTCCCGAGCCGAGATAGCGGACAGTGCAGCTGTCAGTGCGGGTCGGGGCCGATCTGTCCCGGTCAGACCGTGGTCGATATGAATGGAGTCGGCCTCGACGCCGAGCGCGACGAGTGCAGCGCGTTGGCCTTGTTCGTCGTCACCCATCGACGAAGCGCAGCCATGTTCGACATCGGCTCACTGAATCTGATGCGCGTGGAAATCTATTGACGTGCCACCCCCTGCCGATTGGACTTCGGTTGGCCGTCCGCTGTCCTCGTACGTCGGACATGACCAGGCCCGCATCAGATTTCATGCGCCAGGCATCAGAAAGGCACTCTGCCGCATCAGACCTACCGGGTCGGCATCAGATGCAATGAGCCAGAACAGGACGGACCACGACACGGCAACGACTGTGTCTCTCTTCTCATCGATGTCTGTTTCACGGTATCCGCCGTGGAGGTGCACGCTACTGGGACGGGATCCTCGAATAGACGATCGCGAGTGCGGTCATGCAGGCGAAAAGTAGTGGGATAACAACCATGGAGTAGTCGCTGCCGACGAATACCGGAATCAAGGTCGCGATGGTGGCGACGCCGAAGATTGGTGCGGCTATGTTTCGAATTCTCCGCTTCTCCTGGTGCAGTGCAGGATCGGCCAATGACTGTCGCAGGGTTGATCTGTTGCGAGGGACCGGCTGTTCGGCTTTCAGAGAAGAGGCCTGTGTAGGTTCACCACCTGGACTCTGTGCTGGGCTTGTCGTAGCAGCGGGCGCCTGCAGCGACAGTTCATGTCCTGCCGAGGACTCAGGTTCGTCCTCGCGACGCCGGCGAACGTATTCCGCGAGCTGGTCCTCATGCATGGCCTTCTTGCGAGGTACCGATGATTGAGCAATCACAGTGTCGAGGGGAAGTTTTTCCCACTCGGAAATCAGGTCATCGGTGCGAGATGACATCGCGAGTTGCCGCGTTGCCTGTTGTTGTTCCAGCAGCTCGCGGTGCGCCATTTTGCGTCGATCGTTCCGGTGTGGTTTGGCTTCAACGGGCTCTGGAGTTTTGCGTCTTCCAGTGTTCTTCGCCAGGGGAGGGGGCGCCTGTTTCGCTCTTTCGGGCGGAGTCACTCCAATGGTGTTGCCGCCGTACCACTTCGATTGTTCATCAGGTGCAAATTTCGATTTCCGTTTCCTTGTCTCTACACGTTTCTTCGGTGCCTGCACAGTCGCTTCAGGCGGTGTGCTGTAGAAGACTTGAGGCGGTGGAGCCACCCAGACGGCTGGGGCGGGGGGTTCTTTGCCGATCGATTGTGCTGCCTCGTTGTACGGCGTGACCTTGCCGTTCATGTCGAACGTGAACAGCGCCATCTGCACGCTGTCCGCATACTTGAGGGCAGCGTCGGAATAGCCGGCGAAACTGAAGAACAGCATCGCTTTCGTAGTTCCGTGTGCGCGAGCGCCGAACAGTCTCTGCAGGTCCGGTCGACCTATCGGCTTGAAGTGCAGCTTGACCTGGGCGACCGCGTCTGTCGAGTTCACATCCAGGCCGCCGTCCGCGCCCGCACCAGTTGCCGTAGCGTCTACGAAGCCGAGACGTCGCATGTGTCCCGCGGCCAATTCTTCCGCCTCTGCAGGGGTCATCATCTCGTCCTCTCCGGCGCGTCTGCATCCGTGTGCGGGTGCGGTGGAAGCGTATCGGTCGAAATTTTCATGCGCATGAGAAAGACCGGATCGCGGTGGTGTGCAGCACGGTCAGGCTTTCGAACTCGTCGGATAGGGTTGCGCGTCTAGTTGTTGCTGGCCATGAGGTTGTTGACGCCGAGCCTCAATCCTCGAATCGCTAAGCGATTTGGCTTAGAGTAAGCAACATGACTGATCAAAGAGTTGAAGAAGAAGTAACGTTCGGCACCTACTACGTTCGAGCGGGTGTCGCGGATGAGTTCGAGCGTGTGCTGCCCGAGAGCTGGGCGATCTTGCATCGGCTGGGCTTTATCGCTGAGGGTGCCCCGCTGCTGTTCCGCTCGGTGTCGGCGCCACTTCGGTACATCGAGCTTGCCAAGTGGGTTCCCGGGGTGATGGGTCCTGCGCACGAGCACCCCGACCTGATCCCGATCTGGGCCCAGCTTGCGAACCTCCTCGAGAACCCCACTCCCACCCTTACAGGCCGCGCGCTGTACTTCGATGAGTTCGTACCGGTTGTGCTGAATGCCGTCGCCTGATCCCATCCCGGGCCTTGCGGACCTGGACCGCTTAGATGCAGTGTTTGCTGCGCTATCGCACCGGACGCGGCGCGCGATCTTGGTGACGCTGCTTGCACACGGTGGCTCGCGGACCTCTGGGAAGATCGCTGGCCGGATGGACAACAGTTGGCAGACAACGAGCCGCCACCTTCGCCAGCTCGAGGAAGCGGGGCTCATCACCGTCGGATTACAGGGGAGAGAGCGGATCTACTCGTTGGACAGTGCATTCATGTTGGACGCTCTCGACCACTGGGGCGATCGGTTCCGGCCATGACACACACTCATCGCAACACGCAGGGAGCGGGTTTGGGGTCCGGTTCAGTCACTGATCGGTTAACGAAATCTAACAACATGTCTCGTTCTTTGAGTGCGGCTTCCAGTGCATCGAGGATGTCGACCAGCACTTCATCTCCGTAGATCTGCGCATTCTTTAGGAGGTGGGCACGTCCGAGGGGACTTAGGTCGGTCATGCTGGCTGCTCCTGGCGTCGAGTTGTACAGCCAGTTTATTGGCTGCGTTGTCTGTGCTATCCGTCAGGGTGGGGTTTGCGGGCTGCGAAACGAGTATGTGAGGAAGGTCAATTTCGACGTTGTCCACACAACACGCTCAGCGTCTCGAATCATTTGATACGCTTTATTCGCGGGAGTACAGCAGTTCTTCGGCGAGGATGCGGTTGTAGCGCTCCACTT
>NZ_CAIJDS010000100.1:0-8667 GCF_903819475.1 Rhodococcus sp. UFZ-B548
CGAGGACCAGCCCGTCTACTTCAGTCCCGCGTCAGCAACGTCCATACCCACAACAGCTAAGTCGGCACGGGCGGTCTCGCCATGAATGAGACGGTCGTGTTTACTGTCGGATGTCCGCAGTGCGCGACGAATCGCATCGATTCGGCCGGGAGGCAGCCAGCATTCTGCACTCGGACTCTACCTGTTGTGAGGAGAAGTCCGATGCTCACTGTTGATGACCGGGGCGAGCGGAACACGGTCGTTGTGGATGGGCGCTCGCGGGACTCGTTGAACGGGACCGTGATTTTTCGTGGCAACGACAACCACATATCTGTCGGCCCCGGCTGTTCGAGTGCGGGTATGTACCTGGACTTGGGTTCCGAGAGTTCGGTTCGGATCAACGCGCGCACGGTGCTGAACGACATCTTCGTCTTCACCGAACGAGATGGCCATTTCACCGTCGGGTCGGACAGTGGTTTCAACGGGTCGACACGAATTCTGATGCATGAACCCGGTCGCGTGGATATGGGATATGGAGTACTTTTCGCTGGCCAGATCGACGTCTCGATCAGCGATATGCACTCGATTATCGATGTCGAGACATCGGAGAGAATAAACCCTGCTAAGGACATCGAGATCGGTAACCGGGTGTGGATAGGACAGCGTTCGATGGTGCTCAAGGGGGCGCGTATCGGCGACGGATCGGTCGTAGGGGCGATGTCGCTGGTTCGCGGGACGCTGCCCGATAACTGTGTCTGCGCAGGTGTGCCGGCCAAAGTTTTGCGTTCCGGCGCGACATGGCGATTCGATTTGGTCCCGTCAATGGAGAACGGGTCGAGCAAAGCTGCGGGTCCACCGGTGCGTTCGGATTCGGTACTAACGCGGCTTCGTTCGGCCGCTCGTATCATGCGTGAGGGCTGAACGTGCGATCGGATGATCGGACGTCGGATATAATCAAATTTTTCACTACCGTGCTCAGGTGAATTCTGGCCGGAACCGAAGGAGACACTTGCGGTTTTCCATGGTGAGGGAGCTGCGTGATTCACGGGAGCTCCTTCTCAATCTGACTCGACGAGAAATCAAAGCCAAGTACAAGGGGACTGCCTTCGGCCAACTCTGGTCGCTGGCCAACCCTCTGATGGCCATGGTCATTTACACGGTCGTCTTTTCTTACATAATCAAGATCACCCCTGATCCCGGAGACCCGAGCGGCATCGATGTTTTTGCTTTGTGGCTGCTGTGCGCGCTCCTGCCTTGGACATTTTTCACCAATGTGGTCAACGGGGGGATGGTCTCACTCGTCGGTAACGCGAATCTCATTCAGAAGGTCCATTTCTCGCGCGTATCACTGGTGATCGCGAACTCGCTTTCCTCCGCTTTCACCTGGTCAATCGAGATGGCAGTGCTGCTTGTCGCACTGGTCTTGGTGGGATCGAAGTTCTTGATATGGCTCCCCCTCCTCTTTGTGGTAATGATCTTGCTCTGGATGTTTGCAACAGGTATCTCGATGATGGCCTCGATTGCGAATGTTTACTTCCGTGACACTCAACATTTTGTAAATATACTCTTCCAGCTTTGGTTCTATTTAACGCCGATAGTTTATCCTGCCGCATTAGTTGTTGAGCAATCTGACAAAATTGGCCCCATTGTGGCCGGCGTTACTCTGGCGGATATCTACAACTTGAACCCGATAGGGCAATTTTTGGAGGTAATCCGAAATCTCATTTACGACAATCGGATGCCTGAAACCGCAAATTTGATCGCTTGTGTCAGTTGGTCCGTCGGAGCTTTCGTCGTTGGCAGCCTCGTCTTCCAGCGGCACGTGAAGGGATTGGCCGAAGCACTATGAGCGAGAATGCAATCAACGTCGAAAATATATCGAAGAAATTTCGAATATATCACGAACGTAATCAGACATTGAAGACTGCGGTGATGAGTCGACGGATATCAATTCACGATGACTTTTGGGCACTCAAAGACATTTCTTTCGAGATTCCGAGCGGATCGACCTTTGCGCTGGTTGGTAACAACGGGTCCGGAAAGTCGACGCTTCTCAAATGCATCGCACAAATATTGTATCCAACAAAAGGATCTATCAAAACATTGGGTCGACTGGCTGCGCTTCTTGAAGTAGGATCAGGATTTCATCCCGAATTGACTGGTCGCGAGAATGTGTACCTCAACGGGTCGATACTCGGCATGAAGAAGGCTGAAATAGATCGAAAGTTTGACGAAATCGTAGATTTCTCCGGGGTTGAGGAATTTATTGATCAACCAGTGAAAAACTATTCCAGCGGAATGTACGTCCGTCTCGGATTTTCGGTTGCCATCACTGTCGAACCAGAGATACTCGTTGTAGATGAAGTATTAGCTGTTGGTGATGCAGCTTTCCAGGAAAAGTGTACCGCAAAATTTGCTCAAATACGCCACGAAGGTCGCACGGTAGTGGTAGTCGCACATTCGATTGCGGCACTAAGGAATATGTCCGACCATGCGGCTTGGCTCGAACACGGTGAGTTGAAGGCTGTCGGCCCCGCCAGTTCAGTACTTGAACAGTATTTCGACTCGACTCGGACAGACCTCGGCCGAGACGCGCAAGGTAGAATCCGTTACGGATCGGGTGAAGCACGCTTGGAAGCGGTGGAGGTCGTCGGTTACGGCGAAACATCTGATCTGATGCAGGTGGTTGCCGGCGCGCCGATCGAATTTCGTATCCACTACACCGCAAGCGAGAGAATCGATAATCCAGTCTTCGCTCTCACGATCGAGACCGTGGATGGGATTCTGCTCTGGGACACCAATACTCGTGACTCTGACTTTCCGATACCGGTTATCGACGGGGGCGGAGTGTTGAATTTCATGATTCCGTCCTTGCCTCTGACTTCTGGGGAGTTCGTCGTACATGCGTCGGTGTCAGATCAGAGCACACAACACGTATTCGACCACGTTAGAGGCGCCGTGCGTTTGCTCGTAGAAAGAGGAAGCTACGGCGTCGAACGGAGCGGATACTTGGCTCTCGGCGGCCGCTGGAACACTACAGACACGATCTGACTCATGCCAAATTTCTGTCACGCGACGCGCGCCGGTGATACCAGTCGCCTGCTGCAGGGAACACCGCAATGTTGAAGTGCTCGGACAGTTCGAATTACGGTGAAAACCGGGACAAATTCCGTCTGGGGATTGCTACCCGGGAGCCTGAAGTTCGTGGGGCACGGGCCTGGGAACAGCAGTATATTCGAGGCCTGCGTATAACGGATACATTGGTAGTTGCAGGCGCCGTATTGGTTGCGCAATGGGTGAGAGTAATGGCGGACGAGACATTCGAGGCCTGGAGGTCCGAGCATCTCCGTTACACTCTGATATCAATCGTTCTTGCCATTTTGTGGTTGATCTTTCTGGCCATCAATCGGACTAGATCGCCGCGAGTAGTCGGAAGTGGGCCCGAGGAGTATCGCCGAGTCGTTACATCCACCGTACGTCTGTTCGGATTGATCGCGATGGGTTCCCTGCTGCTGAAATTCGACCTTGGGCGCGGATACCTGGCGGTAGGATTTTCCGTTGGGCTCATGGGCATTTTAGTCGGTCGACGTATGTGGCGGAGACGAATTGCAGCCAAGCGTGTTCGAGGACTTTTGCAAACCTCGATAATTCTGATCGGTAGCAGAGAAGCTGTGGCTGATGCAGATAGTTCGTTCGCACGCGACCCAGGTTCAGGATATCGTGTTGTCGGTGCATGCGTTCCGAATTTTCAAATTGGTGCCGAAACATATATTTCATCTCTTGGCAGAGAGATTCCCATCTATGGCGACGAGAGTTGCGTGCTCGACGCTTTAAAAGTATCTAACGCAGATACCGTAGTGGTCAGTGCGACGGAACATCTAGGTCTCAAGGGAATGCGAAAGCTGGTGTGGGACCTCGAACCCTTCAATGTTGATTTGGTCGTCTCGCCGGGTGTGATCGATATTGCCGGTCCTCGCTTGGAAATGCGTCCAGTTTCAGGATTTCCGTTGATTCACATCGAGAAGCCTCAATATCATGGAGCGAAGAAGTTCGGAAAGAAGTCCTTCGATGTTATTTTCGCGCTACTGGCGCTCGTCGCTTCGTCACCATTAATCGCGATTTCCGCAGTCGCAATAAAAATCGACAGCCCGGGTCCGGCTTTCTATGTATCGGAGCGAATAGGTTTGGGTGGTGTGCCCTTCCGAATGTTCAAACTTCGTTCGATGGTTGTCGATGCAGACTCGAAATTTCTCGGGTTGATGCATACAAACGAGGTGGAGGGTGGGGTGTTGTTCAAGGTTCGTGACGATCCTCGAATGACACGGGTCGGTTCGTGGCTTCGCCGATACAGTATCGACGAGCTGCCCCAGTTTTTGAATGTTCTCCGCGGTGAGATGAGTGTTGTCGGACCTCGGCCGCCACTGCTGCGTGAGACCGAAGTTTATGACGATCAAATTCGTCGTCGATTGTTGGTGAAACCTGGACTGACTGGACTGTGGCAGACCAGTGGCCGGTCCGATTTGCCATGGGATGAGACTGTCCGACTGGATCTACTGTATGTCGAAAACTGGTCTCTAGTTCAGGATTTGTTGATCGTGGTCAAGACCGTGCGGACCGTAATCAGGGGCGACGGTGCGTATTGAGTGAGAATGAACTGGCGCGAACCAGTTTGGCATTTCGTTCGCACGCTATGACTCTCCGATCCTGCGTCAGGCTCTTGCCGGTGCGGGACACCGCAGAAGGGAACTTCAGACGCTGTGAGCATTCACGATGACGGTACGAAGGTTGAAAGACAGGGCGGCCGTCGTCGGGCGAGGGGCGGTGCGCACCGCCGTGTTAAACCTTCGACTTCACACAGTCCACTCACGCGCAAGGTCGGCGGCGGAGCGCTGCTCGTCTTGTCCATGTTCGCCGTCTGGTTCGGGTATGAATCGGTAGTCACCGTCACCAATGCGATGGCCGCGAGGGACAGCGTAGATCAAATAAAGACCTCCTTACTTGGTGGTAACGCTGACGAGCTCAACGCCAGTATCGAATCTGCGGCGCACTCCGTGGCTCGATCTCACGCGGCTGCGAACTCGTTGCCATGGCGCATGGTAGCGGCAGTTCCGGTCGTGGGAAGCCCATTCCGCTCGGTGCAAGGCATCATCGATGTTGTAGACGGGTTGGTGTCGGATGTATTGGTTCCGGCGTCGAAGACGGGGGCGGTTCTGTCTGCAGGCGGCTCAGATAGCGGCGGCCATAATTTGAATTTGGCCGCATTTGCCGACGCCGTTCCCGCTCTCGCTCAGGCGAAGGAGGCTTCGGCGGGCCTTGCCGTAGAAGCGGCAGATATTCCGTCGACCTTTTTCTCGCCTGTCGATGGGATTCGCACTCAATTGGTCGAGCAGACCACCCAGCTCACAGGATGGCTTGATACAGGATATTCAGCAGCCCAGATCCTCCCGTCGATGCTTGGGGCAGAGGGACCTCGCAACTATTTCGTCGCCTTCCAGACAAATGCGGAGGCCCGCGGGACGGGAGGATTGATGGGAGGGTCCGCGATCGTGCGTGCGGAGAACGGCCAGATTTCGGTCGAAAAGCCCGAGAGTAATCTCGAACTTGAATTGAAATACGATCCAATCGACCTAGGCCCTGAATTCGAGAAAATGTATGGCGGAGACCTGGCGAGCACCACGAACTGGCAAAATGCGAATTTCAGTCCCAACTTCCCATACGCTGCACAGATCTGGCGATCGATCTGGGCCCAGCATTCCGGATTGACGGTCGATGGAGTCATCGCAACAGACCCAGTCGCGTTGAGCTACATCCTGTCGGCCGTCGGCCCCATTCAGATGCCTGATGGGGAGATCATCGACGAGTCGAATGTTGTTGAAATCACGCTGAATCAGGCCTACTTCCGCTTCGGTGAAGATCAGTATGCCCGTAAGGATTACCTGCAAGACATCGCGAAGTCGGTTATCGAGAAAATAAATTCTCGATCGGGATCCATGAAAGACCTATTCAAGGCGATATCGAGGGCTGTCAGTGAACAGCGGATATCTGTCTGGAGTGCGAATCCAGCAGAACAAGAATTCATTGCGGGGACCGCGGTCGCCCACACAGTGCCCGGAGATTCAGCTCCTTACGCCAACGTGATTGTCAACAATGGAGCCGGCGGCAAGATGGATTACTATTTGGCTCGTAGCATCGCGTACCGGGCGGATTCGTGCGAAGGTGAGCGACGTAATTCCACAGTAGATGTTCAACTGACCAACACTGCCCCCATGCGCGACGACTATCCGTCTTACCTGGTCGGGCGCAGAACCGAGGTCACGCAGTATCCTGGACCACCCGGCACGAACCGGTCGGTGGTCTCGCTGTTCGCCACAGAAGGAGCCGAACTCAGTCAGGTAACTATCAACGGCGCTCCGTCCTTTGCGATCATGACGAAAGAGCTTGGGCACCCGGTTTTTACCGTTCAAGTGCTCACCGAACCCGGAAAATCCGCGGATATCCAGTTTCAGATGACGGAACCTACAGCGTCCGGTGAGGCTCGCGTTCCGATTCAACCACTGGTGATACCGGCTCATGTAGAGGTGGACGTCCCGACCTGCTGAAGTCGTCAGTCAGTTCCTTTTTCGCGGAGCAAAGAGAGGCATTACTATGATCAATCGCATGTCGTCCGGAATCGTTGTCGGCTTATTGACAGTGATACTGACAATTGGTTCCGGCGCTGCACCAAGCTTTGCGGAACCGGCCGGCGACTCGTCGCTGTCACACTCGACGGGACTGGTCCATGTCGCCGACAGGCAATGGGAGCTGTCTGTGTACTCGGAATCTATGGATCGTGTGATCGTGTTAGACGTGTTGCGCCCCGAGACCGGAAACGAATCCCTGCCGGTTCTCTACTTGCTCGGCGAACTTTGGGAACAGAAAACAGATGTGAAGGACTTTTTCTCCGACAAGAATGTGAATGTGGTCATGCCACGCGGCGGCGCGTACACATACTATGCGGATTGGAAGAACGACGATCCGGTATTGGGTAGGAACAAATGGTCGACCTTCTTGACCCGAGAGCTCCCGCCGATCATCGACGACGTCCTGAAAACCAATGGGAAGAACTCTATTGCCGGAATCTCCATGGCGGCCACTTCCGTTCTGAGCCTGGCCATCGACGCCCCAGGACTGTACAGCGCAGTGGGATCGTACAGCGGTTGCGCCCAGACAAGTGACCCACTCGGCGCGTTGTACGTCCGAGTTCTAGTGGAGGGAAGGGGAGGTGGTGATACAACGAACATGTGGGGCCCCACTGATGACCCGGCATGGGCAGCGAACGACCCGTACCTTCGAGCGGACGAGTTGCGCGGAACTGAAATCTATATTTCTAATGGCGCAGGGTTGCCAGGCCCTCACGACACATTCGACTCACCGGGCATCGACCGAGACCCGAAAGCATGGGTTGATCGTCTGGTGGTCGGCGGCCTCATCGAAGCCGCCACTAACATGTGCACTAACCGTCTGACGTCACGGCTTGACAAGATCGGCATCGATTACACGTTCAATTTTCGTATCAATCGCACCCACGACTGGGGATACTGGCAGGACGACCTTCATGATTCCTGGCCGATGTTCGAAGCTGCGATGCGTGGCAGCACATCCTAAAGAACCGTGGAGCAAGGGTTCACGCATCGTAGTGACGCAAAGACGCGGTATAGCGGTGTCGAGAGGTCACGATAATGAGTGAATCTGTCGCTGTTGTGATCGTTACTCATAATGGGGAGCGCTATCTGCCCGACCAGGTTCGATCGATCTTGTCGCAGAGTCTTGTGCCTGCACTGATCGTGCTGGTCGACGATCAGTCGCAGGATTCATCGGTCTCGACGGTCAGGCAACTGGTCGCGGGATCAGGAATCGAACTCCGGGTGGTTCAGGCACCGCCGGCACTGGGGATCGAACTTTTCACCAGAATCGCTGCGAATTTCGAGCTTGGCCTGCGTGAGGTGGTGCACTGTAGGTTCGTTGCGTTCTCTGATCAGGATGATGTGTGGGAACCACATCGTCTGGCACACCAATCTGAGCGGCTGGTGGCTACCGGAGCGGCGGTCACGGTAGGCGACGGGATGCTCATCGACGAGTCGGGTCAATTATTGAATTCCACGCTTCGCGAGAATTTTCCGGTACTCGATAACTGGGATTTAGCGAGCCCGCTAGCGCGTTTCCGCTCGGTGATCAGATCGCCGATGGCGACGGGGGCCGCGATGATGATCGAACTGGCTTCGGTGGCACCGACGTTACCGGTACCACCGGGTTGGCTTCATGACCGGTGGTTGTCTCTCATTGCTGCCAGTCGTAATGCGTTAGATGTTGATGACGAGATGGTAGTTCGATATCGAATTTCTGACGGCCAAACCGTCGGTGTGAACACCGCGGTCGACAAATCGCCGGTAGCGCGGATCGGAAGCACCCTGGTACAACCGCTTGTGGCGGTGCGCAAAATGCACCATTTGACACGCCGATTGCGCCCGCTTGCCACTGATGAGAGCATTCGGCGTCAGCTGACTTTTGCGCGGATGGTGCACTTATATCTGATGCCGGGTCGCGTTGCAGCGAATTCTCTGGGGTGAGGTAGAGGATCAGCAACCCGCTCTAGATGTTGTGGGTATGGACGTTGCTGACGCTGGATTGAAGTAGACGGGCTGGCCCTTC
>NZ_CAIJDS010000101.1:0-8526 GCF_903819475.1 Rhodococcus sp. UFZ-B548
CCCCACGTCAAATTCACACAGAAGCCCGTTTCCGATCGTCCGGTATGACGATGGTAAAAACGCACACCCAAACCCGCAGAATCGCTCTCAAGCTCGTTTCGGTTGCTGCCTGTCGATTTGATTGCATCTCCCAATGAACGACGTCGGATCGGTGAGACCGACACGATGACGCTCGAAGAAGAACGAGACAACCGATCGCCCACGACGTCCGGCTCCAATAACCTTAAATATCGAGTTAGTTTCAGTGGCTCGGGTAACTTTTTGTAGCGTTCATGCGCATCTGAATCGGGGGTCGTCCACACCTGTGAATCGTAGGGCAGACGGGAGAGGCCCTTTTCGTCCCATCGGAACCGAGTCGGCGGCCGGGCGTGTGGGAGCTCTGAGAAGGATCAAATGACAGACGTCTGCTTTCGACTGAACCACCCGTATCAGTCCACGGACTCGATTGGTTCAGCCGCCAGATTGGGACAATGGTTGAGCCCGAATGATGGCCAGCGCGGTAGTCTTCTGAAAAATCCAGTCGTCTTGCCTTCGGATTCGCGATTCGGTTTCGAAGGTGGCAGTCACTACTTACTTCGCCGAGATGACCGCTGATAGTTGCCTTCCCGTTTGTTTGCAGGCAGGCCGTGCCCTGGGGTCAAGGTAGTTCGTATACGTTGTGTGACGTGCGTACAGACCGATTCCTTCCCTCCGCTCTCTCAACCCAACGAGCAGGACGGTAGAGACATGCGGACACACGATGAGACTAGAGACGCGCTTAATGAGTTCGTAGCAACATGGCGCAACTACCAGGGCACAGAGAAGGCCGGCGCCCAGACATTTCTGAACCAGCTGATCGAGGCCTATACCGGTGAGCCCGACGCTATGAAGCTTGGTGCCGAATTTGAAAGGCACACAGCCCGCGACGCTAGTCGCGGTTTCATGGATCTGTACTGGGACGGCGTATGCATCATCGAGATGAAGTCTCCATCCGAAACGATCAGACTCGCAGAGCATCGCCCGCAGCTACTTGACTACTGGCGTAACTCGGCGAATTCGGATCAGCCCGCGCCGCGGTTCACCATCCTGTGTTCGTTCCAGAAGTTTGAAGTTTGGGAGCCAGGCCGCTACCCCAACGCTCCAGTTGATGAGTTCCGCATCGAAGAACTCCCCGGATTCATGGATTCGCTGAGTTTTCTTACCGGCCGAGGATCCGACCCAGTATACGGCGGTCCGGGCAAGAAGGTGACTCTCGCAGCCAGTGAGCGAATGATTGATTTATACAACCGACTTAGCAAGCAGGTTCTTCGCGACGGAAAGATTAGCGAGGACGATCTCAGGCGATTTATTGTACAATGTACTTGGGCGATGTTTGCAGAAGATCTTGGCTTAATTCCAGACCACAGATTCACTTCTTTGCTCAAGGCGCTGCAGGAAGATGCAAGAACTCTTAAGCAGCGATCCGCTGGCAAAGAGGTTCAAAATTTTCTCACCGCGATGAACTTCAAGAATGATTTGGAGCGTAGCGAAGGAATACTCGCCGGGCTGCCATATGTGAACGGGGGCCTTCTGGAATCTGTCGCATACATCCCGCTGCACCTCTTGGATATTACTGATCTCCGCGATGCCGCGGGGGAGGACTGGTCGTATGTCAATCCGACGATCTTTGGTTCCCTTTTCGAAGGATGCCTCGGTGACCGGCGTCGAATGTTTGGTGCGCATTACACACACGAACAAGACATCATGCAGATCGTTGAGCCCACTATTTTGCGGCCATGGCGAGAGCGGATCGATGGAGCGACGAAGACGCTTCAAGCAGAGAAGATTCTGAGTGAGCTGTGCCAGTTCAAGGTCCTCGACCCTGCTTGTGGCAGTGGAAACTTTCTCTATGTCGCGTACCGAGAAATTCGCCGTCTGGAGGAGTACGCCAAAGAACGGATCGATGAACTTCGGAAAAATTCAGGCAAGGCTGACCAGTTGAGCTATGCCTTCTACCCTGTGGATAATTTGTACGGAATCGAAGTGGATCCCTTCGCTGTGCAGATCGCTCGCTTGACGATCTGGATGGGTCATGCGCAGATGGCTCGTGAACTGCGAGTCGTGGGTGATGATCCTCTTCCCCTCCACAACCTCCACAAAATTGTTGAAGCAGATGCGTTGGATGCCGATTGGCCGCCGGTGGATGCGATCATCGGTAACCCGCCATTTATCGGCGCGTCGCGGATTCGTGTAACAAACGGAGATCCGTATCTGACGTTTCTGACTGACAAATTCAACTGTGGGATAGTTGATATGTGTGTGTACTGGATTCGGAAGGCTCACGAGAACCTTGCGGACGGAGCACGTGCAGGTCTTGTTGGTACAAACTCCATTAGGCAGAACAAATCCCGTGTGGCGGGACTTGACCACATCATCGGCCAAGGTGCCGTTATTACTGACGCAATCTCAAGCCAGGTCTGGTCTGGCGATGCAGCGGTTCATGTTTCGATCGTAAACTGGGTCAAGAATCCGAAAAAGAAGCCTGTCAATTTCTTACTTGACAAAGTGGAAGTTCCTGGAATTACAGCCTTTTTGAAAGAGGGGTCGGGCGTCCGAACAGCGTTGCCCCTGAAGGAGAATCTTGGGATTGGATTCGAAGGCTGCAAGCCGGCCGGCAGCGGCTTCATTCTTGATGACAGGGAGGCCAGTGACCTCCTCGCACGCAATGACGCCGACTACAGCAAGGTCATCAAGCGGTACTTGATCAGCAAGGACATTGCGAACGATCCACATCACGAACCGACACGATGGATCATCGATTTCGGCACGATGGAACTAGAGGACGCGATGGCCTTCCCCGCAGCACTGGACATCGTGCGTCGACGCGTAAAGCCGGATCGCGATACGCACACAGCGAAAAATCTGAGAGAGCGATGGTGGAGATTCGATCGGCCACGACCGGAGATGCGTACAGCGATCGGTGGTCTTAACCGGTTCGCATCCGTAGGTAGGCATGGAAAACGACTCCTCTTCACTTGGTCTGATCTTGGCTGGTGCCCAAGCGATGCCACAAATGTCATTGCCCGCGACGATGATTGGACTTTCGGTGTCCTTACATCGGTAGTTCACGACGCATGGGCCTGGACACTGAGTTCGACACTCAAGTCAGACTTGCGGTACACGCCTAAATCGGCCTTGTGGACTTTCCCATTCCCGGATCCGAAATCGAAGCATCGTAAAGCGATTGAGCAGGCAGCACGCGATGTTGTCACCGAGCGCCGCAAGGCTTGCGACAAACTCATTGAGCAGGGCAAGAAGCTCAGTGGTTTGACCGCGATCTACAACCTCATGGACGAAGGCGGTTTCGCAGCGCTCAAGGACGCGCATATTCGGCTCGATCATGCAGTCTGTCTCGCCTATGGCTGGGAGCCAGGTGTTGCGTACGACCGGGAAGCCATCGTCACCGAGCTGTATGGACTGAATATGAGGATCGCATCTGGGAAGCTCAGGTATGAGCCGTTCGGGGAGACGTAGCCGAACTTGATCATTTGGGTCGGCGCTGATGTGTGCGTTCTGCTGAATTCAGTCCGGTATCTGTCTCGTGTAGATAAGTGGAGATAGTCCCGATCGGCGACTGTGCATCGCACATGCCTGGGGGCATGCGTCTGCCGACCAGTTACGCTCTGACGATGATGAGTGCTTCAGCGTCGTGACGCCAATGCCACGGAATACCGTTTCAGAGGTCCTTGAGTGCTTCGATAACGAATTTGCCAATGCAGCTTCTGCGTTTGTTCGCGGCGAGTACGTGTTGTGGCTTGGGTCAGGAATTTCGCGTGATGTTGTGCCGGGCGTGCCGAAGTTACTTGAGCGGATGCTGGATTTCCTTCAAACGAGCATTGATGCGACCGACCCGACGTGTCGCTTCAAGATTGCCCTTGACGAGGTCCTTGAGGTTGCTGCGGTGCCAGAGGCAATTCGCGAGTCGATCGATTTCACAATGGCCGTCAGCACATGGCCGGGCCTTTGGGACATCGTCCAACGCCTCGTCGACCGGTACGCGGACGTCCTCGACGTGCAAGTCAAAGGCGAAGATAATGATTTC
Source organism: Rhodococcus sp. UFZ-B548 (assembly GCF_903819475.1). Lineage (NCBI taxonomy): Bacteria > Bacillati > Actinomycetota > Actinomycetes > Mycobacteriales > Nocardiaceae > Rhodococcus > Rhodococcus sp. UFZ-B548. Next base: position 4,061 of record NZ_CAIJDS010000101.1, read on the forward strand.
CTCGTGTGGGACGGGCTCAAAGTATCCTCGACCTACGGAGCCCCGAACTTGGATCCGGACGTCGAGCACCTATGCGTCGCGCTCTTGATGCTCGAAGGTGTGGTGCGATCTGCTCTGACCACGAACTGGGATGGACTGGTGGAGGCGGCGATGGAACGCCTCGGTGTCGGAGACAATGGAGTGCTTAGCGTGATCGTGAAGGCTGCTGACTTCGCCGCGCCTGGTCGCCGGGCAGAGCTGGTGAAATTTCACGGCTGCGCGGTGCGGTCAGCGCATGACCCAGGCGTGTATCGGAACCTTCTGATCGCACGCAAGTCGCAGATATCTGGCTGGACTACAAAGCCGCAAAACAAGATGATGAAAAACCACCTTGAGCATCTGTTCGCATCACGGCCAGCGTTCGTTGTCGGGCTCTCAGCACAAGATGCCAATATTCACACAGTTCTGCACGAGGCAAGCCAAAACCTGGCCCGCAGCTGGCCGACCGAACCACCCGCCGTCGTATTTGCTGAGCACAAGCTTCACCACCATCACAAGCACATGATGAGGGTTACTTACGGTGACGAATTCTCCGCGAATAGCCACGCTATCGAGTCGTCAGCATTGCTCGGCGCTTACGCTAAGCCGACCCTTCTCGGTCTGGTGATGTTCACACTCACCGACAAATTGAGTGCGCTGATCGGGTACATCACAGAACTTGACCTGTCTGACCCGGAGTTGGAGCGACTCCAGGCGGACATTCGTGGCGTTCGGGACGCGTTGGGTGAGAAGGCGGACGCAGATCCTCGATCGTTCACAGACGCAGTCGTATCCGCACTGACTCTTGCACTGTCGGTGTTCAGAAAGGGCAGTATCCCAAACCCCGCGCCATACGTGCCGGTTTCTGTCGCTCCGATAGCGGACGCCGTACGAGATCCCGATTTTCCGCATGCGGCTCTCGGACGCTTTGCTCTCGCAATCGCGCTTCTCGGTCGAGGATTACTAAACCGAGAATGGACTCTAGAGCCTGGTTGCCTGACCAGTCCCGTGGACGGCGTTTTGCGAGTGAAAAAGGGAGGACGTACGTCCAAGATCTTCATTGTCCGTGACGCTCGGGTGTTGTCGGAGCTCGAGCTCGCAGGAACCGTCGATATGAAGAATGCCGAAGTGGTTGTAGTTCAAGCCGAAGCCGCTTACCGTCCGAGAACTCGCTCGCCACGGGCCCGTTACGGGCGAAGCGGCAAAAGCGGTGCTCGTCAGGTAGATATAGAGACCATGTGCGCGTCTGTTAGCACTGTTGACGAGCTGTTCGAAGCCTTTGTGTTGGAAGGTGCATTGTGATGGAGATGGGTGCCGAGAGTGTGCTCCAAGTACTCGAGAACGCAGGCTTCGAGCGACTACCCAGGCCACTTGTAGTGGCCGGATCGAGTTTTGATTTCGATGCTGCCGTTAAGGGCACAGGCATCTCGCATGATTTGGTGGTCTTGGCCACGAGCAATACACCTAAGAGTCGTCTCGTCCGGCTATTGTCGGGCCTAAGTCGCACACTCGATCAAGTTGAGTCGAGACGTCCGGTGAGCCTCGTCCTGATTGGCACGACGACTGACGCGCGGACAACGGCCAGTCTTGAGCAGCACGCTCGCGTTCTGACCATCGAGAGCGAGGACCCTCGCCCCGAGCAGATCAGCCGCGCGGTCGCCGTACTGCTTCCGTTGAACCTTCCAGCCGAGCAGTCGCAGGGGCGACCACCTCTTGCTGTAGTGGCCGAGAAGTTAGGCGGGGCGTTATCCAAGGAGCACCAGAAGTTTATTGACGCAGCACAAGTCGGACCCGACGAGGTGCAAGAATCACTGCGTCGATATATCGACGCCGCGGTACGCGACGGGTCGAGCGAAGAGAGTGGTGTATGACCGACGTACCGCTTCGCAGCATATCCATCAACGACTTCCGGCGACTCGAAGGCACACGAGTACTTCCGCTTGATGCACCTATCGTTCTACTTCACGGTCACAACGGCGCTGGCAAGACCAGCGTGCTCTCGGCGCTTGAGCTCGCACTGACGGGCGAAATTCGCAGCATGCGCCGCCATGACCCGCGCTATACAGCCCACCTTCCGTTCCACGGTCGCGAATTCGCGACCGTCAGCGTAGAAGTCTCTGATCAGCTCAGCGGAGATCGAACGCCTGAACGAATGACAGTCGGGGGAAGCCGAATTGAAGGTGTACACGCGCTTGATGCAAATGCTGCCCAGTTCTATTCCGAACGTTGTTACCTGGATCAGGTATCACTCGGCCAATTGCTCGATCTCTATCAGTATCGAGAGGGGAAAGAGGAGTCAGCCCTCGCTCGATTCGTCAACGAATTGCTTGGACTGGAGCAACTCGATGCTCTTCGCCTCGGACTGTCCGACGCGAATGATCTTCGCCGACTAAAACGACTGTCCGAACCACTCGCGAGCGCAGATAAAGACGCTCAACGAGCTGCGACGGACCTATCTCAAGCAACCGCGGACCTTAAGTCTGCAAGAAGCGAGCTGGCTAGTTCGTGGGACCGTCTTACCGAAGCAATGGGCGCCATTGGATATTCCCTGCCCGATCTGGACGATCCGAGCACTATCCAAGAGGTGACGCAACTATTGCGGACAAACAGGGCGACGGACGACCATTCATTGGCCGTGTCAATTCGCAGATCGTTGACCGCTCTGGGCGGCCGTATCGACGGGTTGTTGACCCGTCCGGCTGCGCTACGTCTGGAAGAAGCGATCGCTTCAGTTGCAAACGCGTCTGTGGATCAGCAGTTCTGGCTAGATGAGCACGGGTCGGCAATAGACGCTTTGCATGCCGACACCGTCGGACTGGGAATTCCGTTATCCGGCGACGCGGCGATGATGATCGCTGACGCTCTGCAGAGGATCGACCGCCGTATTGCTCGTCAGGATGCGCTTGTAGTCGAGATGAAACAACTGGAAAATCAGCTCGCTGGACGTCGCATTTCGCTGTTGGAGCTCCAAGGTCAATTCGCTGAGGCTCAGGAACAGGCTGGCTCGATGGTTGAGGGTTTAGCCGCCCTTCGCGAGCATTCCACTGACGATATCTGTCCGGTGTGCGACCGAGAATTCGGTGAGGTGTCATCGACGCATCTCACATCCCATATTGATCGCAAGATCACGGCACTCACTACACAAGGGAATCAACTTCGACAGTTTCGCGAGCAACGGGATGCTGCGACGGCAGCATTGCAGCGCGACGCGCAAACATTGGAACAAATTCAAGGGCATCTATTGGCGGATGATCAACTTGAGGAAGCCCGCTCACAACAGACTGCATTCGCCAGCCTCCAGAGGCGCATGCAGGTGATTCAGCCGGCTATCGACCACCTGACCGAGCTAAGGTCGAGACTCCGCGACGCCGAGGCGCAGCTGGGCGAACTGGAAGCTGTCGCACGAGACACGCAAGAAGTAAGGGCGGAACTTCAGAATTTCGCCAGGGACCTCAATGTCGATGGACCGAGTCCTGATCAGCCCCTACAGGACGCCTGGCGAAAACTCGCGGAGATTGCAGACGAACGGGTTGTACGGGCGGAGACACTCACGGCGGCATACGCAACTGCCAACGAGACCTTGGACCAAATGCTTCGTTGTAACACTCGAGTCGAGGATCTCAAAGGCGCTGTTGCACAGGCCGCCGAACACAAGTCCGTATGGGACGCGCGTATTGCGGAGGCAAAGCGCCGGCAGTCCGTGGCGAGGGTGGTACACGATGCAGCGGCGCAAGCGCGCACGGAAATCGTGCATCGTGTGTTCACGGAGTCGCTGAATGAGGTATGGCGAAGCGTATTCACGCGACTAGCACCACACGAGTACTTCGTTCCTACTTTCGGTATCCCGACATCCTCGAAGAGCGCTCTCGAACTGACTTTGGAGACCGTCCACACATCCGGGAAAACCGGTGGATCGCCTCAGATGATGCTTAGTGCGGGAAATCTGAATACTGCCGCACTGTCCCTATTTATTGCGTTGCACCTCGCGGTCGAACCCCTCGTGCCGTGTCTTGTCTTCGATGATCCCGTTCAGTCAATGGACGAGGTTCACATCGCACAGTTCGCAGGACTGATGCGAGTTCTCTCGAAGCAGCACAAGCGACAGATCGTCATCGCAGTCCACGAGCGAGAGCTTTTCGAGTATCTCGCTCTTGAGCTGAGTCCTGCATTTGAGGGCGATGAACTCATCACGATAGAGCTTGGCACCCAATTGGATGCTGAGGACGGAGGGGTCAAACGCATCACTTGGATTCCCGATTCAGCGATCGCCGTATGACGAGTCATACGGCCCTGGAGCACAGGGCTTTGCGACTCTCTCGGGGTAAGAGGCTTCGATAGAAATTGTCGAGAATCGATCTTGGTCTCAACACGTCAACGCATCACTACTGGTGAGATGATGCGTGATCGTGGAGGCATGGATGGGCAACAGGGCGCTCGGGTTCACTGTG
>NZ_CAIJDS010000102.1:0-8517 GCF_903819475.1 Rhodococcus sp. UFZ-B548
CGCCTGAACCCGACAGGGTCACGCAGGGCTACACCACTCCCAGGGACTTGACCGATCGCACAGATGCTGCCGCGTGATCCGTTGGCGGTTTCGACGTCGAATCCGACGAAACTCGGACCGCTCGACACCTCCATGGTCGCCGGCCCTCGGGGCGTAACCTGCGCCCGTGACCGCGCCGTGGGTTCAGTCGCGAATGAGGAAGATCGTTGCGGCGCAGCAGCGACCGGCGGAACGACGGCCACCGTCGTCAGCCGCTGACTGTTGTAATCGACCCACTTCTGCAGGTACCGCACCAGCATCGACTGGTGGGCGCGCTGACCACGACTGAAGACGATGGTGTGCAGATCCTGCACCGCAGCGGCACGTCCGAGTGCCGGTCGGCGTTGTCTCACGCACAGTTGAACCCACCCATTGCTCAGAATCGAGGGCTGTTTGACGTGCAGGTCGACGATGTCGGTCAATGCGATCACCCGCCGGTCCTGCACCGCACTTAACTGGTTCTGGCCCAATTTCCGTGATCGATTTTGAAAGTTTCAGCCGCTGAGGAGTATTCGTTTGCGAAGCAAGTCGAATCCAGCGCGCCCATACATTTGCCGTTTGAGCATCTTGATCCGGTTCACGTGCCCTTCGACGGCACCGGAACTGTATGGCAGAGTCAGCCCGTTACGGACGGCTGCATGGTCGGTGTCGAGACCTCGAGCGAACCGATGCAAGTGCGGCAGATCATCTGCCGAAACGGCCGACATCCACGAGTTCAATTGTTCACCAAGGCGTTCGGTGAGCATTTCCGCAAACGACTTGACATGGCCTGCAGTTGCTTCGAGGTGCGGGCAGCTGGCGAGGATCTGTTTGAGTCCGATCTGCTCGTCGTCGGTGTGGTTGTCGGGGGGACGCAACATCCACGACGTGATCCGCCGCACCTTCGGCACTTTCGGTGTGGACGGTGGTGCTGCCCCTATCCTGCGAAACGGACGAAGGTAATCCCGGACGGAGCTGTAGCTGCCGCGATATCCCAATGCTCGAAGTTCTTCGTAGAGTGAGGAGGCGGAGGTGTGTCCGTATTTGAAACGCTCGTGCAGGTATTCGGCGAACTCGTCGAGCAGGGTGGGCCTACCGGCCCGCGGTGCCCCCAACAACTCATCTACGCTGCTCGCGTAGTAGAAACGGCGGACGGTTTCCCTTGCCAACCCGAGCTGGCGGACGATCGCTCTGATTCCCATGCCTTCGTTCTTGAGATTTGTGACCGCCTCGAATCGCTGCTTCGTCCGGACAGCGAGTATCGAACTCTCCTGACGAGTCGCGTGTACCTGTTCGGCGGCCATCCTCAGTTGCTCCGACGCGGTGCGATCGATCGAAGGTTCAGGCTCAGTCTCTGCCTTTCGTAAAAAATGATGATGGGCCGCAACGGTTTTCTCCACTGCCTCGGCAAGGTTATGCCATAGGTGCCAGCGGTCTGCGACTTCGATCGCCTCCGGCGCTCCGGTACGGGCGGCTTCGGCATACGCGCCGGCGCGATCACGGCAGATCACCTGTGTTCCCGGATGTTCGGTGAGCCATTTGGTGACTGTTTCGGCTTTCCGGTTGGCAAGAACATCGACGGGTCGGTGAGTGTCCATATCGACTAAGACTGTGCCGTAACGATGACGCCGACGGAGAGCAAAGTCGTCGATGCCAAGCACCGTCACCACACCGGTTGGAGGGTCGGGCAACGCTCGGACCAGCCGTAACAAGGTGGTGCGTCCGACAGAAACTCCTAGCGTGGACGCTAACCTCGATCCGGCTCGTCCGGCCAACGCGAGTGCGATCTTCTCGAGAATTTCGCGCAGCAGCGGAGTGGTCCGTGCGTAAGCCTTGGTCAGTCCGTCGATCTGCTCGACAAATGTGCGCCGGTCACAGCCGCTGTTCGAGCACAGAAACCGACGCACCTGCAATACGACGTAACTCGATCGGCCAGCTATAGCCGTATCAGCGAGCATGCGTTCGTACCGACTGTGTACGCGTTTCGAGGAAACACCACAGGCCGGACAGCTCGCCGAAGTCGACAACGACGACGCACGAATACGGACTCCACCTGCGGTCGCATCCACCGAATCGATGTCGACACCCGCCAGATGCGGAAGAAGTACGCGCAGGTCACAACAGTTCTCAGAACACCAGAACGATCATCTCCCGCACGGTCCACGTCCCGTCCGAACGACACGCGGTGAGAAGCTGGAGCCGTCACGGAAATTGGGCCAGAACCAACGTTGACCTTCAGTTGCGATGTGTTTTGCACCGCGGTATGGGCTGCCCGGGCGGATGGTTGGTCACTGCTGCGGTACCGGCGGACCCACGTGGTGCGTCATCCGGCCCGTTGACCGGGGCCGGCGCACTGAGTGCATCTGCACTTCGACTACGTGAGGGTTGAATCGTATCCCCCTGGTGCACAACGTAAGTCGAGCGTTTCACCGAAGGGTCCGCCCGTGTCGGCGAATTTCGTACTCGCGTGTCGAGAACGCGAAACCCCGCAGCCGAATACTTTTCGTTTCACTGACGAAGAGCGCTGACTTCACCGTGTAAGTGATGACCGGTGATCGCCCGACATTCCCACCTCGTGCGGCAGAGGGCCCACCCCCGGCGAGTGCACAGCCGGTGGGCGGGCCATGTGTGCGTCTCGGATTGAGCTAACCCCTTCGCGCTCACCGCTCCGCACTGCATACGGTATTCCTCCCAGGAGGCTTTGGCCAGGGCTTGCCACGGAGCGCGGTTTCGTCGCGTTAGCCGTGGAGCATCGTCGTTCCTGCTTCGCATGCTCGCCTCGGGGACCGGCCTCGGTTGCCGTGCCGCGATCGGCGGTCGCCCGAAGCGGGGTTGCTTGCAGTCACCGAAATGGGGCGGATCTCGTCAGAGGGGCGCTGATCGCGTTGCCCGGTGATCTGTCATGTCCTGTGGGTGAGGGTCTTCGGCACCTGCTGTGGTCGTCGAGACGAGCGAGTGTTTGCGGTGACAAGAGTTCACGCGAATGTGCTCATTTCGGTGAGGCGTGCGCACCGTGAAGCCGGGGTGGAAGCAGTGCGTAAACCCTGTGGCCCCCGCCGACAGTCTGGGGGGATGTCGCATCGGCGGGGCCGGGCGCCACAACCCGGGTTCGGGTCGGGAATGCGGCGGCGCCGAAAAGAAAACGTACGGGATCACGTCTCGTAGTACCAGTTTGCGCCGAGTCACACCTACTCGAGGACCTCAAATTTCTTCTGGGCGATGTGCAGGCTGCGGACACTATGCGCGACGCTCGGACGGGCGCAGGTCACCTGATCTACGCGACAGGCGACCCTCGAACCCTGTGGATGGACTGCCAAAAAACATCGACGAAGGCAACGCGAACCGTCCGAGCCATGGAGTCCGGGCGGATCTCGCGACGTACCATCATGGATGCGCGTTCACCTTTGCCGGCTCGGGCGCGCACGGCCCACCGGACTGACACTCACATTCACGCCGGTGGGCCACCTGATCTTCTTCGGCTGCATTCATCTTGATCTTGATCTCGTCACGACGGCCTGTAGCGTCTTCGAAAACCGTAGTCCGAGTGGAAAATCGGGCACGATGTGGTGTTCTGGTCAACATGGCAAGGTGACCATCTCTCGATCCCGCACGGCGGGACAGTCACGACATCCCTTCCATCAGGGAACGGGGCTACCAGGTTTCGATCCGGTCTGGGGTGTGAAAAGTCCTTTTGCTGCTCAGCCCGCGCAGTCCCGACAGAGCAAGTGATCCGAGGTGGGGTCTGCGCGGCGGCTGCGGTGGTGGACGAGGAAACAACTGATGCAGGTGAACTCGTCCGTCTGCTTCGGTAGTACTCGTACCGTGAATTCCTCACCGGAGAGGTCCGATCCGGGAAGGTCGAAGGATTCCGCTGCGTCGGGTTCGTCGATGTCGACGACGGCGGATTGGGTTTCGTTGCGTCCGGTGGTCAATTGGGCCAACGAATCGTCTGTTACTTCGTCGGCTTCGGTGCGTCGTGGTGCGTCGTAGTCGGTTGCCATGGTTCCTTCGGGTGATTTCGTATTCCGGTTCGATCGGTGTCCGTCCGGGGCACGTGCTGCAGGTGTTCGCGGCATCGGGTTGGTCGCGTTCGTGTATGCCACCTCGTGCGCCTGGCCTGAGACGATACCCCGGGCCGTGGTGCCGCTAACGATGTGGCGCTTGCACGGGAACCAACCAATGCGCGCCGCAACCTGACGGCTCCGGCGGATGCAGGTGACCGGCGGTGGCGAAATCGCATCGACGGGATGTGCTCAGTTGGTCAGAGGTTCCACAGCTCGAGTAGTGCAGTCCTGATGGACACAGCGCGGACGTAGTGGTCGGCCCGCAGCCGTGGACCGGCGTGTCCGAGATCGGCGAGATGCTTCTCGGCGATGTGGAGGGGTAGTGGGGGTAGGTCGGTGCGGATTCGCAGGAAAACCATCACCGCGCCGCCGGACCGCGGGATGCGGACGGGTTCGGCGGTCACGAGGGCCGGCGGGTAGATCCATTCTTGGTCGGATGAGACGAGGATGATCACGTCGCCGGATGTGATGGTGCTGGGTTTGCCCAGGCGCAGTGTTTGGAGTTGGTACTTCGCTACCGGTCCCGAGGTGGTCGGTTTCCGTGGCTGCTGCTCGCGTATCAGGTGTAGTTCGGTGGGGCTGGGTTGGTAGTCGACGACGTGTTTGACGAACATTCGGGCGGTGGGTGTGGGGAGGAAGTCGTTGTCGGGGTTGTGGATTCGCCCGGTGACGCCGGGGATGGGTACGGCGCGGCCGATCGCCCATTCGGCGGTGGCGTGGTCGATGAAGGTGTGGTCGACTTCGGTGATGTCGTCGAGGCCGTCGATGAACGTGCGCACCGAGGTGATGATATCGGGATCGTCGGTGATGATGACGGCGTCGTCAGAGTAGGTGGAGTTGATGGTTGCGTTCGCGGATCCGATCACTGCTCGCCGGTTCGTGGCGATTACTTTCGCATGCAGGGTTGGGGAGGACAGGACCCGGACGCCTTTGCCGAGGTAGTGGGCGAGGGCAGCGGGGGAGGTGGCGTGTGCTCGGATCGCTGCTTTGGAGGCGTTGACGACGAGGATGTCTCCGGCTCGCAGAGGAAGTAGTTCGGGAGAATCCTGGCCGAGGTAGGCGATCGCTGCGCGGCGTGGGCCTCGTGTGCGGATCGCTCGGGTGATGTGTGGCCACGGGTTGGGTCCGTGGAAGGTGGTGCCCATGGGGGAACGGTAGTCGGATACGCGGCCGACTTTGTCGAACGGATGAGATGTCGATCTCGAAAGTCGATCTATTTGTTCTGCTGCTGGTGGTGTGGTGAGGGCGGTTGTTGCGTTCTCTACGGCTCTCTAGGGCGCGAGGAGAGCGTCGCAGGGGTGGTTCGATGCGGCGCGGTGGCGTGAGGAGCGCATGGAGTTGGCCCTGCGTCGTTAGGATCCGGAGTGTGAAGCAACGACCGAAGTGACGATCCGGAGGCAGCAGCGTGGTTGCTCGGTAAGCTTTCCCGTCCTGACTAGGATCGAGTACTTTATCGGCGACCCTGCCGATGACGAATCAGAGAACATGATGGACGAACCGATGACGCAGGAACGCCGCGAGAAGTTTTGGAGGCACGAATCAATCGGTGTGCCGGCGCGATCCTGGACGATCTCACCTACCACCAGCGTTTCCACTGAAATCGCGACCTCCAGGGCATGCTCGCATTCCGTGCCCACGCGCGGGCGAGGGGTGTCACGCTTTCCGGCGCAGGGTCCGCACGGATAGGAGATAGCCCGAAAAGTGCTTCCGCGGGTGCAGGGAGAGGGGAGGCTTTGTTCGCCCGAGTCGCCGCGCGGCTGCCTTCCGGCGAACTGATTCACGGCCCGCGTGCATCTGTGGTTGCGTGCGTAGATGCGCGCATGAAAGCATGTATGGACGCTCGCAGTGGTGTGTGAACCGGATTGGTCAATCCGACGTCAGGGCTCACGTGATCGACCAATGTGGCAGTGCAAGAAAACGATTCGCCAAATTCTGTGCGACATCGACATAGAGCAGGATTGCAGGCGAAGAAGGTTGACGAGTTCCTGCGCAGGCATCCGACGTTTCACCACTGCAGGAGCATCAACGCGACGATGGAAGCGTTCTGGTCGTAGACAGGGATCGAACTACTGAACAGGAAGAAGCGGCTGACCCTGCTCGGATCTGGCGAACGCGATCGTCGGTTACATCGAAATCTTCTGCAACCGGCGTAGCCGGCATTCGCAGATCGACTATGCGTCGCGGATCGAGTAGGAGTTACCTTTCGTAGGTCCACCCGCTTCGGCTTGAACTTCATGCCGCAAGGGGTGACGACCGGCAGGGGTGACGAATCTTGGGGCGGCCCGGTCCTTATGCCGGGTGGGTTTCGTTTTCGTCGGTGCTGGGGGTGAGGGCGGTATTGAGGTCTCGTACGCGTTGTCTCTGGGCGTCGGTGAATGCTGCGGAGGCGATACGGCGAACCTGTAGTTGGTTGCGCAGAGGTGTGTTCGGGAGGCGTTGAAAGTTTTCCGGATAGCCGAGTTCTTCGTATACGTCCTGTTCGATGCGGCCACACGCAGTTTCGCGCGTGGCCGCACAAAGGGCCGTGTTGTTACAGCTCTTCGTCGTCGATGTGTTCTTCGCGCTGGAGATCAGAACCTTTGGGAGCGGCGGGAACCCATTCGCGCAGAGGTTGGATTACTTCGGCGTAGAAGCGTTCCGCGGATTGGGTGACGCTGCCGATGAAACTTGCTGCGGTGCCGGCTCGTTTGCCGCCGAGGGTGAAGGTTTGCATCAGGCTGAAGGAGTTGAGCTGCCCGCTTTGACTGTCGGTGAGAATGCGTGGTGTCGTGCGGACATCGGCGTGCGGTTCGCAGGTTGAGGAGGTCGGGCCTGTGAATGTGGCTTCGATCAACAGATCTGCGGGAGCGTTCTTGAGTTGACGCAGCATCCACGTCACGCGTTTGCCGGCGGTGCCTTCGTCGGGAGCGGTGACTACGGTGCGGCAGGTGACTTTGTTGGTTCGCATATCCGCGACAATTCTGAGTTCGCCTGCGGCGTCCGGGATTCGAAGTGCAGCAGTGAACGTGCCATCGTTCGCCAGTTCCTCGACGGTGAGTTCGGTGCGGTAAATGGCGTCGTTCACCGCGCGGCGTGGCAAGACGTGTTTGACGCTGACCCCTAATTCGGCAGTGAAGCGCAAGGCGAGATTGCGGGCGAGCGCGATCCAGGAGTCCGCGATCGAGGCTGCCTTGGGGTCGCCGGATCGCAGGGTTCCGGCGCTGATCGCATCGCGAATCGCCACCCAGTGCCGTCCCATGTCGACGAACTCCGATGCCCCTGATTTCGGGTGTTCGATGTACCGGAGGAATTCGTGCAGGATCCAAGCCTGGAGTGGGTTGTCGATTCCGCCGTGGGAGAGAACCATTCGAGCTTCGTGAATGATCTCAGCCCAGGACAGATGGCGTAGTGCGACTTTGGTGAGTTTGCGTTTGTCCACCTCTACCGGCAGTTCGCCGGCTCCGGCGGGGAGGTCGTTGGACAAACTGATGACCACGTCGTACTTGTTCTTCTTCGCAATATCGAGATAGTTTTCGAGTTGTTCGCGGGAGTGTTTGCCCGCTCCGGTTTTCACTTCGAGGATCCCGGTCCACAGGCGAGCGCCGCGGGAGACCTTCCAGACCGCGTCGGGGATTACTCGGGATTCGCCTTTGGTGTACGGGACTTCGACGTATCCCTCGAACGATCCGGCGGGCGCGCCTGCTCGGGAGGTGATTGCGCGCGCGAACAGTGGAACGGTTTGCATGGTCGACACCAGCGCCGAGGTGGTGCGGCGTTCTTGTTCTTCGCCGGATCCGACTCCGATCACGGAGAACAAGCGTGCTGGTTGCCAGGTGTCGGCTTCTGCGAGTTTGAATTCGGGCAGTGGCGCTTTCTTCGGAACGGGTTTCGCGGTGCGTACCCCGCGTGGACGCGCCGGCTTCGATGCGGGGGTCGCTGGTGCGGCCGGAGTGACCGAAACAGCTGGTGTAGCGGGTTGGTGGACTGCGGCTTCGTCGGCGGTGGTTACCTCGACGACGACGGGTGGAACTGCGGGGGTGGGCGTAGCTGTGGGGTCGTCTATTTCTATTGCCACAGTTATGGACTCGTCGGTCTCGGTCGCGGTCTCGGTGTCGGCATCGTCGCCGACGTCGACGCCGAAATCTTCCGCCAATCCGGCCAGGCCGGATGACCAGCCTTGACCGATCGCCCGTAGTTTCCAGAGCCCGTTTCTGCGGTAGATCTCTCCGAAGACGAACGCCGTTTCCGTTCTCGCATCGGCGGTGACGTATTCGGCGATGGGGGAGCCGGATGCGTCGAGTACGTGGAGGGAGAGTTTGCCGAGGTCCCCGAATGATCCGGTGTCGACACTTCCGGCCAGGACGATCGCGTCGACCTCTGCCGGCACGGCGGAAAGGTTAACCTCGCGCTTTCACGGTGAGCGCTTCGAAACCCTGAGTCGGATATAAAGAAAGGC
>NZ_CAIJDS010000103.1:0-8454 GCF_903819475.1 Rhodococcus sp. UFZ-B548
TCGCGGATTGTGATGCGGTGCGGGCGGCGATTCGGCGGATCGAGAAGCAGTACGGAAACCGTGAGGACGGTGTTCCGGTCGGGGAAGACTCTGAGCGGAATGAGTTCTACGCTTCGAAAGGCTTGTACGGGCGGGTCACAGTCAAGGGTGATTTGGATGCGATGAACGGGGCCCGTCTGATCACGTTGCTGTCGAGCCTGTCCGCTCCGACACCGGAGAACGACGGCGTGAAAGACACGCGTACTCCGGCATTACGGCGTGCGGACGGGTTTTGCGAGTTGTTGCGCCGGTATGAGCGGGCGGGGTTGGGTCCGATCGAGGGTGGAGTGAAACCGCACATCACGGTCACAGCATCGGCGAAAGACATGACGGACCTGCAAGCGTTGAAAGACCTCCTGCCGTCGACGGAGGAACTCGGGTTCGCGTGGACGGATTGGGTGGGGCCGATCAGTCTCGATACCGCCCGGATGTTGGCCTGCGACTGCACCGTGACGCGAATTTTGTTGGATGAGAATGGTGTTCCGCTCGATTGCGGCAAGGAAGTAAGAACGGCGACAGTTCCGCAGCGAAGTGCTCTTGCGGTTCGGGATGGTGGGTGCGCATTTCCGGGGTGCGGGACGCCGTCGGGGTGGTGCGATGCTCACCATATTGTTCATTGGAATGACGGTGGCCCAACGGATCTCGACAATCTGATCTTGTTGTGCGGGCATCACCACCGGACGATGCACCACACCGAGTGGCGAGTGGAGATCGGCCCGGATCGGAAGACGGTGTTCTATCCGCCCATGTCGATCGATCCGTATCAGCATCCGATCGGCGGGAACAGTCCGCCCACCGCGGCGTGAACCGCGACAACTGAAAACTCATACACCGGGGCACAACCATGCCCCGGTGTATCCGCATGCTGTGTTGCGGTGGGAGGGGCCGGCACCAATACCATCGAGGGATGAGTTCTCCGCGTGACCTTGCTGCCATCCCGAGTCCTGCGCTCGAAGGCACTGCGCTCACCGTCGTGGTCCCGGTCGGTTCTTTCGAACAACACGGACCGCACCTGCCTCTCGATACCGACACTCGGATCGCGAGAGCAGTCGCACAGGCTCTGCCCGACGTTGTCGTGGCCCCGGCCATCGAATACGGGGCGAGCGGCGAACACGAAGGGTTTGCCGGCACGATTTCGATCGGTGCCGAGGCTATGGAAACCCTCGTCGTTGAATACGGAAGGTCGGCGTTCAGGTGGACGAAGCGGGTGCTGTTCGTCAACGGCCACGGCGGAAACGGTCCCGCGCTGGCCAAAGCTGTGGCACTTCTTCGATACGAGGGACGTGACGCCGCTTGGGTGCCGTGCGCTGTTGCGGGTGCCGATGCGCACGCGGGGCACACTGAAACGAGCCTATTGCTGCACCTTTCGCCCGATTTGGTGCACATGAGCCTTGCTGAGACAGGAAATTTGTCTCCTATCGCGGACCTGATGCCAGGAATGCGTTCGGGCGGTATGGTCGCTGTGTCGCAAAACGGCGTTCTCGGCAATCCAGTCGGGGCTACCGCCGAAGACGGCGCATACATCTTCGGTGAGTTGGTAGGACGCGTGACGGATGGACTGGCCCGGTGGGAGCCTGGTCCAGATGGGAGGCTTCGGTGACGACCACGACCGAGTGGGGGCGGACGGTCCACCTGCGACGGCTTTCGAGGCTGCGACGAGTTGCAGCACGACGGGCTACGTCCCTTACGATCATCTGATGCGACCAGCAAGACTCCCCGACGGCTTCGGCATTCGGTTGGACCCCAAGGTGCGCACGTACTCGGGCGGCCGGGTGCTCATCGGCGGCTCTCCGACACGGATGCTCAAGCTGGCTCCGACGGCTGCGGCGATGATCGGTGACGGCTTCCTCGAGGTGGTCGACCAGCAGAGCGCTGCGGTTGCTCGTCACCTTCTCGATTCAGGCGTCGCGAATCCTCGTCCGATGTCGACACCGTCTGCTGCAGATGTCACCGTCGTGATTCCGGTCAAGGACAACCAGGCCGGCGTCGAACGCCTACTGCCCGTCCTCAAGGATCTGACCGTCATCGTTGTCGACGACGGTTCGGAAGTGCCGGTGGAGCCCCGTCGCGCCTGCCCGGGCACCGGAACCATCACAGTGGTGCGGCACGAGAGCGCCCGCGGACCCTCGGCAGCGAGAAACTCGGGATTGCGTTCGGCCCAAACACGTTTCGTAGCTTTCCTCGACTCAGACGTCATACCGCGTGCCGGTTGGCTCGAGTTGATGTTGGGCCACTTCAGCGATCCAGGGGTTGCCCTTGTTGCGCCCCGCATCGTCGCCCTCGATCCGTACGGGACGGCGCTGGCGCGGTACGAGAACATGCGATCGTCTCTCGACCTCGGACGCAAAGAAGCTGCGGTGAAGTCGGGAAGTCCGGTCGCCTATGTTCCCAGCGCGGCCGTGATCGTCCGGCGCGACGTGGCACTCGAATGCAACGGTTTCGACGAGAGTCTCGAAGTGGCCGAGGACGTCGATTTCTGCTGGCGACTGCAGGCTGCGGGTTGGCGACTGAGGTACGAACCGGTTGCGCATGTCGCCCACGATCATCGAGTTCAGTTCGACAAGTGGTTCGCCAGGAGAGCGTTCTACGGCACGGGCGCGGCGCCGTTGGCTGCAAGACACGAGGGTTCGGTTCCGCCGATGGCGATGTCGTTCTCGACGCTCTTCGCGTGCATCGCCGCCGCAACACTGACCCGTTCCGGTCTTGCGAGTGCGCTGGGCGCTCTGCTCTTCACGGTGTATCGCCTGCGAAAGATGTTCAACGGGCTGAGTCAGCCCACCCGGATCGCAGCGATCCTCACTGCGCAGGGGTTTGTCGGAGGATTCTGGCAACTCGCCTCGGCGATGTGTCGTCACTACTGGCCGGTGACGCTTCTGGCGGTGATCGCTTCCCGTCGAATTCGGCGACTGGCCGTCGCTGCGGCAGTCACCGAAGGTTTGGTGGACTGGTATCGCCACCGTGAGCCAGGCGGGCTGGGTCCGGTTCGGTACGTCTTCTTCAAACGAGCAGACGACATCGCGTATGGGGCCGGACTCTGGCGGGGCGCGTTCGACGCTCGCGACTGGGCGGCGCTGAAACCTCGAATCACCAAGTGACAGAAGCCGACTACGCAGATTTCCTGGTTGTCGGTGGTGGCACGTGTGGCTGCGTCGTCGCAGCCAGGCTCAGTGAAGATCCATCCGCCACGGTGATGCTCCTCGAATCGGGAAGCGGATATCGTTCGGCGCTCGAACTTCCGGACGTCCTGGGTGATCCGTACCGACTGCCGGTCGGACCTGCGAGCGAATACACGTGGACGTATCCGGTCGAACTGACACCGCGTCGGGCGTCCACGATTGCGCGCGGGCGGACACTCGGTGGGTCCGGGGCCGTCAACGGTGCATACTTCATGCGCGCGACCCGCGCAGATTTCGAGAACTGGCCGAGTGCTTGGCGATACGACGACGTCTTGCCGTACTTCAAGAAGTCTGAGACGGATCGTGATTTCGAGAGCGAGTTCCACGGGACCGCCGGTCCGATCCCGGTCGAGCGTCGAGCGTGGGACCAACTGCATCCACTGAGCGGTGAGTTTCATGCGGCAGCGCTCGGAGCAGGTTTTCCCGACGACGTCGACAAGAATGCGCCGGACTCGTTCGGCGTCGGCCGAGTGCCACTGAACGTGGCGGATCATCGTCGGATCAGTACTGCGATCGGGTATCTGATGCCGGCGTTGCACCGCCCGAATTTGCGGGTGGAATCCGGAGTGAACGTCATTCGCATCGTATTCTCGGGAACCCGTGCGGTCGGCGTCGACGTTCTCGACGACGGCAACGTCCGACGCATTCATGCCGACCACGTGATCGTGTGTTCGGGTGCGGTGGCGACGCCGCACATTCTCTTGAATTCCGGTGTTGGTCCGGCGGAACAACTTGCAGAGCAAGGAGTTTCCGTCATTCTCGATCGACATGGCGTCGGCCAGAACTTCGTCGACCATCCGGAAGTGCTGCTGCCGTACCATTTTTCGACGCCTCGTGCGATTCGCTCGCAGACACCGGTGCTGGAGACTGCACTCAATCTCGCCGAGCTTGAAATCCGCCCGTACACCGCATCTTTCACAGACTTGGTTCCCGGTGTGCCTCGCATGGATCACGGCGTCGGGGTGGTCCTCATGGCGCCGCGCAGTCGTGGGAGCATCGAACTGGCATCGGGGGATCCCGCTGGGGCACCGCGTATTCGATACAACTACGTCGCGTCGACGCACGATCGAGCAGCCAATCGGGAAGGAATGCAGATCGCCGAGAACCTTCTCGAGTCGATCGCCGAGACCGGGTTGATCGATCGCCCCGTCGTGGAGTACACCGACGAGTGGGTCGAATCTCGCCTCGGTACGTCCTTGCACATGTCCGGTAGCTGCGTGATGGGCGCCGAATCGGACCCGTTCGCAGTCGTCGATGATCGGTGCCGTGTGATCGGCGCGCAAGGACTCAGTATTGTTGACACGTCAATCCTGCCGACGATCCCGACCCGCGGCCCACACGCGACCGCGGTAATGGTCGCGGAACGAGCAAGCGCCATCCTGCTCGGTGACGAGTGACCGCGAGTGGCGGCAGGCTAGGTCGACAGTCATACCGAATGGTCGTTCTCGCCTACGGGCTGTGATCGGCGTTACAGTGGTCCACGGAGCGGAGGAACGCAAAATATGGCACGTGAACAGGCTGTGTCCGGCAACCCGTGGGTGGCGGTCAGGCCAGGCGATGACGTCGCGTTACTCGCGCGGCGACTTTCGTCTGCCCATCAGTCGTTCATCGATGCCCGCGGCGTGCCCGGCCAAGGGCTGACCGACGACTCCCATGTCCGTTCGGTCGTGCTCGAGTCCTGGATGCGGAGCCGCAACAAGGGAGTAAATCCCGATGTTGTCGGCAATCCTGAGATGCTCGAGGGGTTGGAACTCGAAAAATATCGGTCCGCGCATCCCATGTCATTGATCCGTCCGGTGATTCGGAAACTCCTGGTGGAAGATGCTGCCGAGACCGGATTGCTGATCGCGATCAGTGACGCACACGGTCGACTGCTCTGGGTGGAGGGTGACAACTCGGCCAAGGACAAGGCGTTGTCCATGAACTTCGTCGAAGGCGCCGACTGGAGCGAAGATCGTGTCGGCACCAATGCGCCGGGAACGGCGCTTGCTCTCGATCACTCCGTACAGATTTTCGGATCCGAGCATTTCAACCGAACCGTGCACGACTGGAGTTGTTCGGCCGCACCCGTCCACGATCCCACCACTGGGCAAATCCTTGGTGCCATCGACATCACCGGTGGTCCCAGGGTCGCGGTTCCCGAAGTGCTGTCGCTGATCCGTGCAACTGTTGCGGCCGCCGAATCGGAATTGCGATTCCACCTCTTGAACTCGCCTATCCCGCTCAGCGCCACGGCTCCGCGCCTCGAAACATTCGGTGCCGGCCGGCCGACGCTGGTTCGCGGCGGTGACCGCATCCCGATTTCGCAGCGTCACGCCGAGATTCTCCTTCTGCTCTCCGAACATCCGGAGGGTCTCAGCTCCGACCACCTTGCGGTCCTGCTCGACGAGGGGGAGCTCGACGCAGTGACCATTCGCGCGGAAATGTCGCGGCTTCGTAAGGTTTTCGGCGCCGACCGGCTCGCTTCGCGTCCTTATCGGATCATCACGGAGTTCACGACAGACGTCGGCGACGTGCGGGCAGCGTTGGATCGCGGAGACGCGGCGACGGCGATGAAACTGTATTCGGGCCCGGTACTGGCAGGCTCGGCCTCCCCGGGAATCGAAGAGGTGCGGGAAGAACTACGCACCAGGGTTCAGGCGGCTCTGCTGCGTGGAGGTGACGCCAACCTTCTGGCCCGGTGGACCACGTCCGTACACGGGCGCGAAGACTCCGTCGTGTGGGAGGCCTACCTGTCCACGTTGGATCCTCAATCTCCGCTGTATTCGCAGGTCCAGGCAAGAATTGATCTCCTCGACCGCCAATTGGGCATCTGAGAATCATCTGCGTTTCTCGCACGCAACGTACTTGCAACGTTGCAACTCCTAGTGTTGTGAATCACACCCCACCGGGGGGTGGGATTGCAGTCACCGATTTGGTGGGTGCGCCCAGGAAGATCACGTTTACATAGGAGCTTGCAATGACCGTGTACGCCCGCCCAGGTACCGCCGACGCGATCATGTCCTTCCAGTCTCGATACGACAACTGGATCGGCAACGAATGGGTTGCTCCGGTCAAGGGTCAGTACTTCGAGAACCCGACACCGGTGACCGGACAGAATTTCTGTGATGTGGCTCGTTCCACCGCAGAAGACATCGAGCTCGCTCTCGACGCAGCGCACGCAGCAGCTCCGGCCTGGGGCAAGACCTCGGTCGCCGAGCGCGCGATCATCTTGAACAAGATCGCTGATCGTATGGAGGAGAACCTCGAATCCATCGCACTCGCCGAGTCGTGGGACAACGGCAAGCCGATCCGCGAGACCCTCAACGCCGACATTCCGCTCGCCATCGATCACTTCCGCTACTTCGCGGGAGCTATTCGCGCACAGGAAGGTTCGCTTTCGGAGATCAACTCCGACACCGTGGCGTACCACTTCCACGAGCCGCTCGGCGTAGTCGGCCAGATCATTCCGTGGAACTTCCCGATCCTCATGGCCGTGTGGAAGCTCGCACCCGCCCTTGCTGCCGGCAATGCCATCGTGCTCAAGCCTGCCGAGCAGACACCCGTCTCGATCCTGCACCTCATCGGCATCATCGGTGACCTGCTGCCTGCCGGTGTGCTCAACATCGTCAACGGCTTCGGCGTCGAGGCCGGAAAGCCGCTCGCGTCGAGCCCGCGTATCAAGAAGATCGCGTTCACCGGTGAAACCACCACAGGTCGCCTGATCATGCAGTACGCGTCGCAGAACCTCATCCCCGTGACCCTCGAACTCGGTGGCAAGAGCCCCAACATCTTCTTCTCCGACGTCCTCGCCTCCAACGACGACTACCAGGACAAGGCACTCGAGGGCTTCACGATGTTCGCCCTCAACCAGGGCGAGGTTTGCACCTGCCCGTCACGTTCGCTGATCCAGGAAGACATCTTCGACGAGTTCCTCGCGATGGCCGCCATTCGCACCAAGGCTGTGCGCCAAGGGGATCCGCTCGACACCGACACCATGATCGGTGCCCAGGCCAGCAACGATCAGCTCGAGAAGATCCTCTCGTACATCGAGATCGGCAAGGCCGAAGGCGCCAAGGTCATCACTGGTGGTGAGCGGGCCGAACTCGGCGGAGACCTGTCCGGCGGCTACTACGTCCAGCCGACGGTGTTCACCGGCAACAACAAGATGCGCATCTTCCAGGAAGAGATCTTCGGACCCGTCGTCTCGGTCACCTCGTTCAAGGACTACGACGAGGCCATCGAAATCGCCAACGACACGCTCTACGGTTTGGGCGCCGGTGTCTGGTCCCGCGACGGCGGAGTTGCGTACCGCGCAGGCCGCGACATCCAGGCCGGTCGCGTCTGGACCAACACGTACCACCAGTACCCGGCACACGCCGCTTTCGGTGGATACAAGCAGTCCGGCATCGGCCGCGAGAACCACCTGATGATGCTCTCGCACTACCAGCAGACCAAGAACCTCCTGGTCAGCTACGCCCAGAAGGCTCAGGGCTTCTTCTGATCGACCCACCGGCACCCGTGAGCCCCTCGCTGCGGGTGCCGGTGCGAGGGACTGCAACACGCGAAACCTGCACAAACACACGGAGGTTGGAATGAGCGCCACGGACACACCCGATACCGGCGCCGTTCCACCCCGGTTGGTGACCACCGCTGGGGCGGCTGACCTGCTACGCCGCCTCAGCGGGACTCACGGCGAACTGATGATGCATCAATCCGGCGGATGCTGCGACGGCTCGGCCCCGATGTGTTATCCCTCAGGCGAATTCATCGTCGGGGACCGTGACGTACTACTCGGAATCGTCGATCTCCGACTTGCGGTCGGAGAGATTCCCGAAGACCTTCCCACCGGAACCGACGCTGTACAGGTCTGGATTTCCGGATCACAGTTCGAAGCCTGGAAGCACACCCAGTTGGTGCTGGACGTCGTGCCCGGCCGCGGCAGTGGATTCAGCCTGGAGTCTCCTGAAGGATTCAGATTCCTCAGTCGAGCAAGGGCATTCACACCGGACGAAAACGAAGCACTCGGCGCGTCGAGCATTCTCGTAGGCACTGATTGGGAAGCGGGCGTGCGTCCTTCGCCCCCGACGGTTCCCCAGGTCGTCGCCGAGGCCGTCGATGCCTGCCCGGTGCCGGGCGCGGCCGCCCGATCCTGAGAACGGCCGCCTGAAGAAGATCTGAACAGACTCGGGGCCGCTCACATGACGGTTGAGTCCAGCAGAGTGGTGTACGACCACTCGTCCTGAAACTGTGGGCGTGT
>NZ_CAIJDS010000104.1:0-8293 GCF_903819475.1 Rhodococcus sp. UFZ-B548
TCTGGAATGTTCACTACAATTACCACCGACCGCATTCAACACGCGGAGGACGACCACCCGCCGCTTACCGCCGGCACCGCGTCACCAACGTCCGCGCCTCATACACTTAGTCGGCGGGTCCTATTGTTTAGCTTGAGGATTCTCCAACACCATCGCGAGCGCTTGGCCTACACCGATGCATATCGCAGCCACGCCCCACCGTCGGTTTTGCTCTCGGAGTACATGTGCAAGCGTTCCGACTAGGCGGCCGCCCGAGGCCCCCAGTGGATGTCCGATGGCGATGGCCCCACCTCGGGTGTTGATAATGTCAGGATCGATTCTCCACGCATCTGCGCACGCAATGGATTGCGCAGCGAAAGCTTCATTCAGTTCGACAGCACTGACGTCATCCCAGCCAATTCCGGCCTTTCTTAGTGCACGCTCAGCGGCTACGACTGGAGCGAAGCCGAACATCTGCGGCTCTAGAGCGTTGATTCCGCGTCCGGCGATGCGCGCCAAGGGATCTTGTCCCAGGATGGTCGACGCCGCCGTTGAACCGATGATCAATGCGGACGCGCCATCGTTAAGCGGGGACGCGTTTCCGGCAGTTATCGTCCCGTCCGGGCGAAACACTGTGGGCAGCGCAGCGAGTTTGTCGATCGTTGTGTCGGGGCGAATGCTCTCATCGCGGGCACGCACGACCCCATCCACCGAGACTACGAGATCGTCATAAAACCCACTCGCCCACGCGGCATCTGCCAGACGATGAGATCTCACTGCGAATGAGTCTTGTCGTTGACGTGATATCGAGAAGTGTGCGGATAGCTGCTCATTGCATTCACCGAGTGAGACTGTCCATTCCTTCGGCATACGCTTGTTGATCAACCGCCACCCTAGGGTAGTTGAGACGGCAGTGGTATCTGAGGTGGGGAATGCGCGTGAGGGTTTCGGTAGCACCCACGGCGCCCGAGTCATCGATTCGACGCCCCCAGCAATAACTACATCGGCGTCACCTGTTTCGACCATCCGCGAAGCTGACATGATTGCGTCCAGACTTGACCCACACAGCCGATTGATCGTAGTACCGGGAATACTCGTGGGTAGACCAGCTAAAAGTACTGCCATCCGTGCCACATTGCGGTTCTCTTCGCCCGCACCATTGGCACTTCCCCAGACCACGTCGTCAATCGCGGCGGAATCGAATACTGGCACCTTGTCCAGTACGCCCTTTAATGCCGCAACCGCCAGGTCATCTGGGCGGACGCCCGCGTAGATGCCATTGAGCTTGCCGAACGGGGTGCGCACAGCGGAATACACGTACGAATCGGTCATTTGCCCTATCCGTTTCATGACGAACTCGGCCGGAAGGATATTTCCGAGTTTGGACGATCATCAGTCTACTGAGTTGTTCACAATATGCACAAGTGTTCGCATCGCGGACACGCCCTGATCTGCCAAAGTCCACACGCTGCTCGAAGTGTTGAAGGCGAGCGCAGAACAGGAATATCCTCCCGATCCGAGACGCTCCAAGAAGCAGTGTGCGACTGAACCCAGGTCACGTGAAGGAACACCAATCCGCCCTCAAACACAAAATCACGGAATGCTTCGAGTCGGGGTGGACCCCGTCGATTTGTCGAGACCAGCATGTCGCCACCTACCTGCAGGTAGGTAGCTATACGACCAAAGGTTTTATTCAGAATCGTCTGCTCGTCGATCTCGCCGCACAGGGTGACAAAGCACGGCCCAGACCTTCACGCTGTTCGAGTCGCGGCCCGCCCGTTCGACTGCAGCACGAACCGGT
The DNA here is from genome assembly GCF_903819475.1 of Rhodococcus sp. UFZ-B548. Taxonomy (NCBI): domain Bacteria; kingdom Bacillati; phylum Actinomycetota; class Actinomycetes; order Mycobacteriales; family Nocardiaceae; genus Rhodococcus; species Rhodococcus sp. UFZ-B548. The sequence continues at coordinate 1,781 of NZ_CAIJDS010000104.1, forward strand.
TGTACCGACAGCACAACGGTCTCGTCGGAGACGAAAGTGTGCAGGATGACCATGTCGTAAGCCCGCCCAGCCGTTTTGCGGTGGCCGGAATCGCCACCCGAGCAACGCTAGTGTCGAGGTACACGATGAACGCCACTGCGCAGATCACCCACATGGGGGTGCGCCGTCGAAGTTCAGACCGCTCGGAGAAATGTCGGTTTGGGCGATGGCCCTACCCGAAGTCACTCGAAGGTCGTAAACTCGGAACGCGAATTACTCTAGGACACGGCCACTTTCGATGGACAGCGACAGTCTTCGCCCATCCTGGCTAGACAGACGCCGGGATCAAGGATTACCGGCGTTCGCGTGGCGTCGATCGAGCGCAGCCGAAGATCCTCTCGGCCCAGGTCCCCGCTTCCGTATTGCCCCTAGCGCGGGATTCCGGCAACTGGTATTCAGCTTGAGTACGCAACGGCGTGTTGCCATGTCTCCGCCGATCATATGCACGGCAAGGAGATACATAGCGAGTCGAATACCGTTCGGATCGGTGTCGAAGAAATTCGGCACCGCCCATGCAATTCACGACGCGGGTCCCGATATCGCCGACGGCGAATCATGGTCCTTCTCGGGCCGAGCAGATGCGGCAAGTCCACCCTCCTCCGTATGGTGCTCGGGCTGACCCGCCGACGTCGGGACAGATTGTGCTCGACGACAACGACATCACCTCGATATCCCCCGTCAACGAGGTCTTGCAATGGTCTTTCAGAGTTATGCGCTGCACCCGCATCTGACCGTCGCCAAAAACATCGGATTTCCGTTGCTCACTCGTAGACACTCGCGACGATCCGTCCCTGACAGTGCCACGGACGTGGCGTCGATCCTCAGTCTGACCCCGCTGCTGGAACGGTGTCCAGCCGAACTGTCCGGTGGCCAGCGTCAGCGAGTTGCGTTGGCACGAGCCATGGTTCGAGATACGGGTGCGTTCCTGATGGATGAACCCCTGTCTAATCCGGCAGCGAAACTGCGTGCGACGCGTACCGAGCTCATCGAACTGCACCGCCTGATCGGCACCACATTTTTTGTATGACATCCATAACAGGGCTGGGCCATGACGATAGCTTCTCGAATCATGCTGATGAACGACGGGCGCGTGGAGCAGGTAGGCACTCCGACCTAGCGCTACGACACCCCGCGGTCCACCTTCGTAGCCAGCTTCCTCGGTGTGCCGCCGCTGAACCTCTTTAACGATGCAGCCCGAAGCTGCCGCTGCTAGCCGCGGAGGCCGACGTGGTCAGCCGAGGGGTGAACTGTACGTGCAGGCGCACGATTTGTCGGTGCCGCTTGCCATCTCGGCCGCCAGCGTCGTCGTCGATCGGAGCGTGACCGTCGGTGTTCACCCGGATCTATCGCTCTGTGCTGTAGTAGAGCCCAACTCCGGCCTCGGTCACCGCCGTGGAGAACCCCGGGAGCGGAGCGCTGGTCCACGTACGTGCTGGACCAGACTCCCTGTGTGCGAAACTGATCCGTCTGTCCAGCGTACGACCCGGCAGTGCGGTACATCTCGGCATCAATACGTCCGACCTCCAACCTTTACGTCGGGAGGCTGTCGCATGCAATGAATCACATCGAATCATGGACGACTAATTGAGCCTGAAAGTTGAACCGTCCAGTACAACCCGATAAGGAACGTCACATGCCCGCGATCGCCGCCAGCCTGCCCATCAAGCACGAACCCACCCGCCTACGCACCAAAATCGCAGCAGCCACCGGAGTCTCCGTCTTCACCATCACCCTCATCGCCGAGGGGTTCGATCCCAGCGAGAATCAAGACACGCCGATGACGGACACTTCCCACTCGGAGAGTGTGACTGCCCCGCCAATGTTGCCCACTTCCTGACTCGTCTCCAACGATCGAGTTTGGGCACGCTCGGCACTGGATACCTCCTATGTGCGGCGAACTGTTCTGACGCGGCCAGGCATCGCAAGGTTGGCCTTGCGGCTGTCGGCTCGCCACGAGGTCGCCGCTCAAACTGCACACCGTCTGATGCCACGGTTCGGCGCGCACAGCTCACCGGCATAGTGCGCTCGCACCCACTGGCCGGTGAGTCCCGCAATCTTCAACAAACCCCTATCGAGAATGGTTGGGGCCCGTCATGTGCCCATTGGCTGGGAGCCCCCTCGGTCAATCCCATACCCCATGTTCGAGAACCAGAATGGGCAATCTCGGATATATATGTGACGACCGGTCTGTCTGGTTTGATTGTCGGGCACTCACCGAGTAACGCGTGAGCAAAGACTAGAAGGACAGCGCAATGACGCAGCCCCCACAGGATCCGAACCAGCCTGCCGGACAGAATCCTGATCAGCCCGACGGCCAGCAACGGCCACAGCAATCCAATGGGCAGCCTCAGTCAGGGCATTTCAGTCCACCTCCAGGCGGCTACCAGCAGCCTGAGCCTGCCAAGAAGAAGGCAAGGAAGTGGCCGTGGATCGTTGGCGCACTGGTTGTGATCATTGTGATTGCCGCGATCGCGGGCGGTGGGGACAAGGACAAGAAAGAAAATGCTGCATCGGCTACGTCCAGCGCCACCAGTCAGCCAGTCGCGGTCAAGCCTGTAGATGTCACCACCCCCGTGAAGATTCCTACGCAGGCGCCCAAGCCAACCACGACCGTTGCGCCCAAGCCAACGACGACTGTTGCACCCAAACCTGCCCAGCCGCAGATCAGCGCAAGCCAAAAGAATGCGGCACGGTCCGCAAAGCGTTACCTCGACATGACCGCGTTCTCTCGCAGCGGATTGATCGAACAGTTGGAGTTCGAAGACTTCTCGACTGCAGATGCAACCTATGCGGTGGATAGCCTAGGTGCGGATTGGAACAAGCAGGCCGTGCTGAGTGCAAAAAAATACCTCGCCATGACGTCTTTCTCCAAGGCCGGTTTGATCGATCAGTTGGAGTTCGAAGGCTACACAAGTGAGCAAGCCGAGTACGGAGCAAACGCCGCGTACTGAGCCGGTCGGTCGCCTTTTCAAACGGCAAAGCCACAAACCTCGCAAAGAGGTTGGTGGCTTTGTCGTGCATAGGCTTACATCGCTGAAACCATCGCCATAGCCTTGCCGGGCTAGCGGGCGGGGGTGACCAACTCGGTTTGGGCAGCCTCGTCGGTCAGTTCAGCATCGTTGCCGAATTTCCTGCGCGCAATGCGCTCCTCGTTGATGACGCGCTGGATGATCTCGTCGACTCGAGGATGCACGCTGTTCACAGTTCCGGCTTTCGTTGAAGTTTTGAGTAGCTCGACTATATTCCTAGCAGTTTTCTGCAGATTGCCTGCTAGATGGGGTAACAGGCATATGACAGCGCCGGGCACGGGGCGCCGGGGCTTCACTCGGAATGGGTTTGAAGAAGCCTTACGCGGGGAAACTGTTGCTTGCGGCGGCAATTCTGAGTGGTCAGTTCAGCCACGCAGGGCTCACCAGCCGGTTGTCGACTCGCCGGGGGTGGGCCCTCCTATTTGGAACAGTCGGGCAGTGGCGGACGACCCGACTGTGTGCAACTACACCAGGAAACCGTAGCTATTACGTGAATCGAAGCAAAACGCCCCATATATACCTGACCAGCCCTTGAACTGCGGCACCCCTTCAACTTTCGAGCGCAGGGGTCAGCAAGGACTCCGCTGCGCGGCGCTAATAGTTCGGGTGCGCTTGTACATTGCCTTTCCCTTGCCCGAACAGATACCCCTCCACATCCAGTGCTCGAGACCTCCCGCCCGGGGCAGTGAAGGTGAAGTGCACCCACCACATATCAAAAGTGGGACCTAACCCGCCGCCATTACGACCACGGCGCCGCCTGCGAAAACTAGCAACACGGTTGACCCCCACCCAGGTTGTTTGTGAAACCCAGCCACTTGACGCTCTCCTGCAAACGCCTCCGAGGCCACTGAATTCTGTTCGTATGACGAACTCCTGCAAGTTAATTGACGAAGGTTCAAGCCTCAAGTAACCGTTACCCCACGATGACTAGTACCCGTTGGATTTATCACGTACGGTGTTTTTACGCACCATAGATTTCCCGCCCCCACACCGGGGGTGTGGTGCACAAACCGATCGATGCGACTCTCACCCAGGCGCGTCGATCGACGACGGCGATCCTCCGCATAAGGTGCGCCGTCTGCCTCGCCGGAGCGCAAGTCACACTGCCAATTCCGGCGAGGCACCAAAACTGCGCGTCGACGGGAACTGACTGCTCGTCTGCGCGCACGGCCCGTCGGGGCGACACTCGATCCCGAGCCGGCGGGTCACGTACTGCGTGCCGTTCTGAGTGGTGAGGTCGCGGTACGCACGGCCCACCGGCATCGTGCGGTGCTGGTGGGCCGTCTAAAATCAGTGGTGCTTAACACCGGGATGGGAATTGATGCACCGGACAGATACCCTATGACTGTTCGGATTGGCTGCGCCTATCTCTCGTTTCCACCAAGCGCATCGGGATAATGGCGGGGAGATCGAGGCCTACGAACTTCGAGATTGCCCCCCAGCGATTCCGCAGATCGGACCTAACGTCGACTGGATCCGGAATCGATCGAAGCATGGGCGAAGTCCTACCTCGACTGGAATGCCCAGTCAGGACTCGTCAAGTCCCGCAATAGTAGAGAATCCCAGTCGACGTGAAAGCGCGAGCCGGACTTAGTTTTTTATTGTTCTGACTGATTACATTTCAAATTGGGCATGACCAGTTCGAGCAACCGAATACAGAGCATTCGACCGAAGTCCGGAACCCCGCCAGCCGTTGGAGTGTCGCTCTGCTGCGCCTCGGCGACGCTGCCCTCGACGAGTTGGTGGAGTGAACGACAGTGGTCGCCAAACCCGATCCTATGCAGAGCACCGCGCATCGGTGTCGGAATGCCAACGGTGCAAACCTGCGAATGTACACACCGCCCGCCGGTTTGGCGCCTCGCCGGGATCTGCACAGTAGCTGGCACCCTGGCGAAGCAATCGCTCCAGGCAGCCCAAGAGGCGGAGCGACTCGATCGATGACCTGGAGGAAATCACACCGACAGGGCTGAGCACCACGCACCCCAGGCTGGGTCAGAAATGTGGCTACGGGAGAAGGTACGAGTTCCCGGCCAGCAGTACCGGTCTTGCGCCCTCACAGGTACCTGAACGCTGAAAGTCAGGAGCTGACGAACGGGCTCCGTTGGAGCCCTCCGGACGTCACAGCGTTCAGCTTCGCCCCGCCCACGCATCCGCGGGCGGGGTCTTCAATGGCTCTCCTTCGAACCATTCTTTTCCTTTGACTAGCTCCCACTGCGGATCAACAGCAGGCAGTGCTGACAAGTCGATTGCCTTCTGCTCAAGAGGTACAAAACACATCATAATATGTACAACTGTTCGCATTACGCACACAATCTGATCTGCCAAAAGTCCACATGCTGCTCGAAGTGTTGAACGCGAGCGCAGAACAGGAACATGTCTCCCGATCCGAGGCGATCCGAGAAGCAGTGCACGGCTGGTCCCAGGTCGCGTGAAGGAACATAATTCCGCTGTCAAACACGAAATCACGGAATGCTTCGAGTCTGGAACGGACGAAGATTTCGGCCGTAGTGGATCCCCTGCGTTTTTGCTTCAGATTTGACGGCAGTCTGCACCATACCGGGTGAGACAGATAATTCTCGACTTCTGAGAGACCCTGGATTGGAGTGTCCGGGTGCGAATCTCGCAGTCCGGTCATGTCCAGCTTGGTCGCCACCGGGGATCCGCTATAGCGACGTGGCGCGCTCCAGATTCTGCGACCAGGGCGGCACGGTGCCGGCCGTTCACCCATGTGCCTGCGCTCCCTATTTCCAGCGGTTGAGTAAACAGTTCTCCCCATGCACGAAAATCTGGACCGAAAAGTCCGCCTTCATCCCCGCATTGCATCCAGTCGTCATAGTCACAGTCGCTCGCTCGTTCTTGGACGACGAGGGCACTGAGGTGAGCGACCAGCAGCCAGTCGACCGCCGGATATCCCTCGTGAAGTCGCCAGTTATTCGACTCCACCACCCTTACCGCCACTGTCGGCAGAGTTGAGACCGGCCGAACAACGAAATCCATGCGGTGCTTCTCTCGACGGTTGTGGGGAGTCTCAGGCTAACGTGAAACAGTCACGAGAGGATTTCTCTCAAGTACTCATGCGCAGATTAGTCCCGGTTTCGGTCGCTATATCCGGTCCGGGTCCTTGACCATGACACGGGGCGGCAAAGTCCTCTACTAAGGACGACATCCGTCGTGCATCTGACTCCTATCAGATCCCGCAACGTCCGTGCCATGGGCTACCACCCCGGAAGCCGAACATTGGTCGTCGCCTTCCACAGTGGTGGCACGTACGAGTACTTCGACGTGGCTCAGGTGTTATTCGATGAACTCACCAATGGTGCTCCGCATCCGTGGCCCAGAGTCGGTGCCGCCGAAACGGCACAGGTACGCACCCATTCGTGCGTCACTTCGTTAGCCTCGCGCTTTCACGGTGAGCGCTTCGAAACCCTGAGTCGGATATAAAGAA
>NZ_CAIJDS010000105.1:0-8218 GCF_903819475.1 Rhodococcus sp. UFZ-B548
TGTATCCGACGGATGCGGACGGCCCGTATCAGGTGGTCGTCCCGACCGCAGAAGCCGTGTCCGAACTCGTTGTCACACCGGTGGAAGGCGACGAGGCGATGCGCGACGCCGTCGTCGGCATGATGGCCCGCGGATTCGATGTCACCGCCGCTCCGCCGTCGCGAGTCGGACTCTTCGCACGTGAGTCGAACGATCATGTGTTCGTCATGGTCGTTCATCACATCACGGCCGACGGGGCTTCGATGGCGCCACTGTCGCGAGATGTGATGCAGGCCTATGTATCTCGCACGCAGGGTATGGCTCCGGAATTTTCACCTCTTGCAGTGCAGTATGCGGATTATGCCCTGTGGCAACGCGATGTCGTCGGAGAGGAAGACGATCCAGGCTCGGTCCTGTCGACTCAAATCGACTACTGGCGTCGCAACCTCGAGGGAATGTCGGACAAGATCGAACTCCCGAGCGATCGTCCGCGCCCGGCGGCGGCCTCGGGAGTGGGAGATTCGATCTCTGTTCCCGTCTCGGCCGATATCTATCGCGAAATGGTGGCGGGCGCTCGGAGTCGTCGCGCGACCGTCTTCATGTATGCGCATGCGGCATTGTCGGTTCTGATCTCGAAGTTGACGTCGTCCACCGACTTTGCAATCGGTACACCGATCGCGGGCCGAGGCGAGGAACAACTCGACGATCTGGTCGGCATGTTCGTGAACACGTTGCCCCTCCGTGCACAGATCGATTCGTCGATGACCTTCGGTGCTCTGCTCGAATCACTCCGTGACAAGGACATCGAGGCATTCTCCAATGCAGATGTTCCGTTCGAGCGGATTGTCGAGGTATCGGCGCCTGCACGTTCGTCCGCGTACAGTCCGCTGTTCCAGGTGGCCTTGTCGGTGGAGCCGTTGGGGGACGCGAAGTTCACGCTGCCAGGTTTGACGATCTCGGCTGTCGACGGCGGTGCGCCGGCTGCGAAGTTCGATCTCGAGCTGACACTCTCTACGCAGATCGCCGAGGATGGCGAAGTAGAGGCAGTCTTCGCGAACTGGACGTATGCGGTCGATCTGTTCGATCGCACCACCGTCGAGGCCTTCGCTGAGCGATTCGTCCGAGTTCTGTCCACGGTGACCGCGACACCCGACGTTCGTATCGGTGACATCGCGATCATGACCGAAGACGAACGCGCCGAGTTGTTGGTGGGTGCGCCGACCGCGGTGGCCGACACGGATGTGGAGGGAACAGTCGTCCGGCAGTCGATCACGCAATTGATCGCTGCCGTGGTAGAGGAGGACCCAGAGGCTCCCGCGATCGCGAGCGGAGAGGACGAAGTCAGCTACGCGACTCTCGACGCTCACTCGTCCAAGCTGGCCCGCGTCATCTCCGCTCGAGGTATCGGGGCACGCGATGTCGTCGTGATCGACATCGGCGACGACATCGACCGCGTTGTGGCAATCTGGGCCGCCGTGAAGACGGGGGCAGCTTTCTGCGTGCTGGACTCGGGGCTGGATCAGTCGGTCGTCGAACCATCACTTGCCGGCTCGAATTCGACGCTTTGGCTCGTGTCGGGTGTGAGCCCCTCTGACGGAACCCCGTCGACGCAGACCGGCAGGCTCTTCCTCGGTGCCCCGGCGATCGTGGACGAGTTGGCAGCTACATCTGCTCGCCCGTACTCCTACATCGATGCAGTCAGACCTGTCGAACAGGCGGATCCGGCCTACATTGTCGTTCGAGGCGACGGTTCGTCCATACACAGCGTGGATCATCACGCGCTCGGTGCGGTGATGGCACGGATGCAGACTGCGTACGGACTCGGATATGACTCCCGTGTGTATTCGGCAGCCGGAACTTCGGCGGAGAGCTTGGGGCTCGCGGTCCTGTCGGCAGCACTGTCGGGCGGTGCGTTTGTAGTCGGTGGAACTGAGGACCTGTCGGCATTCGTCGCTGACGAATGGGTTTCTCACCTCTTCGCCTCGAACGAAAGCGTTCGTGATCTGGATCAGTCCGAGACGCCGGATCTGCAGGCGATCATCGTCACGTGCAGCGACGGGATCCCTGCTGAGGCGACCGTCGACTCGAATGTGGCGATATACACACTCGACCTGCCTCAGAGCGAAATCCGCGAGTGAGGTGACCCCGTCCGAGCAGCGGCGTTGCTCGGACGGGATCCTTTCCACCGCCAACTACTATCAAGTGTCGGCCCCCGTCGGTAACAAATGAGTGACGGGGCCGATGAGGTATATATGGACACTTGGTCCCGAGCTTCGTCGTGCCCGAAAACAGGTGCGTTCGATGCGGTGAGGGATTGCAAGTGAACGACCGAGCGCAATGAAGGTGAGTTGTTTCATGCTCCGTGGAGTGTCTCTGAACGTCGTCCGAAAGCTCGGTGGAAGAGCATGAGCGCAGCGGAGTCGACTCCACGCAGGCCGGCTCGTCAGAGGCCGTCACGTACGCGACCGACGAAGGTGCGTTTGCTCCCGCAACTGTTGTCAGCGGCCGTCGAAATGGCACCGAACAACGTTGCGCTCAGGTTCGGCACGAGATCGATGACATATGGAGACCTCGATACGAGGTCCTCCAAGCTCGCACGGATCCTGATTTCGCGGGGACTCGGCCCCGAAGATCTTGTCGCGATCTCGATACCTCGCTCGATCGAATCGATCGTTGCGCTGTGGGCGGTCGCCAAAATCGGAGCCGGGTTCGTACCGGTGGATCCCGACTATCCCGAGCGTCGGGTGGCGCACATGCTGGACGACTCCGGTGTCACTTCGGGAATTACGGTGGCGAACAAACGGCCCCAGCTGTCGAATGCAATCGACTGGATCGTCCTCGATTCCGACGAAGCGTGCGCCCTGATCGACGACCGATCGGGTGAACCGATCACCTATGCCGATCGCGTTCGCACTTTGCGTGCGGACCATCCTGCGTACGTCATCTACACATCGGGGTCGACGGGCTTGCCCAAGGGTGTAGTGGTCACGCACGGCGGATTGGGAAACTTGCTGGCGGAGCAGGTCCGTGCGCTGGGTGCGTCCACGAAGTCTCGAGTTCTCCACTTCGCCACACCGAGTTTCGACACTTCTCTGTTCGAGCTGCTCTTGACTGTCGGTTCCGGCGCGACCATGGTCGTCGTCCCTTCCGACATATTCGGTGGTCCGGAACTCGAGGAACTCATCCGACGTGAGTCGGTGACACACGTCGTCGGCACTCCGTCTTTGTTGGCGTCGATCGATCCGACGGATCTTGATTCGGTTGAACTCGCACTGGTCGGTGGCGAGGTCTGCAAGCCGGAGTTGGTCGCCCGATGGTCGCCCGGGGTGAAATTCTTCAATGCCTACGGTCCGACGGAAACTACCATCGTCGTGACCGTCAGTGCAGAACTCCATGTCGGGCAGTCGGTTACGATCGGCGCTCCGTTTGCCGGCGTGACCGCCTATGTTCTCGACGCCCACCTCCAGCCAGTTCCTGTGGGCGTAGTGGGCGAACTGTACGTCGCGGGCCCGTCTCTTGCTCGGGGATACCTCGGCAAGCCCGCACTGACCTCCGAACGCTTCGTCGCCGATCCCTACGGCGCGCCCGGATCCAGGCTGTACCGAACCGGCGACCTCGTTCGCTGGGTACCAGGGTCGGCAGAGACGTCGACCCGGGACATCGAATACGTCGGTCGCGCAGACGATCAACTGAAAATCCGCGGATTTCGAATCGAACTGGGCGAAATCGATGCTGTGATGGCGAGTCATCCCGACATCGATTTCGTGGCAACCGACCCTCGCAGTACGGCCGATGGTGACGTCAGTCTCGTCTGCTATGTAAAGCCGCGCAACGGATCTTCCGCTGACGCCGATGTCCTGAACGCCTACGCACGCGAGATACTGCCGCGCCACATGGTGCCGAATACGTTTGTCGTCATCGATCACGTTCCGCTGACGCCGGCGGGAAAGCTCGACAGGCGCGCACTGCCCGATCCGGTTGCGGTGGAACGTGTCTACCGCGCTCCTTCAACGGATGCGGAGGCAAAGATCGCTGCAATTTTCGAAGAGATTCTCGGTGTCGAAGGAATTGGAATCGATGACGATTTCTTCGATCTCGGCGGCAATTCACTGGTCGCGGCACGAGTGGTCGGGCGGCTGACCGCCGTCTTCGAAACGCGTATCCAGGTGCGAACGTTGTTCGACGCCTCAACAGTTGCGGCGCTCGCACTCGAAATCGAATCCGGCGCCGGCGAGGAAGTGAAGCGGCCGCCGCTGGTTGCGGAAGGTCGGCCGCAGCGCATTCCGCTGTCGCTGGCTCAGCAACGGATGTGGTTCCTGAGCCGATTCGACGTGGGCTCACCCGTGAACAACATCCCCATCGCTCTCGAACTGAGTGGTGACCTCGATACCGCCGCTCTCGATCTGGCCGTGCGAGATCTCATCGCACGACACGAAGTGCTACGAACGGTGTACCCCGAGTACGAAGGCAGAGGGCACCAGAACGTACTCGCTGCGACCGACGTCGAATTGGACCTGACACCGCATGGCGTCGGTGAAGACGAACTTCGCGCGAGCATTTTCACCATGGTGCTCACCGGATTCGACGTCACCACCGAGGTCCCGATTCGTGCGCGCCTGTTCGACCGCGGCGCAGGAAACTTCGTCCTGGTGTTCGTCATTCATCACATCGCGGCCGACGGTTACTCGTTGGGGCCTTTGGTGCGCGATGTCATGACGGCCTACGAATCGAGGGTTCGCGGGCTGGCGCCGACGTGGGAAGCTCTCGAAGTTCAGTATGCCGACTACGCGCTCTGGCAACTACGAGTGCTGGGGTCCGAGTCGGATGAGAAGTCGATCATGGCTCGCCAAATAGGTTATTGGACTGAGATGCTCGCGGACTTGCCAGAGCTGGTGGAATTGCCACTGGATCGACCACGACCGCCGGTGGCATCGAATGCCGGTGGAGTGTTCGACTTCGCGATCGATTCAGACCTGCACCTCGCCTTGGCCCGACTGTCACGCGACAACGGTGTGTCGCTGTTCATGGTCGTGCACGCCGCCCTCGCACTACTTCTGTCGCGACTCTCCGGTTCGGGTGATGTTGCCGTCGGAACCCCGGTGTCCGGCAGAGGTGAACCCGCGCTCGACGACATCGTCGGAATGTTCGTCAATACACTGGTTCTTCGAACAACGATCAATCCGTCTGAAACCGTGTCCGACTTGCTCGAGGCTGTTCGAGACGTCGACCTCGGGGCCTTCGGCAACGCGGACGTACCGTTCGAGCGACTTGTAGAAGTACTGAACCCGGCTCGATCACAAGCCCATCATCCGCTCTTCCAGGTCGCGTTGTTCTTCCAGAACATGCCCGTCGACGAGTTGAACCTCAGCGGACTCACCGTCGCCGGTTGGGATACCGACGTTGCCGTCGCCAAGTTCGACCTTCAGTTGACGGCCAGTGAAATCACGGATTCTCACGGGGCGCCTGGTGGGTTGGCCATGTCGTGGCTGTACGCCACCGAACTCTTCGACATCGCCACTGTCGAATCCTTTGCCGGACGATTGATCAGGATCCTACGGTCCATCGTGGAGAACCAGGAAACCGCGGTCGGAGACCTGGAAATACTGGAAGACGACGAGGTCGAAGTTCTACTCGGTGATCAAGGCGATCGCCACGCCCTTGGTGCGGACGCGACCTTGGTTTCTCTGTTCCAGGATCAGGTCGCGCGTACCCCGAACGCGACAGCATTGACCTACGGTGACACCTCGCTGACATTCGCAGAGCTGAGCGGCAAGGTCAACAGACTCGCGCGATACCTTCTCACCGTTGGGGTCGGCCCTGAAAAGTGTGTGGCACTGGCTATTCGGCGATCCGAAGACCTGGTGGTCGGAATGTATGCCGTGCTGGTCGCAGGCGGCGCGTTTGTGCCGCTCGATCCCGATCATCCAGCCGATCGAATCAGCCATATCGTCGACACAGCAGATCCGGTATGTGTACTGACCACTCGCACTGACGGATTCACGCTGGCCGAGGGTGCGCCCGTCATCGCGGTGGACGACGTGGACCTCACGCGATTCGATTCGACGCCGATTCTTTCCGATGATCGCCAAGTGCCGCTGCGGGAGTCCGATACCGCGTACGTGATCTTCACTTCGGGTTCCACCGGTAAACCGAAGGGCGTCGCAGTAGAACATCGAGCGATCGTCAATCAAGTCGCATGGATGACGAATCGCTACCGAATCGGCCCGGACGACGTGTACCTGCAAAAGACGGCGACGACGTTCGACGTGTCGTTGTGGGGGTTCCTCGTCTCTGTTTCGGCCGGTGCTCACCTTGTGCTCGCGGCGCCGGACGGGCACCGTGATCCCGTCTACCTGAGTGAATTGATAGTGCGACACACAGTCACGTTGACGGATTTCGTTCCGTCGATGTTGACAGCGTTCGTGGCATCGGTGCCACCGGATGCTCTGCATTCACTGCGAGATGTGTTCGTGATCGGTGAGGCGTTGCCAGTTCACACGGCGCGAGGTTTCGCCGCTGTGGCCACAGCAGGGTTGCACAATCTCTACGGCCCCACCGAAGCTGCCGTCAGTATCACCGGCTACCAGGTGGACGGTTCGGAAGAACTGTCGGTGTCGATCGGTACACCCCAGTGGAATTCCGACTGCTACGTGCTGGATACCAGGCTGCATCCGGTGCCGGTAGGGGTACCGGGTGAGCTGTATCTCGCGGGAGCGCAACTGGCGCGTGGATATGTCGGTCGGCCAGACCTGTCGTCGGACAGATTCGTGGCAAACCCGTTCTCGGGCAACGGTAATCGCATGTATCGCACCGGTGATCTCGTTACCCGAGACGCCGGCGGTTCGCTGAACTATCTCAGGCGCATCGACTTCCAGGTCAAGTTTCGAGGGCAACGAATCGAACTGACCGAAATCGAAGGGGCGATTCTCGAAGTCGCCGGAGTTTCACAGGCGGTCGTCGCGGTGATCGACACCGCTACCGGCGATCGACTGGTCGCCTACATAGTGCCCGAACACGGGGTAGAGGTCGGAGATGTCGGACACCACCTGACAAGCGTACTTCCGGCGTACATGATCCCGGAAGCAGTTGTCGTGCTGACCGAGCTCCCACTGAATTCGAGTGGAAAGTTGGATCGCAAGGCCTTGCCGGCGCCCGCCTTCGCAATCCGCGAATTCAGAGTGCCGACGACGCCGATCGAAGAGATCGTCGCATCCGTCTTTGCCGAGGTCCTTGCGATCGAACGAGTAGGTCTGGACGACGACTTCTTCGAGCTGGGCGGAAACTCACTGGTGGCGACTCGGCTCGTCTCCCGATTGGGTTCCGCGCTGGGGTTCGTCGTACCTGTCCGGGACGTCTTCGAGGCTACGACCGTCCATGCACTCGCCGCTCGACTGAGCAACACCCGCAATCGTAGTGTCAGGCCGAAGCTCGCTGCGCGAGAGCGGCCGGACCGAATCCCGCTTTCCCTCGCGCAGCAGCGTATGTGGTTCCTCAACCGCTTGAATCCTGACTCGGCGGTGAACAACATTCCTGTGGCTGTACGGCTTTCCGGCTCACTCGATGTCGACGCCTTGAGGCTGGCAGTGTTCGACGTGATTGCACGGCACGAGGTCCTGCGCACCGTGTACCCGGAGGTCGACGGAGTCGGGTATCAGCGCGTCCTCGACCCTGCCGCTGTTGTCCCGGACATGACAGCGGTTGCTGTCGGTGCAGACGAGTTGGAGGGTCGGATCGCGGAGATACTCTCCGATGGGTTCGATGTGGTCTCGCAAGCGCCGCTGCGAGGGGTACTCCTGGAATTGGCTGCCGACGAACATGTGCTTGTTGTGGTTGTACATCACATTGCGGCAGACGGCTTTTCGATGGGACCGTTGACCCGAGACCTCATGGCTTCCTATGCTGCCCATACGTTGGGGCATGGAGGGTTGGCGCAACCTGCCCTCGAAGTTCAGTACGCGGACTTCACGCTCTGGCAGCGTGAGGTGCTCGGTTCGGAAGACGATGCGGAATCGATTCTCTCGCAACAAGTCGACTACTGGACACAGACTCTGTCGGATCTCCCTGCAGCTACGAACTTGCCCTTTGATCGTAAGCATCCGGCCGTTGCGTCGAACCGCGGAGCACGGCACGTCTTCACAGTCGGTGCGCACGTTCACGACGGCCTGAATCGAGTTGCCCGCGAACGTGATGCGTCGTTGTTCATGGTGGTGCATGCGGCGTTTGCGGTGTTGTTGGCTCG
>NZ_CAIJDS010000106.1:0-8126 GCF_903819475.1 Rhodococcus sp. UFZ-B548
AGCCCCCGTACTTCGTTGACTACTCCACCTACCTCGACATCTGGACCAACGTCGGGCTCGGAGCGTAGTCCCCGCGGCAGCCCTGTCCCTCACGGCAATCAGCTGATGGGTCGCGGCGAGAACCAACGCAAGGAAGGCCGCCGGAACACTCCCCACCATCGCTATCAGAGACGGGTTTGTGGAGCTGAACGCGACGGCGAAGCCCCACACAGCAGTGGAGAGCATCGCACCGGCAACGATCCAAGACACCACAGGCCGCGGGATCACTGCCGGAACGATGCACAGCGCCACAGGAATAGCCAACACCAGGAACAGTTGGCGACCGAAGTACTCGTGAACTGTGCCGAGGCATACCGCCGAACTCAACGAATCGAAACCGATTTCGCAACTGGTGATTTCGTACACCGGCCACTGAGCGCTCGCAGATCCCAATACCCCCACCGCGATTGCCAACGCAAGCCACGCGATCCGAATGCCACTCATGAGGCATGATCATGGCATGTGCCGTCGAGTTGGGGCGCTGTCGTCAGCGCCACCCTCACCGAGCGATCAAACTTGCTGATTGCCAGCATCATCGGTGACGGCTGACGCGGAATAGAGCGACCGGAATGTGGTCACGAACTCATCGATGGTTTCGCACACTTCGGCCTCGTCTTGCGGTGCGCGACTGGGATCATCGTGTCGTAGAGCGTTCATGATTTCGATCTGCAGCCACGCCCAGCGTAGGACTTCATGCCGGTCGCGCTGTTCTTCCTCGTACTTGTCGACGATCGATTCGTAGAAGGTCACCAAGGAGTGCAGAGATCTTCGGCCGTGGACATAGTCGTCGGCTACCTCGAGGACCAGCGGATAGTGATCTGGCGAGTCGGCTGAAGAATCTTGCGGGGGATCGGAAGTCATCGCGATGTGTCCTCATGTTCGACGTTCAGGAAGGTTCGACAAGGCCTAATCATGCGGCCGAAGTGTCGCCGTGCGCGTGACGCCGGGCGGTGATGCTGGTCTCGGGGATGGTCACTTCAGTTGAGGTCCGGCCAGTTCCACGCTGCGATCGTCCCGCCAGGGGCCGAGACGACGAGCACGTTCCCGGGTGCGGAGACGTTCCAGCTTTCGAAGTCCGGCGACGGTGGCACCGACAACACGGCACCGGTGTCGAACAGTACGACGAGTGATCCGTCTGCGGGGCAGGTGCTGAGTTCGATTGTCGCGCCGACCAGTTCTGCCGCAATGTCTACCCCGGATGCAGGCGCGGGAAGGTCGATGGTGATCTCGGTGTCGTCGGGGCGGGTGAGCACGGGATTCTCCTCGACGAAGTATCGAACGCGCTCGTCAGTTTCGAACTGTAGGGCGTGACCGACCTCGGCGCGGGCAACCCGCTGTCCGGCGCCTGGAAGATTCATCGCGTTCACGTCAGAAGGATATGACGACCCCGGCTGCGCCCCGCATGGGTTGCAGGGGTGGGAGAACTTAGTGCCGGTGCACTGTCATGTGATCGTCAGTCGACCAGGGCGGCAATCGGGAACGACTTCGCGGCCCTCGACCTCAATCCACCGGCGGTGCCGTGGGTCTTCCTTCTGCGGAGGGAGCGCCGGAGGCGGCGAGGATGTCGATGTCGAATTTGCCGTCAGCCCGACTACGAAGAAGATCGACTGCGATCGAGGCGACGTCGTAGTCCATGAACGTCCCCTGCTCGGTTCGGCAGTGCAGCGAAATGTACACGATCCCGCCCACCACACGGTAAGCCTGGGCCTGGACGCGGAAGTCGGCACCCAACACCAGCCCAGCCCGGGTACAACGCCATCGGCCCTTCGGGAAGCCCCGGCAGCAGGGGGATTTCGTCGATACCGCCGTCGGGGAGCATCCCGTCCACGCCATAGACGATCGGATGTCCGTCCGATTCCTTCGACACCACTGCCAACGGCATCGACGCCACGTTGAACAAGATTCTGGGCGCACCACATAGAAGGGCATCGATGACAAGGGAATCACCTTCTGCGCCGAAGGAAACTCCGACAAGAGGGGTACTTCTGATGACTGTTTCCACGACACGAATCTCCTGCCCCGTGACCAGCCGAGGCGCGTGAATTTCCAGGTCGAGAGCTGGCAAACTCGGCCAGGGCTTGCTTTCGACCAACATCACAACAGTCCTTCAAAACGCGCGTCCCAGACAGGGTGGTCGGCCGGCGCCGGTTCAGTGTTCGACGGGCCACACACCGTCGGAGGCTTTGATCTCGCGGATCATCGACGGGCTGCCAGCGGGCCAAGTCTGGATGAGATAGTCCTCGGTGGCGGAGTCGACGTCCATGTCCCAGTGCTCGGCACGTCCTCGCGTGGCGATACGGAAGCAACGCGCGCCGGTGGGGGAGGTGAGTTCCCCGAACTCCTCGACGATTTCGTTCGCCAAGGTGATGAAGAGCATCGGTTGGCGGCACACTACGTGGACCTCTTCGATATTTTCCCAGGCGTCGAGGTCGATCGCGGGGCCACCGTTGAGAAACATGTCGTCGTCGCCGGAGAGCTGTTCGAGGGTGACGTGCACCGGCCCGTAAGCGATGCCGGTGCGAACAGAGATCAGGTTGTTGCCTGCGTCGAACACCTGCCCCTCTGAGTAGGTCTCGGTGGGATCGGTGTCGGCCGCGGAGATGAGGAATGTGTGGTGCTCGGCATCGACCAAGCCTCGTGTAATCATTATCCGATTGAATCAGCGCGGGCAAGGAATTCCGTCGAGGATCACGCGTGTTGCCCACGTGATCGTGTCCGTCGGTCGCGGTCGAACAGGGGCGCATCGGTAGTCTGAGTTCGTGCCGTATGAGCAGGGATTGAGCGATTGGCGGGTCTACACGGCCGAAGAGTCCGTGGGGGGGACAAGGTGCCGCTGACATTTGACGAGGCAGTCGCCTTCGTGCGGGAAGCGACGGCAAGTCGTTGGTGGGCAGAGGCATTCCCTCATGCCGTTCCCGTCGAGGTCGTGCTCGGCGGCGACGAAGTTTCCGATGCTGGGGGTCAAAGCTACGCGATGTCATATGCGTCCCAGGTGGGCCGTCCCGTTTCGCAGCGGTGGGTGATCTCGATGCATCCCTCCATGGTGGGCACCCGGATCCCCATCCATGAGCTGGCGCACTGTGCGTCCCCGCTCACCACCTCAGCGAACTCAACAGCTGACTGAACCGAGAATGCGTCATCTCGCCGCATGAGGCCTGGTCTACATGAGGTTGCGTGCGAGTTTCGCCAAGGATCCTCCTGCAAGTTCGTGGATTGTTCTGTGAGGCGTCGGATTTCGAGGTAGGACGATTACTTCGGTAGCGGCAGGATCCGTCCGGTTCCGGGGTCGAAGCAGACGAGGCCGAGGTTTTGGGCGGCCCGCACGAAGGTCGCGGCTATCAGGCTTGTCGCCCGGTCGTCGCCGCTGATGTAGATCGCGGCGAAGCTCACAGCGATGTGCCACGTCCACGCCCCTTCGCTGCCGGCATGCGGTCCCGCAGGTGCGATGTGAACCGTGAATTGTGCGGGACTGTCGGTGTCCGGTGCGTTTTTGCTGACCGTGATCGCAGCATCAGGATCGGTGCGCGGAAGTTGCTCTGCGAAGGTGGTCACAAGTTGGGCGATCGTGTCGGTGATCCAGCCGACGGGACGGGCGATCCGTTTTCGGTAGTAGGCGACCGCCGCGTGGTGACTGTCATGCTGTTCGGGCGAACCTTCCCACGCTGCGGCGTGAAATTGACGGATCGGGTCGAGCTCTGCCGGGGCGGTGTGTGGTTGTACGGGCAGGTCCGGTTCGTCTCCCGTCCGCGGTTCCGGCAACCGGTCCGAGTACGACGGGAACGTCGGCGACGCAGGAATTTCGCGATGAGGGTGGGCGGGGCGGTGTTCGAACGCTTCCTGGTTCTCGGTCGCGATCTGCGCGGCCAGTTGCGCGGCCGGGTCCCACCCTGGTGGGGGTCGGCGGCCGCGGCTGAACCACGGCATTTCGCTGTCGATCCAGTGCCGGCGCCACGCCGCGTGCGTGCGCCCCGAGGCGTGGTCGTCGTACCCGAATTGGAATCCGCAGCAGGGGCAGATTTCGTCGGAAGCCGAGGTATCGTCGTCGTTGTACGGGCGGCGGGTGAGGTTCGGGTTGCCGCAGATCGGGCAGGTGTAGATCATCGCAGTGCTCCGCGGTCACGGTCGAAGAAATGGTTACCCTCGGCGGGTTGTGTGGAAGGTGATGGTTTTGCGGCCTCTCGTATACCTACCGAGGGCGTTGGGGTCGGCAGCGTAGGCCCGAATCCTGTCTTGCGGTGGCGTCGTCCTCGACACGTCAGTGCACACGTGTGTAGGTGAGGGTGTTGCCACGTGGCAGGTGAATCAATCGGATTGTGTCGGTGGTGAGTTCGCCGATGCCCAAGTATTGATCGCGTGGGTGCTGGCCGTCGAAGGTCAGTTGGGTGTGCAACGCTGGTTCTGCGGACTGTGCTGCCGCATCGGCGATGTCGGGGACTTCAGCGGTCGGAATCAGCTCCCACGTGCCCGATCTTGTGGCATCCATTCCCTCATAGCAAGTGGTGAGTGTTCCGTCAGCAGCGAAGGTCATACGCGAACGAGAGTCTGCGGTGTCCTGCCAGGTGCCGACGAACAGTTCCGGTGCCGTCCCGGCCGTCGCCAGATTGCCGGGTACAGACGAGCACCGACTCGGCCGCTGGGCCGGTGTATTGGTGGCTGCCGCACCGGATCCGACGGACAGCAGCGACGACGTCGAGTCCTCATCGGCGACCGGGGCATGACTCTTGAGAAAGAGCAGCGCACCGACAAGCGCTACACAGACTGCCCCGAATACCGCGAAAATGACCAGGTCCCGCAACTTGCGGACCCGGTGTTTGCGCTCGGCTTGCACCTTCAAACGTCTCACCCCCGCATCCGGATGAGATCCTCACCTTGACACGGTTCGCGCAGGCGGCATAGATCCACCAGAGAGTTTCGCCTCTTCTTTGCAGTCCCACTTGTCGTTCGATCAGCGTGATTGTGCTGATTCATCAGATTAGCCAGGTCGTTGGTGCGCTCGGTGATCACGGCCTGCCGGGTTGCAGTGGCGATCAGCATCCGAGGAGGACCGAGCTTTCCTCGCCACGGAGATGCATTGTCCATGAGGTAACGAAGATGTAACGGCCTGAGGGTTGCTTCCAAAAAGATCCAAGGGTCTGGCCAGCCGTTTCGCTGAAACAATTTAGACTTCAACGGTTTAGCCACAGTGAGTTGCATCTCAAACCGAACAACTAGATTGCTCAATGTTTGCGAGATGGCGTTGACTGTGACGGGAAGAACCAGACAAACGTGGCCCATGGATGCTTACATCCGGAACGGGTCCTGATGAAGGAGAAGCTGAATGACGCGCCTACGCAAGACGATTACCGCAGCCGCTTTGATTCCCGCCGGTATTGCAGCCATCGCGCTCAGCGGCGCAGGCACAGCATCAGCTATCGCTCCGATCAACGACAACGGGCGCATCGGGGTTCAGCTGAACCAGGGCGAGACCGCGTTGTTCGGTCAGGTTAACGCCGGCGATGCGATCGAATCTGTCACCACGCCGAGTCAGGTCGGTGTGCGCGTGGCCCCAGGATCGATTTACGCAGGTACTGACGGCGTCCGAGGACACCTCGACCAGTTCGCTGACGAAGCCGCAGCGCGAGGCGGAGAAATTTCTCTCGGCGTGCTGAACCCGGCGCGGGGTTCGCAGCAGTTCTTCTTCATCCAGAGCTGGTAATCCTCTCCGCCGAAGAAGTGTTGCTTCCCTCCTCCGCCTTGTATTCCAGCAATCGTCGCAACACTCGTGGTTACGAGACTTCCAGTAAAGCACTCAGGCGCTCTGCAGGGGTGTCCCAGTCGAGTGATTTCCGGGGTCGATCGTTAAGCTCCTCCGCGACGGCCAAGAGTTTGTCGACGCTGTGCACTGCCAGGTCGGTTCCGCGCGGGAAGTATTGGCGCAGTAGACCGTTGGTGTTCTCGTTGCTGCCGCGCTGCCAGGGAGCGCCCGCGTCTGCGAAGTAGACGTCGAAGTTGGTCGCGGCGGTGAACGCGCGGTGTTCGGCCATCTCGGCGCCTTGGTCCCAGGTCAGTGTTCCCCGCAGTGATGTGGGCAGGTGACGGACGGTGGTGATGAGGGAGTCTCGGACGGCTTCGGCAGTCCGCTCGCGGCCGAGGTGGCCGAGCATCACGAAGCGGGAGGAGCGTTCGACTAGTGTCGCGATCGCCGATCCACCCAGCGCGCCGATGATGAGATCACCTTCCCAATGTCCTGGAACTTTTCGCGAGTCGACCTCCGCCGGCCGATTGCTGATGGAGTTCATCGGGTCGACGAACCGCGGCCGGCGGGCATCGGGCTGCTTGTGCGGTTTGCGTGCAATTCGACCGCGGCGCAGTTGCTTTCCGAGTTCCCGTGTGAGTTCGCCTCGGGCGTGGACGTAGATCGCTTGATAAATCGTCTCGGTGCTCGCACGCATCTGCGGAGTGGTCGGAAAGTCCTTGACCAATCGGTGACTGATCTGTTGCGGCGACCACCTTTTCGCCAGTTTCCCCTGGACGTAGGAACGAAGCTCGGCATTGGCAACCAGCTTCGCCTGCCGCGGCCGGGCCCGATGCTTCACGGACAGCCGATGCGCCGTATGAGGCATATATCCCCTCACCGAGACGGTGTTGCGCTTGAGTTCTCGGCTGATCGTCGACGGTGCGCGTCGCATTTCTGACGCGATCGCCCGGATCGACAACCCTGCGCGCCGTAGATCCTGCAACTGCTCGCGTTCGAGCAGGCTGAGGTATCGGGGATGGATGATCTTCTCGACGACGTTGAGGTCGACGCTTCCGCCGATCGCGCGGGTTCTTCGTTCTGGCACACCGTCATTGTTCTTTACCGGGTACCGCACCACCCGGCCGTCGGGATAGACCCGACCTCGGTTGATGATCGTGATGCCCTTGTCCCAGTCGGTCGCCGATCGGGCATCGGCCCCGACGCGAGCTCTGGCCTCTACGCGCGTGAGTCCCGCCGCTCGCAGACGCAGGAATTCTTCGCGCCGCGGGTTGACTTTGCGTGCCTCGCTGGTTGATATTCCTGCTTTCCGCGCCCATGCATAGGCTGTTGGCCGGTGAATCCCCAGCTCATGAGCGACGGTCGAGATGATTTCTCGCTCGCGAACGAGCCGCAAGAACTCAGCTTTGAGTTCCGCGGGGTAGGTGCGCGGCGCGGCCCGCGCCATGGTCAGCCCTGTTTTCCGTAACCAGTTGTAGCCGGCGTTTTCATGAACGCCGACTGCACGCGCTGCGGCGCGGACCGTGCCACCTCTGTCGAGTAATCGGAAGAATTCTTCCTTCTGCTGATCCGTGTACTTTTTGCCAGCCATTGCAACACCTTTCAGTAGGTGTTGCGACGATTGCTGGAATCCAAGCCGACACCGGAAAGCTGTACCTGTGTGCGATCAAGGACGTGTACTCGAACAAGATCGTCGGCTATTCGATCGACTCGCGAATGAAAGCGTCGCTGGCTGTGAATGCCCTGACCAATGCCGTCGCGCTCCGGGATCCGGCCGGAACGATCGTACATTCCGATCGGGGTAGCCAATTTCGATCACGAAAATTCATTCATGCATTGTCCGACAACGGTTTACAAGGTTCCATGGGTAGGGTCGGGGCGTGCGGCGACAATGCGGCGATGGAGTCTTTCTTCTCACTGTTGCAGAAGAACGTCCTCGACCGTCAACGGTGGTCAACTCAAGAACAGCTGCGGCTGGCGATCGTGACCTGGATCGAGAAAAACCTACCATCGCAAACGCCGGCAACGGCGCCTCGGGAAACTCACGCCGATCGAGTTTGAGACAATCAACCAGGCTGTATACGCGGCTTGAAGCTATCACCCCCACGCGTCAACCGAAGTGGGGGCAGTCCCCCTTGCATCTCCGGGTCGAATGGCCAGAAACCGTGCCTTGCAGCCTTTTTGGTCGCGGTTGGGCGCAATCATCCCACTACGATCCTCGTAGGTGCACGCCGTACTTGACGTGTGACTGTTTGGTTTAAGTGGGTCGGACGAAATCTGGTTGAGGTGACTGAGTTGTCTGAGGTTCACCCCGAAAAGTGGACAGTGGTCACGCGGCCATCGAGGTCGCGGT
>NZ_CAIJDS010000107.1:0-7946 GCF_903819475.1 Rhodococcus sp. UFZ-B548
TTCAACACTCCCCCGTGGTCGTCGTCGGTCGTCAGCGGCGCCGACAGATAACTCGTCGCCAATACGTGCGCAGCGACCGATTGCAGCAGCGCAGGTAAGGCATGGAGGTTCGTGGGAGCGCACCGAAAGGCTCTAGCGCGACAAATACCTACGCCGCACTCCTGACATGCCATAGGAGACAGATAGAAAGGGGGGCACGCTTCGGGCTCCTTTCGGACGCTGTGATCGAAAGTTTCTGCACAGCAGTTGAATCAAACGGAGGCGCCAACATTGGGGAGAGGCTGACTCTCGGGCCGGCCCGATCTCCTGGACTGGTCCCGCCAGCAAGCAGCACCGCTAGCGTGGCCCCTGTCACCTACATCCATAGCGGCTTCGCGCCCCCACTAGACCCCAGGGGACCCACATCGTCCCACGTGCCCAACTCAACCTGATCGATCCCTGCAACCACTCTGCTCAAAGACGGCATGTATTGCGACATCGACGAGATCGTCTGGCAGCAATGGCGGGCCTTCACTGCCCGAGTCTGCGGCCACATCGCTGTGGGCGGCCTCTCGTAGTCGTCGACGACTACGAATGTTGAGCCTGAAAACTGCAGGCTGGGCGCTCTTTTCGTGCGAACCTTGCCAGCCGACCAGAGAAACTTTTTCGCGACCCTGATGAATGGAGCGAACAGGGCCCACGATTCACAGAGGAAATACGCATATCTGGACGATTACGATCGGCTGAAGAGGAGCAGTAGACTGGTCCGTATTGGTGATATGACGATTACGACGATCGTCGATCAACAGCAGTTCTACCCCACATTGAAGGCCGTGCCATGAATCCTCTAGCACCTATTGCCAACGACGAACTAGCAGATGTGTACTGCGCATTGTGTTCCGAGTATGTCGACCTCATACAACTTTCCCCGATCGATCCACAGTACATAACCGATCTCAAGGCCGACATCAGCTCGATTCACAACGAGATCGACGCGCGCGGGATGTTCGAGTACGGGGCAGCCTGACAATTCCCTAAACGACAGCGCTATGTGTTACTACAGAGCTCGATAGAGCGTGTTTTACCGCTCCCCGATGGGGTCTCGCGCACCCCGTCAAGAAGTTTCCACCATAGCTGCGGCCACACCCCAGGTGGCCGCGACAGCGACCTCACCGTCGAAAATCTCGACGGCCCCTGGTACCGATATCAACTAGTCGTGAACTCCTAGATCACCACGCAGGACAGGTGGTCGAGGACATGCGTTAGATGCGTCCGCGCCCCGGGGGATCATCGCTGGGAGGTCCGACGGGCACACTGAGATTCCCGAAGTCCCCTGAAGCTCTCGATCCCGACGGAATCGGTAAAAAAGGCTAATTCATGGAGTGAGAAGACCTTGGAAACCGCCGACCGGAACCCATGTCGTCTGACCCGAATGCAAGGGCCTTGTACCATTGTTCGATGGCGACGTGCTCGAATGGAGCTGTCATGTCGGCGGTGATCATTGCGTGCGAAAGCTGCAAGTCGGTTCGAACTGTTGCCCTTATGAAAACGTCTTTCGAATTCTGCCGAGTTCGGGCCGGGGGTGATGCGGGGCAGTCGATCGCATGACCGCCCTATTCCGCATCCGAATTGTGGATACTGGCTGTAGTGCCTACGCCACGAATCGCTGACACGATCGGGAGAGACAGAGGACAATCGAATCCATGCGCGCTGCCGTCGAGTTTTCTACTCTCGACCTGCCGCTCGAGGAACGTATCGAGCGGTGGGAAGGGCACAACGCGGACCTGCTGATCGGGCTGCGTTGCCGCATGTTGGAGGTCGATCAGCTCGAAGCGACGGGTACCAATCTTCGACTCGACTCAGTCGACCTGGCTCGGGTGATCGGGACAGCACACGTGGTGGAGCGTGATGCCCAACTGATTCGGCAGCAGCCGTCGGATTCGGTGATGATGTACTTCAGCCTCGTCGGCGATGCTTTCTTCTACTCCGAAGATGGCATCCGTACTGTCGGCCCTGGCCAGGGCCTGGTGTTCGACGCGGACAGAGCATTCATGCGCGGCTTCTCGCACGGGCTCGAGGAGTTGGTTTTGAAACTGCCTCGATCGCTGTTCGCGGACGTGTCGGATACGGCGACGCTCTCGCGGCCCACTGTGTTCGACTTCTCTCCGAGCGGCAACGTGCACGCCGCAGCGCTCGCTCGACAGGTGGGGCGTGCCACCAGTCGACGCAATCCGACACCACCGGACGAGCACGCGATCCTCGAACTCGTCTCGGTACTGACCACCGGTGCCCGCACGAATCTGGGCTCGGCGCATCGGGCAGCCGCGCGCTCGTTCATCGAACAACGACTGCACGACGTGTCACTGTCTGCCCCGCAGGTGGCACGCGCGGTGGGGATCAGTGGCCGGCACCTGTCGCGGGTGTTCGCCGACGACGGCATCAGCGTACCCAAATACATCCTTGAACGCCGGCTCGAGCGTGCCCACGCGCAGCTCACCGGGCCCTTCGACGCGTCGGTCACCATCGCCGACATCGCTCGATCTTGCGGGTTCTCGTCCGCCACGTACTTCTCAAGTTCTTTCGTGGCCAGATTCGGCCACCGTGCATCCGATGTCCGACGCGATGCGGTGATCACGCGATCGGCGGGGTGAGACCCACGAAATCGGCCATACGTGGTCGATTTGCGCCGAGTTCGGCACCATTGCGACAACACAGCTGAGCAATGCAGGACACTCAGTCGTAGGACCCGAGATCACAGTCGGGCACGACGAAGGATGATCCCATGCCGGTGTTCGACGACGGTCAGAAGGCAACCGCATTGCCCGATTCCTCGGTGGTGGAGACCGATGTACTCATCGTCGGATCGGGGCCGGCGGGCGGATCGGTAGCCCTGCTGCTGTCAACCCTGGGCATCCCCAACATCATGATCACCAAGTACCGCTGGACGGCCAACACACCCCGCGCGCACATCACCAACCAACGGACGATGGAGATATTTCGTGATGTGGGAATCGCCGAGCAGGTGCTCGCCGACGCAACCGCGCACGAACTGGTCGGCGACACGGTGTTCTGCACATCCATCGCGGGCGAGGAGATCGGCCGAATTCGTACATGGGGAACCGGCACCGACCGTGAGGCGGACTACCAGCTCGCATCGCCGTGCTTGACCGTCGACATCCCGCAGACCTACCTTGAGCCGATCCTCGTGAAGAACGCGACGATGCGAGGAACGCAGACCCAGTTCTCGACCGAATACCTCTCACACGTGCAGGACGACGAAGGCGTGAGTGTGTCGGTGATGGATCGGCTGACCGGCAATCGCTACACGATTCGAGCGAAGTACCTCATCGGCGCGGACGGTGCCCGCTCGAAGGTGGCGGCCGACATCGATCTTCCGTTCGAGGGTGCGATGGACATCGCCGGGTCGATGAACATCACGTTCAAGGCGGACATCGCCGAGTACGTCGGGCATCGACCGTCGGTGTTGTACTGGGTGATTCAGCCCGGATCGAATGTCGGTGGCATCGGGGCCGGGTTGGTGCGGATGGTTCGGCCCTGGAACGAATGGCTCGTCGTGTGGGGGTTCGACATCTCGGGGCCGCCGCCCGTGGTGGACGAGGACGCCGCCATCCAGATCGTTCGGAACCTACTGGGCATGCATGACCTCAACGTCGAGATCACGGGAACCTCGTTGTGGGGCAACAACGAAGCCCACGCCACCCACCTACAGAACGGACGCGTGTTCTGTGCAGGTGACGCGATCCACCGACATCCACCGAGCAACGGTCTCGGCTCCAATACCTCGATCCAGGATTCCTATAATCTCGCATGGAAGCTCGCCGCGGTACTCAAAGGGCATGCCGGTGAATCCTTGCTCGATACCTACAGCGCCGAGCGCGCCCCGGTGGCGAAACGAATCGTCGAGCGGGCCAATCGTTCCAGCCGCGAATTCGCGGGCCTGTTCGAGGCTCTCGGTGTCACCGGCGCGAAGACCGAGGCAGAGATGATCGAACGAATAGAAGAGCGTAAAGCGAACACACCCGCCGGAGCTGCAAAACGAGCGGCACTCGCTGCCGCCATGGAGACCAAGAACTACGAATTCAACGCCCACGGGGTGGAATTAGGGCAGTTCTACACATCCTCGGCCATCGTGTCGGACGGTGCGCTACCGGAACCGACGCGAGACGCCGACCTGTACTACCAGGTGTCCACCCTGCCCGGTTCGCACCTTCCTCACGCCTGGGTGGGAGATCATCTGCACAAGCACGCGATGCTCGACCTTGCGCCCTACGAACGCTTCACACTCATCACCGGAGTCGCCGGATCGGCATGGGAGTCGGCAGCGGACAAGATCGGCCACGAACTCGGTGTTCCGCTCGAGACGGTTGTCATCGGACCGGGACGGCAGGTGACCGATCTCTATTTCGACTGGTCCCGGCTACGTGAGGTGTCTGAGAGCGGCGCGCTGCTCGTGCGTCCGGACAAACACATCTGTTGGCGTGCAGACGAACTCCCCGTCGACCCCGAAGATGCTCTCCGCCGGGCACTGACCGCGGTGTTGGCACGATGACCAGCGACTTCACCTACGAAGCGAACCCGATGCGCGTGCGATTCGGCGCAGGAATTCTCGAGACCGTGGCCGATGAACTCGACCACCTCGAGCTACGCCGTGTGTTGGTCCTGTGCTCCCCGAGCCAGCAGGACACCGCCGAACGAGTGGCATCGATTCTCGGTGACCGATGCGTAGGAATACGTTCTGACGCCGTGATGCACGTCCCCGCAGACCTCGCCGCCCGAGCCAGCGCCGAAGCCGTCGCTCTGGGGGCCGACGGATGCGTCGCCGTCGGTGGTGGATCGGCGATCGGGCTCGGCAAAGCCATCGCACTCAAGCATCGTTTACCCATCGTGGCCGTACCCACCACCTACGCCGGCTCGGAGATGACCCCGGTGTGGGGCATGACGACCAACGGACGCAAGGAAACCGGCCGCGATACTGCGGTATTGCCGCGCACCGTCCTCTACGACCCTGACCTGACGACAAACCTCCCAGCAGGGCTGTCCGTGACCAGCGGCATCAATGCCGTCGCGCATGCGGTGGAAGCTCTGTATGCGCCCGACATCAGCCCGATCATCGCACTGATGGCGGAGGAAGGAGTGCGGGCACTCGCGTCGGCGCTCCCGACGATCGTCGCTGATCGGGCGGACCCGCTGGGGCGCAGTGACGCCTTGTACGGTGCGTGGTTGTGCGGAGCGACGCTCGGCGCCACGACGATGTCCTTGCATCACAAGCTGTGTCATGCACTGGGCGGAACATTGAATCTGCCGCACGCCCCGACCCACACGGTGGTGCTACCGCACGTGTTGGCTTACAACCAATCGCACGCGCCGGCGGCGGTGGCAGCTCTCTCACGGGCGCTTCCCGGCACCGCAGACCCGGCCCGACGACTGTGGGACCTGTGCCGGACCCTCGACGCACCCCGATCCCTGGCTGAACTAGGCATGCAGGAGAGCGACATCGACCGGATCGCCGAGGAAGCGACGAGCCGTTCGTACGGAAATCCCCGCCCCGTCACCCACGAGGCAGTAACCACAATTCTTCGAGCAGCGTGGGCCGGCGACCGGCCGACCGAGAGCGAACGGTAGCGAGCATGGCCGACGAAACCCTCACTTACTGCACCAGTACAAAAGCACAGACAGCTGTCGAAGAACGACTGGTGGACAACGTGGTCAGATCGTTCGGCGACTGCACCGACCCCCGACTGAAGCAGGTGATGACATCGCTGGTAAGGTACCTGCACGGATTCATCCGCGATGTGCGCTTGACCGAGGCCGAGTGGAACGCCGCTATTGCGTTCCTGACCGAAGTCGGGCACATCACCGACGCCACCGCCAAGAATACATCCTGCTCTCCGACGTACTCGGCGCGTCGATGCAGACCATCAACGTCAATAATCCGGCCCACGAGGGCGCGACCGAAGCGACGGTGTTCGGGCCCTTCTTCGTCGACGATGCGCCGCGTATCGACAACGGCGGTGATGCATCAGGAGGCGCTGCAGGACAACCCTGCTGGGTCGAGGGAACCGTCCGCGACTCCGACGGCAATCCGATACCCGGTGTCAGGCTCGAAGTGTGGGAGGCCGACGAGGACGGGTTCTACGACGTTCAATACGACGACGCCCGGGTGTCCGGCAGAGCTCATCTCTATAGCGATGACAGCGGGCACTATCGATTCTGGGCGCTGACACCGACTCCGTATCCGATCCCGCACGACGGGCCGGTGGGCCGGATGCTCGCTGCGACCGGCCGCTCGCCGATGCGGGCATCGCACCTGCATTTCATGGTGACGGCACCTGGGATGCGAACATTGGTCACGTATATCTTCGTTCGCGGCGACGAACTACTGGACAGCGACACGGTGTTCGGGGTCAAGGATTCGCTGATCAAAGAATTCGTGGAGCAGTCGGCGGGTGCCCCGACACCGGACGGTCGAGAACTCGGCGACAAGTCCTGGACAAGAGCCGATTTCGACATCACGCTCGCACCTGCCGAAGGCTCCTGACGGGTCAAGACTCCACCGAGCATTAATATCGACAGGACCGTTCTGCTCGGCTTCGACAGCGCGGATGCTCTCACCAAGATCGACGTCGGCATCGCCAGAGGCCGGGCGCTAGAGATACGACGAGAAAGTGGCCCGGATCAATCTCCGGTGTCCTGCGTTGACTATCGGGCAAACGAACTTCGGGAAACGCCAGGTACACGACGGCACGCTCGTTCGGCGCCGGCTCCGCCGCAAGAGCACCTCGGAATGCCAACGGGTCCGTCGCGAGGGGTTGCCCGTTCCTCCGCACTCGACGAATGCAGATGCAGGCCGAAGTAAATCAGGAGCCACAACTGCGACCGTCGCCGCACACCAAACGTCGTCCCACCGTTGAGGGCCCCGACACCAGTCGCTGATACGACATCGATGGGAAAGTCGACAGGATGTTCCACCATCCCCGACACCGCCACACATCCCGATACTTGTTGTTTCACAGGTCATTAGACAGCGGGAGTACATTCCTCAGGACCAACTCGGCGCACAGTATATCGCAACTCACCGGCGCAAGCGGTTGGCGTGCCGACTGGGTCGCAGTGGCTGGCTTCGCAGGTGTCGCGCACGGCGCCTCAACGCGCCCATTGAGCTGTCAGCACCCCGTTGTACTGCAGAGACTTGTACGGATCGAACCGACTCTCACCCGACGAGCGAGGGATCCGACGATGGATCTGCCCAAACACCGGAGGCGGCTGACGTCGCTCAATGACCGTGCGGCGCGATCGGACACTATCCACTCACAGTAGGTCCCGGCCGTGAAGCCGCTTCTACTGTCGGCGCTCGTGTATCGCTGGCCATAGGTGAGTGACGAATTCGATTGGTAAATGAACAAGGAGAGCTGCGCCAACACACAATAACTTTGAACGCTTAGTTGTTGTGGGTATGGACGTTGCTGACGAGGGATTGAAGTAGACGGGCTGGTCCTCGGCGTAAGAATGGGAGTTGCGACACAACCGTTCTCGACCAAGAAGGACCAGCCCTGTGACACACCGTAATGCTCCACTCACCGTGGAGGGAAGACGACGCCTGATCGAGCGCTGCCAGAGTCGTCCGATCGCCCACGTCGCCGCCGAAATGGGTATCTCACGACAATGCGCCTCCACGTGGGTCAACCGTCACCGCAAATATGGTGACCTGGGACTACAGGACCGCTCCAGCGCACCGAAACACCAACCCACCGCCACAGCCGCGGAGGTCGTGGCCGACATCGAGTCGATGCGACGAACCCGGAAATGGTCCGCCTCACGCATCACGTTCGAACTCCGAATGGATGGAACGGTCATTGCTCGCCGGACCGTCACGAAAATCCTGCGGAACCTCGGATTGCACCGCCGCCGGTTCATCGACCCGAACGGCGAGAACAACCGCAAACCGC
>NZ_CAIJDS010000108.1:0-7919 GCF_903819475.1 Rhodococcus sp. UFZ-B548
ACCCAACACACGCACCAAACGCTCACCCAACACCACAACCGAACCCTCGTCGAAGGCGTCGCGCTGGTATTTGAAGGTCAGCTCGATTCCGCCCCCGGCGGTGATCATCAGTGTCAACGGGAAGTGAGTGTTGTCGTTGGCATGCATGCTTTCGACGGACATCTCGTCGATCGACGCTGCGCCTGCTGCGAGCGCCTTCTGATCGATCGGATACGACTCGAACACCGTCAACGTGTCGAACTGCGCACCCGCGCCGATCGCCTGCTGGATGTCGGCCAGCTGAACGTGATGGTGATCGAGCAGTTCCGCCTGCTCACGCTGAACCCGCGTCAACAGTGAAGCCGGTGATTCGTTCTCCTCGAACCGAATCCGAATCGGAACGGTGTTGATGAACAGCCCGATCATCGACTCGACTCCGGTAACCTGCGGCGGCCGACCCGAGACGGTTGCACCGAAAACGACATCGTTCCTGCCGGTCAATCGTCCCAACACCACGCCCCACGCAGTTTGGATGACGGTATTGAGCGTGACACCCAATTCACCTGCGAGAGAAGTAAGTGCGGCCGCGAGTGACTCGTCCACCTGTACCTCGGACTCGCCCGAACGTGCATCGATGGTTCGGCCACGGTCGGCTTGTACGAGAGTCGTCGGCTCTTCGAGTCCGTCGAGCGCCCGTCGCCAGACATTCAAGGACCGAGCGGAATCCTGCGCAACCAACCACTCGAGATACGTGCGGTAAGAACGAACCCGCGGAAGGACGGATGCATCCGAACGCGTCGCGTACAGCGTCAGCAGATCCTTCATGACCAGCGGGAGCGACCAGCCGTCGAGGAGGATGTGGTGGTTGGCCACAGCCAGCGTGTATCGACGATCGGCAGTCTTCACCAACAGGTATCGCGTGAGCGGCGGGTGGGACATGTCGAACCGTGCCGACTGATTGTCACGCAGCAACTGATCGAGAGCTTGGACACGCTCGGCCCCGTTGGTGATCGCACTGAGATCAACCTCGCGCCACGGAAGATCGACCTCGTCCGCGACTACCTGAAGCGAATTGCCGTCTTCGTCGAGGACGAAGCCGCTGCGCAGGTTCGGATGACGTTCCGTCAAAGCTCGAGCTGCCGACAGCAGACGATCCGCGTCCACGTTGCCCGAGAGCTCGAGGACAACTTGCATCGAGTAGACGTCCAGTGATGCCTCCGCGAGCATCGCGTGGAACAGGAAGCCTCGCTGCAACGGTGCCAGTGGCCATACGTCGGCCACGTTCGGCATCCCTGCCTGCAGACGGTCGAGCTGTGTCTGACTCATCGACACCAATGGCACATCGGACGGCGTCAATCCTCCAGCGAGAGGCGAGTTCACATGTGCTGCAACCGCACTCAGCGACTCCTTCCAGTAAGAGGCAAGCAACTCGACGTCCTCACGCGAGATCGCTCCACTCGCGAATCCGAAGGATGCACCGAGAACCGGACCGTCGGGGCCGTCGCTGACTACTGCGTTGACGTCGAGCACACCGTTTGCCGCCATGTCCGCGTCAGGCGCGACGGAGACGTCACCGAGAACGTCGCTGGGCATCCATCCGAGTCCGAGTGCTTCTGCTGGCACCTCGCCCGCGGAAATACGGCCGAGGTAGTTGAAGCTGATATCGGCACTGGCACCCGCTGACAACGCTTCAGCAGTCTCCTCGTTGAGGTATCTCAGCATTCCGAAGCCGATTCCCTTGTCCGGCACGGAAAGCACCTGCTCCTTGACAAGCTTGAGCGCACGACCCGCCGCGACACCGCCGGCAAGAGCGTCGTCGAGATCGATATCGGAGATGTCGATTCGTAGCGGGAACTCCGTTGTGAACCAACCGACGGTCCGCGACAGATCCGCGCCTTCGATGACCTCTTCCTCACGCCCGTGGCCCTCGAGGTGTACCAGCAAAGACCCTGCTGCCTTGCTCTTTTCGCGCCTCAGCTTGGCCACTGCCATGCCAAGTGCGGTCAACAATCCATCGTTTACACCGCCGCGATAGACCTTCGGCACCATGGTGAGCAACGCGTCCGTGACCTCGGGCGATACCTCGACGCGAATCGAATCGAGGGTGGAGATCACATCGAGGGTCGGATCGAACGGGCGTGACCCCAGGTACGAATCGCCGCCGGTCAGCGTGCGTTCCCAGTACGGAAGTTCCGCCAACCGGTCTTCGCTGTGCGCGTTCTCGGCAATCGCATGCGCCCAACGACGCACCGAAGTCGCAACGGCCGGCAATGCGGGTTCCGACGACGCGGCGACCTGCATCCACGCAGCGACGAGATCCGGAATGATGATTCGCCACGACACGCCGTCGACGGCGAGGTGATGGGCAATCACAACGAGTTGACCGACATTCTCCGGCCCTCGGTCTACCCAGACGAAACGAATCATGTCCCCGGACAATGGATCCAGCGAACGTGTAGCGAGCTGAACGGCCGACGCCACGTTGGCGTCGCCCGCAGCGGGTTCGATCCGCTCGATCGTGTCGGCGACGGCGATCGATCCCAACCCGCCGACCTCGAGACCCCAGCCCCTGTCGTCGTCGAGAAGGCGCGAGCGCAGGATGTCGTGTTTGTCGATCAGCGCTGCGAGTGTCAACTGGAGGACTCCCGCGGTGATACCGACCGGCAGATCCAGAATCATCGTCTGCGCAAAGGTGCGGTAGGAACCGCGCGACAACATCCAATGGGCAATCGGCATCAACGGCATCCAGCCGATTCCGCCACCCGGAAGTTCACTGAGAACAACTGCATCGTCGAGCACCGACTCGGCGATTTCCGCGAGTCCCGCGATGGTCTTGCGCTCGAAGACATCGCGCGCGCTGAATCGGAGGCCCTGTGCCTTTGCCCTTGCAACGAGCTGGATCGACATGATCGAGTCGCCTCCGAGCGCGAAGAACGAATCGTCGGCACCTACCTGGTCCACGCCGAGGACGTCGGCGAAGATCGAGGCCAGAATCAATTCGGATTCGGTATCGGCAGCCCGGAACTCACTTCCGGCCGTGAAGACCGGTTCAGGTAATGCTTTTCGATCCAGCTTGCCCGAAGCATTGAGCGGCATCTCGTCCAGCACGACGAGGTGGGCAGGCACCATGTACTCGGGCAGTCGAGCCGCGAGATGTGCCCGCGTTTCGTCGATGTCGACACTCGCAAAGCCGGCGGGGACCACGTAGCCGACAAGATGTTCACCAAGCACGACGACAATTGCAGACGCGATCGAATCGTGTCCGCGAAGCGCCGATTCGACCTCGCCGAGTTCGATACGGAGTCCGCGCAATTTGACCTGGAAATCGGTACGGCCGATGTACTCGAGTTCACCGGCCGAGCTCCACGTCACGAGGTCGCCGGTTCGGTACATTCTTGTGCCCTGGTCGCCGTACGGATCGGCGACGAAGCGCTCGGCGGTGAGTTCGGTACGACCGTGATAGCCACGAGCGAGCTGAACACCCGCGAGATACAGCTCGCCTGCAACACCCGCCGGAACAGGGCGAAGACGACTGTCGAGTACGTACACCCGAGTGTTCCAGACCGGGGCGCCGATGGGCACCAGAATGGTGTCGTCTGCGGTGACAGCGTGATAGGTGACGTCGACGGCTGCTTCCGTCGGTCCGTAGAGGTTGTGCAGCTTCGCATTCGGAAGCACCGAACGGAACCGCGCAGCGGTGTTCACCGGCAGTGCTTCACCCGATGCGAACACGTGGTTCAACGACGACGCGCGCTCTGCTGCCGGATCGTCCACGAACACTTCGAGCATCGAAGGCACGAAGTGCGTGATCGTCACGTCGTACGCCTCGATCAGTTTGGCCAGATACTCGGGATCCCGATGACCGTCCGGCACAGCGATGACGAGACGCGCGCCGACCTGCAACGGCCAGAACAACTCCCAGACCGACACGTCGAAGGTGACAGGGGTCTTCTGCAGCACCGAATCGGTTCCGCTGAGTGGGTACTCCGACTGCATCCAAGCCAAGCGGTTCACGATGGAACGATGACTGACCGCGACGCCCTTGGGGCGGCCCGTCGATCCCGATGTGAAGATGACGTACGCGAGGTCATCCGGCTCGATGGGCGCCGAGCGCTCTTCGTCGGCGATCGGCCCGCACGGCACTGCTGTGGTGTCGATCGTGTCGATGGTGATCACACGCCGTGTCGTCGAAGACATCGCGTCACGTGTCGTACTCAGAATGCACACCGGATCTGCTGCGTCGAGGATGTACTCGACGCGTTCGGCCGGTTGATCCAGGTCCACCGGCACGTACGCACCACCGGCAGCAAGGACTGCGTAGATCGCGATAAGTAGATCTTCCGAACGCCGAATACCGATGCCCACCAACGAGTCTGCGCCGACACCTTCGGCGATCAGGACTCGCGCCAAACGATGCACGCGGGCGCCGAAATCGGTGTAGGTCGTGTGGGTTCCCTCGAAGACGAGTGCGGTGGACTCCACCGATCGGAGAAGTTGCTTCTCGAACAATTCGACGAGATCCGTCGGAGCCATCTCGTGCGCCGTGGTGTTCCAGCCGTCGAGGACTAGCGAGCGTTCCTGCTCGGTCATCAGTTCGATGTCTCCGACAGGCTTCGTCGCGTCGTCGGCAATAGCTTCGACGATGCGAACGAGCCGGTCCACCAGACTTTGCACCTGCTGATGCTCGAAGAAATCCGGGAGGTACTTCACGCCGAAGTGCAGTGAACTGTCGAGAGTCACCATGAGCGTCAACGGGAACGTCGTCGTATCGTCTGCGTGCAGCCCGTCGATCCGTAGACCGTCGATTGCCTGCGCCTGGGCCGCGAGACCTTCCTCGTCCACCGGATAGGACTCGAACACGGCCAACGTGTCGAACAATGTTCCCAGCCCGACCGTTCGCTGAACATCGGCGAGCGAAACATAGTGATGATCGAGCAGATCGGCCTGCTCGGACTGGACATCGGTCAGGAGCGATTCGAGCGATGCCGACTTGTCGATCCTGACTCGGACCGGAAGCGAGTTGATGAAGAGACCGACCATCGACTCGACGCCGTTGAGGCTGGGCGGGCGACCCGAAACGGTCGCACCGAACACGACGTCGTCCTGCCCTGTCATATGAGACAGAAGAATTGACCAGGCAACCTGGACAACGGTATTGGCGGTGACGCCGACTCGGCCGGCGAGTTCGGTGATCCGACTGGTCGTCGCGGTCGAGAAGTCGACCGCGATCTCCCGTGAACGCATGGTGATTTCGGTGGTGCCGGCCTTGGCAGTCACCAGAGTCGGTTCCTCGAATCCGTCGAATACCTCGGCCCAACGAGCCATCGACTTATCCGAGTCTTGAGCGACCAACCAAGACAGGAACGCGCGATAGGACCTTGTTCGCGGCAGCAGAGAGGGGTCCGCGTGCGTTGCGTACAGGACCAGAAGGTCTTTCATGAGCAAAGGCATGGACCAGCCGTCGAGAAGGATGTGATGGTTGGTCACGAGAAGCCTGAAAGTGTCGCCGGTCAATCGCACCAGGGTGTACCGCATCAACGGCGGTGTGGCGAGGTCGAATTCGTCGGCCTGATCCGCCGCGGCGACTCGGGCGAGTTCGGACTCTCGTTCAACCTTGTTCTCGATACCGCTGAGATCTATCGCATTCCACTGGACAGGAGCCCGATCCATCACAACCTGGACCGATCGGCCTGCATCATCGGTGACGAACGCGACCCGAAGACTCTCGTGTCGGTCCATGACGGCCTGCGCCGCGCTGCGAAGACGATCTGCGTCGACGGCGCCGGACAGATCGAGTGCCATCTGCATGGTGTAGACGTCGACCGATTCTTCGGCCAGCATCGAGTGGAAGAGCATTCCGTTCTGCAACGGCGTCAGCGGCCAGACGTCGGCCACGTCCGCGAAATCTTGTTCGATCTTCGCGATCGCACGTTGGTCGAGATCGACCAGTGGCAGATCGGACGGGGTAAGCCCACCCGCACCCGGTCGGTCCACGTGTGCCGCGAGTCCAGCGAGAGCCGACACCCACAACTCCGACAATCGTGAGACCTCCGGCGCGGAGAGGAGGCCGCTCGGATATGCGAACGACGCGTTGAGCACCATTCCGTCCGACGAATCTCCCGCCATCACATTGATGTCGATGCTCTTGTTGGCAGGCATGTCCGCATCACCCGGTGCGGACACGGAGCCGAGGTCGCCCACCGGGAGCCACCCGACTTGTTCGAGGCCTTCCGGCAATTCCCCACCGGCGACTCGGCCGAGATAGTTGAAGCTGACCTGACCGTCTGCATGCGCCCCGAGCGTGCGGGACGATTCCTCTCCGAGGTAGCGCAGAAGCCCGTACCCAACGCCCTTGTCCGGGGCGCCGAGCAGTTGTTCCTTGATCAACTTGACAGCCTCGCCTGCGGCAGGACCGCCGGCGATCGCGTCCGCGAGATCCACGCCCGCCAAGTCCAGTCGAACGGGAAAAGCGCTCGTGAACCAGCCGACCGTTCGTGAGATGTCGGCGCCACTGATAATCGACTGCTCACGCCCGTGGCCCTCCAACTGAATCAGCGCCGAGGACGCGTCGACGTCTCGCTCGGCACGCCACAGCGCCATTGCGAGTGCCAACGCTGTCAGCAAACCGTCGTTGGCGCCGCCTCGGAACGCCCGAGGCAGAGCCGTCAAGATGGACTCGGTGACATTGGCCGGTACCTCGACCGACACCGTCTCGAGAGTCGCCGACACATCGATGTGTGGATCGAACGCGCGTGAACCGAGGAGAGGATCCGAACCAGACAGAACCGATTCCCAGTAAGGAAGTTCAGCCTTACGCGATTCGGACTCCGCTTCGGTGACCAACGCGTGCGCCCAACGCCGCATCGAGGTTCCGACCGGCGTCAGAGTGGGGGCACTGCCGTTCGAGATCTGGGCCCAGGCCGAGATGAGATCCGGAACGATGATGCGCCAGGACACTCCGTCGATGACGAGGTGATGGGCAACGACGAGAAGTCGGCCGCTGCGCCCGGCACCGAAGTCGAACCACAAGAACTGCAGCATCGTGCCGGCGTCCACATCGAGACGTCCCAGAGCCGAATCGAGTTCGCGCGACGCAAGAGCAGTCACCTCGTCTGCCTTCGACGCGGGATCGACCGGGATGTGATGGACCAGTGCGTCGACATCGACCGCGCCGGACGCCATCACTTCGATCTCACGCCCGCGATCGCCGTCCACCACACGCGATCGCCACATGTCGTGGTGTTCGACAACAGCCGAGATCGTCGAAACGATGCCGGAGCGGTCGATGCCTTCGGGGAGTTCCAGGGTCATGGTCTGGGTGAAGCGGTTGAACCCACCGGGTCGTTGCGACATGTATCGCACGATCGGCGTCATCGGCATCGAGCCGATTCCCCCACCCTCCAGTTCTTCGAGAACTATTTCCTCGACCACGTCCGCATGACGAGCAACCTCGGCGATCGCCACGACCGTCTTGTGCTCGAAAACATCGCGCGGGCTGAAAACGATCCCTGATGTCTTTGCGCGAGAGACCAATTGAATCGACATGATCGAGTCTCCGCCGAGCGCGAAGAAGGAGTCGTCTGCACTGACTTCGTCAAGACGAAGGACCTCGGCGAACAGACCCGCCACAATTCTTTCCATCTCGGTCGCCGGAGCGCGGTGCGTTCTCGACTCGAAGATCGGGTCAGGCAGAGCGCGCACGTCCGTTTTACCGGCGTGTGTCAACGGAATCGCGTCGATCACGACGACCGCGTCCGGCACCATGTACGCAGTCAGGAACTGACCGACCTCTTCCGATACCGCTGAGGATTCGAGCGCCACCCCGGACTCCGGTACTACGTACGCCACGATGCGATCACCGAGATGCTCGACCTTCCGCACGACCACGACTGCACGGGCGACACCCGCACACCCGACCAACGCGGATTCGATCTCACCCA
>NZ_CAIJDS010000109.1:0-7805 GCF_903819475.1 Rhodococcus sp. UFZ-B548
GCCAGCCCGTCTACTTCAATCCAGCGTCAGCAACGTCCATACCCACAACAACTAGTAGACAATGTGACAGGCGCGTCGCGGCTCCGCGGGGTTGGCATTGAAACGTCATCTCCTCGCAAGAGGGACGAAAGTCACATTTTTGACTTCATGACTAAATCAGGGTTCTTGGCCGTGTGATCACTATGCGGATTGCGTGCGAGTTGCCTATGAATGCGCTGGCAGTGGGTATTTCTAGCAGTCGTGACGGTTGGTTCGACAAGGCAGTACTGCACTTTCGGATCTTAAACCTCCAAAATCGGACAATTTCGCGCTGGTTTTTTCAATTGGAACGACGTAGCGTCCATCGGTGCAATCAATCAGCTAGTTGAGTAGTGAAGTACACGGCAAGTGAAGTGCAGGGCCTGGTTTCGGACTGGGTAAGCCGGAACTCGGTTCTGAGGGGCGGGGAGATCCCGCGGAGGGAAGTCATGTCGTAACACAAGGGGCTGTGGGCTGGTGCCTGGTCGGGGTTAGGGACCACGCATGCGCTCGGCTGGCAACACCTCAGGGCTTGAATCATGTCTTCGAAAGCGAGTGCAGGCTCGGTTCCGGATGCAATTGCGATCAGGAATTTCACACTATCGGCATTTTCGTGCGAATCCAGGAGCAAGCGACTATGCCAATTCATGCGCGATGCGCATGCTCAGGAATCAAGAGGAAATTGGATGACCAGGTCAGTGGCGATTATCGGCAGCAGAGGCTATCCGAGCTACTATGGCGGTTTTGAAACCCTGGTTCGGCGTCTTTCTCCCTATCTGGCCGACTGTGGTTGGGACGTGACCGTCTACGGACGTGACGGGACAACGGATCTGACTGGGAGTGAGCATGATCCGCGGGTGCGATCCGTCACAACGGTCGGTATCGAGACCAGGACATTGAGCACCCTGTCCTACGGACTAAGTTCGGTAGCGCATGCCGCGTGGAAGCGCCCGGATGTTGCTTTCGTGATGAACGTGGCAAATGGCTACTGGTTACCCTTGCTCAAGGCGCGCGGCATCCCGACTTTGGTCAATGTCGACGGTATCGAATGGGAACGGGCGAAATGGAGCAGGCAGGCCAAGGCGGTATTCCGTACAGGTGCTTCGTTGACCGCACGTTTCGGCGATCAATTGGTATATGACTCTCAAGCGCTCGGGGAGAGATGGCAGGCAGACTTCAAACGAGACGGAGTCTTCATACCTTACGGCGGTACAATCCCCGAGAAGTCAGCTCCGCGCAATGAACTCGAATCAGGGTCGTATGCACTGATGGTTGCGAGATTTGTGCCGGAGAATTCCATCGAGGAGTTCTTTGCCGCTGCGGAATTACTAAGTCATCGTTGGACTGTGGTCATTGTGGGCTCGTCCGGATATGGCGGCGAATTCGACAATCGGGCTGAGTCGCTCTCAGCCGGGTCTGATCGGATCCACTGGCTCGGTCATATCAATGACGATAAGTATCTATTCTCGTTGTTCGAACACGCTGGGGTGTACTTCCATGGGCACAGCGTCGGTGGGACCAACCCCGCATTGGTTCAGGCGATGGCCTGCGGGGCGCCAGTAGTGGCGCGAGACACTGCGTTCAACCGTGAGGTGCTCGGGGAGGCTGGAGTATTCGTCGAGCCCGAGTCTTCTGCTATTGCAAGACAATTGGAAATAGTGCTTTCCGACAAGGCGCTCCAGGCGAATCTGCGGGCGAAAGTGTTGGAGCGTCAGGGCGCTGCCTACACATGGGAGGGTGTATGTGCCACCTATGAGAAAACTCTGCGTGCTATGTCCAGGGGCGACGGTGATTGAGTGTTGCTCGTTCGATCAGTGTCGGATCGATTCGGCTTCGACTATACGTGTTGCCGGCTTCGGCGTATCCGACACTGATCAGGAGTCGTGTTCGTCTGGACCTGTCCGATCGTGCGATTGACTTTTCTTGTGTGGTGCGCGCCGACGCGAACATTCTTGAACTGTTGACGTTGGCGACAACGGTGGATAAGTGGTTGGGCAGGAGATCAACGCGTTCGTGCGCGGGCCGAAGGATACAACAGGTTTGGTCAAGAACCGCGAAACGCTCGGCACGCGAGAACGCGGCTCGGCGGTTACGCTTACGGCACCCACATACAACTGGTCGCGCAGATCAGTTTTCATACTGTTTGCCCGCACAAAGTTGAAGAGTCATTGCATTCCGCAATGCCAGCCGAATTATTTCGCAAGAGG
The DNA here is from genome assembly GCF_903819475.1 of Rhodococcus sp. UFZ-B548. NCBI lineage: Bacteria > Bacillati > Actinomycetota > Actinomycetes > Mycobacteriales > Nocardiaceae > Rhodococcus > Rhodococcus sp. UFZ-B548. Next base: position 2,226 of record NZ_CAIJDS010000109.1, read on the forward strand.
GAAGTTCGGTTCCATAGGGTGCCACATCATCAGTGCTCGTAGATCGGCGAGGGCGTTGCAGGTCATATGCGGTGCCCGAACCTTTGATTGTGTTGCCGATCCGGCACCCCTCGGACGATAAGTTATCGTTCCGCACATGGCTCTAGATATCGAGGCAAAGATTCTGCGACGGGTATCCAATCGTGTCGGACAGGAGATGGAGCGACTGCGAGGCGGGACTCGGCGATTCGGTCGTCCAATCTCGTCGTCTGCGTCCATTTTGGGGTATTGGGAACTCGATGCGGTCGAGGAGCCGGAGATATCGACGCCCCCGGGGATTTTGACTATCTCCGGCTGGGCCGCCTCCGAGGATGAAAGCGTCGACGTCGCGGTGCGCCTCAGCGGGAAGTTACTTGCACTTGCAGTCCCGATCTTGTACCGCCCCGACGTAGCTGAGGCTGTTGGAGACTTCGCGGCAAAGAGTGGTTGGTCGTTCGACCTGGAGGTGTCTCCGTCCTGGGCCGGTGAGGTCCTCGAGGTCGTCGCAGTCACGGCCAGATCCCGACGTTCCTTCGGGCGATGGACGATCCGTGTTCTACCCACAGAGGATTCCGGCGACCAGTGTGAAACAGACGTCGTTGTAATCGATGGCGGTGATGATTTATTGGTGTCGGGGGTTGTCGAGGACGTTGAGGTAAGGGATGGCAGCCTCGACGAACCCTGCTCCGGAGCGGTTATTGCGGGACCGGTCGTTGAGGACGTCGTTGTGGTGGATGGCGGTGACTTATTGGTATCGGGAGCTGTCGAGGACGTTGCGGTAACGGATGGCAGCGTCGACGAGCCCTGCTCTGGAGCGGTTATTGCAGGACCGGTCGTTCAGGTCAACGGATGGGTGGTGATCGACGGACAGGCCGCCGACGTCATCGAAATCTGTATCGACGATCAACCGCCGATTCGGGCTCGCCGGTGCGATCCTCGCCCCGATCTCGTGGATGCAGTGGTGGCTCAGGATTTCGGTGCTGGGTATTACGAGTTGGTGGCGATACGGGGGACTGCTGCGACCGACCAGATCACGTTGAAAGTGCGCGCGGTCGGTCGGTCGGGGAAGATCTGGAACTCGACGCCGGTCACCTTCACAGTTGTACAACCGGCACAGCCGGCGGAGCTGCCGAAAGCCGCCTTTGCCCGTGACTTCGAGGTGCCGGTACGTGAACCCTCGGTTAGGCCGCGGATCTGCATCTTTACGCATTCGCTGAGTATCGGCGGCGCAGAGCTCTACCTGGAAGAACTGCTGCTTCGCCTGACGGCTGCCGGCGTCGCGGACTTCATGGTGATCTGCCCCGAAGACGGTGTCATGAGGACGGCTCTGGAGGAGGCGGGCATCGCGGTGCACATCGGTTCGGATCCACCTTCCGATGCTCGCCGATACGTCGATCGCGTCGCCGAGCTGAGCAGTGTGCTGCTGGCGTGGCGCTGTGACGTCGTTATGGTCAACACAATGGGACAGTTCATCGGGGTCGAGGCCGCGTCGGCGCTCGGTCTGCCGTCCGTATGGGTGATTCACGAGTCATTTGGCATCGACGTGTTCAACCGCCTCTTGTGGGGAGATCGCCGAGCAGAGATGCCGGAAGAAGTCGTTGAACGACTTCGCGTCGCGCTGACAACGGCTGATGCTGTGATCTTCGAATCGGAAGCGACGCGTGAGATGCTTCAGCAGATGGAACCGGCTGCAAGGACACGCTGCATCCGTTACGGAATCGAGCTGGACAAGATTACGCAATACGAGCAGACACATGACCGGGATGCGATTCGTCGAGCGTTCGGCTTCTCCCCGGCCGACCGTGTTCTTCTCTGCATGGGCACCCTCACCGAACGTAAAGCCCAAATCCCGCTCGTGAATGAATTCGCTACCGTTCTCGACGAATTCCCGAACGCGAAACTCGTTCTGGTGGGCTATGTTCCGACGGCCTACGGTATCGCAGTCAAGCGACGTGTCGCTGAACTCGGGATAGAAGATTCCGTGCATGTTATCGACGTCGATCCGGATCACTACCGGTGGTACGCATGCGCCGATATTCTGGTCAATGCATCAGATAGCGAATCGCTCCCACGCACATTCCTCGAGGGCATGGCTTTCGGCCTGCCCATACTTGCCACCGACATTTTCGGTACGGCCGAGGTTGTCTCGGACGGTTCCACTGGATGGCTGTTCGAACCGCGTTGCGGATCGCAACTCAGGGAAGGACTGTGTCGTGCGCTGGAGTGCAGCGAGACGGAACTCTCGGAAATGTCCGCACAAAGCCGCAGCGCGTCACGCAGTTTCGACGGGCAAGGCTACGCAACGGAATACAAGGATCTTTTTCTGGAACTCGTGCGCCGATGACGTCAGGTGTTCAGTCACTGTCAGGTAGAGGCGCTGCCGGGGATCGTCGAAAAGGTAGTCGACAGTCACGAGTAGAAACTCTTCAAGGATCCACAGTGCAAGTTGCAGGAATAGTCGAAAACTGGTGAAGGTAAACAGTAGTCAACCCAAGCTGACCCGTTCAGATGCCTCAATGGGTGCCAAGACGGGTAAGCGAAGTAGTAGTGACAGGCTTCGGACTCGGCTGCACCGTGTCGAGGTCACCGTTCACTTTCATCGCCGGTAGCAGTCGAATTCTGTCCAAGTCGAAGAAAGGCTCATAGATCCTGTGTCTGGCCTTCTCAATTCTCAAAGGGAAATTAGTGGATAATTCACTGCTACGTTTCAAATCATTCTGTGAAGAGGTGCTGTCAATCTGCGACGAGGTAGGTGTCAAACCTATTATCTATGGTAGTCTTGCCGTCCGTCATTACACCGGGGATGAAAGTATTCCTGTGAACGACATGGATTTTCTTGTGCCAGATGCATGCCTTGAGAGTGTCTTGACAATACTCAACGACAGGGGAATCGAGCACAGCTTCGATTCTGAGTGGCGTTCCCTAACTCTACTCAAGGGAGATTCCAAGATTGAATTGGATTCTATCGAGTTGTATCACCCTGGAAAACATCATTTCGAGTGCTTCGATTTCTTTGGATCGCCACTGAATATCATCGGCCTCAGTGCCCTTAAGGCTGTATACGATGAAGCCGCTTTGTATGATCCGGAAAATCCTAGTTACAAGAAGAAATGCGACATTCTTCGTGACGTGCCTGAACCGCATCTAGGTGTTGTTGATGGCCCGCCAGCGGGTGGCTGACAGAATAGGTGTCGTCGCTACAGCGGCGCGTGACTCATGAATCGCTTTTGCTCCTTCGGGGCGCACTTACCGGGTTTTGTCCACTCCGTTGTGGCGGAGACGCCGGTCCAGACTTGCTTCGGTGGCTTAATTGGAAACCTGCCACGACCTCGTTGTCGCGAGGTCGTGGTCCGATACAGGCTTGTCCCAAAGTGCTTGGCATGACCCTCATCAGCTGACCGGAACTTGTCAAGGCGGTTGAGTCCAGTAGGTGTCAAGCGGCTGCGGTTTCGGAGTCCTCTGCGGACTTGGATTCGGCGGCTGGTCGGTTGATCCAGCTGTCGGGTAGGTCAAGAATTTTCGGCACGGCTGTGGTGCCCAAACGGTGAGGGTGTTGCTCGCGAGCTGCAACGAGGACACTTCTGCGGTCAGCTGCCTTTCCGGGCGCGAGTCCGAAGTGATCATCGGCGGGAGTGTGCAAGCTGATCCCGGTCGGCCGATGCTCATGGTTGTACCAGTTAGTGAAGCCATCCATGAATTCCCTTGCGCAAGTAGCATCCGAACCGCTCAGGAAACGTCGGCCCGCATTTCAACGTCTTGAACAACGACTCCGAAAATGAAATGTAGTTCGATACCCGCGGACGTGAGTGCGAACGCGTCACCTTGAGGTCCGTCAGAATCGCCGCGACCGTTTTCCTGACTGGTCATGCTTGGTCGAGGACGGATATTTCGCAATTCCCATTCTGGCGCCGAGGACCAGCCCGTCTACTTCTTCAGTCCCGCGTCGGCAACGTCCATACCCACAACAGCTAGTTCGTGATTGGACTGGAATTGAAACGGCCCGGCGTCTGCTCAACCGCACACCAGTGATAACGTGCACGAATCGCTGTGGCTACTCGGTGCTGTCGAATTGGGACTGTTATCCGGGTGTTGATGTAGTTTTTTCGGTCTAAGATGCCAAGTGCGACAGGTGGAACGTGAAAATGCTCGCTCACAGAGGTAACTCGGCCCGCGATGCCCAACCGGGCAGTCCATCGAAGTCCTGTGGTGTACCTGTATTGATTATCCCGATTGGAGTGCTGGCGAATGCAGTATGAAACCACGATTCCGTTCAGCAGGCCGTATCGCACGAAGGAGTCATTGGCGAACATTGAGGCAGTACTGCTCTCCGATCATGCCCACGGAGACGGTCCCTTCACCGCCGCTGCTACCACCAAGCTCAAGTTGATAACCGGGGCGCCGCATATGCTGTTGACGACCTCATGCACACATGCCCTCGAAATGGCCGGCTTGTTACTTGACTTCGGTGTCGGAGACGAAGTAATTATCCCTAGCTTCACGTTTCCCTCCGCAGCAGACTCTGTGGCCTTGCGCGGCGCAACTTGTGTATTCGTGGACATTGATGCTTCCACAGGAAATATCGACCCCGACTCGGTCGCCGCGGCGATCACTTCTCGAACCAAGGCGATTTACGTCATGCACTATGGGGGTGTCGCAGCCGATATGGAGGCATTACTCTCCCTGTCCGAGCAATACGGACTTCCTATAGTCGAAGACAATGCGCACGGCCTTGGAGGCACTTGGCGAGGTAGGAAGTTAGGCACAATGGGAGTGATGGGCACTCTGAGCTTCCATGACACCAAGAACATTCATTGTGGCGAAGGTGGCGCCATTCTGATCAGCGACCAGGTTTTAATGTCGCGCGCGGAGATGATCCGGGAGAAGGGCACCGACCGAGCCAGATTCCTACGTGGATCGGTGGACAAGTACACCTGGCAGGACCTTGGATCGAGCTACCTTCCGAGTGAATTCAATGCGGCGGTGCTTAGTTCCCAACTTGACGAATTCGATATCATCCAATCCAGAAGGCGCTACGTTTGGGATGCGTATTCTCGTGCGCTCCCTGAATGGGCTACTGCGAACCGCGTGCAATTGATGTCGGTACCTGCCGATCATGAACATACTGCACATCTGTTCTACATGCTGACTGCGATAGAACAGGACCGTGACGACTTGATCAGCCACCTTCGAACACTGGGAATTTCAGCACCGTTCCACTACCTTCCACTCGATACGAGCCCTGCAGGCTATAAATTCGGACGCACACCGACGCCATGCGTCAGAAGCATGGACTTCTCGTCTCGTCTGATCCGATTGCCACTGTGGGCGAGTATGGACGACTCACATATCGATCGGGTTGTTCGAGGCGTCACAAGCTTTCGCGCCAGCGTCTGACTGCCGCAATCTCTCAAAGCGACTCTCTACGAGAACGAACTCGAAGTCACAAACGAAGACCTACTGTGTCTCACAGCCCTCATTCCTCGAGCGTCTCAAGACCGTCTACCAGCCTGGTTGGGTCCCTGTGTAGAAGTCCAGTGTCTGTGTGACTTTCGTGTCCGATAA
>NZ_CAIJDS010000110.1:0-7284 GCF_903819475.1 Rhodococcus sp. UFZ-B548
CCTTGCTGATCAGGCCTTCACGGCTCTATATTGCATCTAACGCAATATACGTGCACCAGAAGGAGACGGCAGCGGTGGCTGACAAGTATCGTGAGTTGCCCGGTTCTGCGCGGCTCGAACTTGTCGAAGGCGTCTCGCTGCTGCATCCCGAAGATGCCGTTCTCGGCGCGATGCTCAGAGGCTGGGAGCAGCAATTGCTCGGGGGACGGCGGATGGCCCAGCGGACGGTCCGCGCTTATCTGGGGACTGTGAACCGTTTTTTGGCCTTCACTGACGAGTATCCATGGTTGTGGACTGCTGCCCATTTCGACGAGTGGATGGCGGAGTTGGTCGGCGCTCGACAGCGTAAGAAGTCGACGCTGCGGAACTATCAAGGCGCGGTGAGAGACTTCTGCACCTATCTGATCTCGCCGCATTACAAGTGGCCGGAAGAGTGCGAAAACCGGTTCGGTACTCATCCTGTACAGATCTGCCACGAGTGGAACACGGTGGGTCGCCTGGTCGACTACGAGGGCGATCCGGACCGTCGCCCGTTGAATCGCACTGAATTGCAACAACTCCTGGACTACGCCGACGAGAGGGTGGGGTTGGCGGTGAGGCGTGGCCGAAAAGGCGCGTTGACCGCTTACCGTGACGCGACGGTGCTGAAAGTGGCGTATGGCTGGGGTCTGCGCGCTCGGGAGGTCTCTCGACTCGACACCACCGACTGCTATCGAAGCCCGTCTGCCCCGGAGTTGGGCAGCTTCGGGCAATTGCATGTTCGATGGGGCAAAGCCAGTCGAGGTTCGCCGCCCAAACGGCGAATGGTGGCGAGCGTAATGCCCTGGGCAGTAGAAGCTTTGCAAGACTACGTGGCCAACATCCGCCCTCGATTCACAGACCGAGCGGATGGACCGCTGTTCATGACCGAACGCGGCACCCGGCTCCAACCGCGGGAGATCGATTCGCGATTCGCCGACTATCGCGATGCCCTGGATCTACCGAGCACGTTGGTCCCGCACTGCCTCCGACACAGTTACGTGACGCACCTGATCGAAGACGGCGCGGATCCGAAGTTCGTGCAAGAACAGGTCGGTCATCGGTTTGCGTCCACCACGGCGATCTACACCGCAGTCAGTGGAGACTTCATGAACACGATGATGCGACGAACATTGGAGCGGGGACTCTCCGCAGACGAGGAGTGGATGGATTGAACAGCAAACTCGACTACCGCTGGCACCTGCGAACGCTCATGGCCACCCGCGGTATGTTCTCCACCAGCGACCTCAAGCCACTACTCGCCGACCGCGGCGTTGCCCTGTCGACCAGTCAGGTCTATCGACTGGTCGTCGAACGGCCCGAACGGTTGAGCCTGAACACACTGGTTGCCTTGATGGACATTCTGGACTGCCGGATGGAAGACCTGATCGAGCCGGTCACCGCCACGGCCAGACGACGTAAAGCCGCCGGCGCCAACGAAACCGGGTCTGTCGGTGACCACCGCCCCAAACGTGCCCGCATCATCGGCACAAAAGAGCCCTGATGGGGAGCCGGACAGTCTCTGGGTACGCCGCAGCGGTGCTGGACGATCCGCTGTCGATCATCCACGCCGCGGTGCAACGTGCCGACCCCACACTCGCGGCTTCGGTGTTGTCAGCAGCACTCGCTGAGGCGGCACCCTCGATCACCGTCAAGCGTCGGCTGGCGCAAGCACTGTTCGAGAATCCGGAGTTGCTGACAGGCCGGGAACCGCTGGGCCCACCCGCCATGGATCGACTGATCAAAGCGCTGCAGGGCCACGGATCAGCGGGCATCGAACTCCCCCTGTGCGGCGTGTGCCATCGCGACGTCGATCTGACGAATCGGCAGGGACCGCTACGGATCTGCGGAAGTTGCTACACCCGAGAACGCAAACGCATCGAATCCTGCACGTCCTGTGAGAAATCAACGCTTACTCGCTACCGAGACTGGGAAGGACGACCACTCTGCGCTTCGTGTGAGCGCCGGATATCGGAAGTCGATCAACTGAATCGGCTCGTCAACCAGATCACGATCATCAACGCAGACGTCGACACAGGCCTCCTCCGCGAGATCGTCGAACGTGAGCTTCCCAAGGCAGGCAATCAGAGACGAATCGCAGACGAACTCGCGGAGCATCCTCTGCGGCTGACGACTGAAGCAGCACACGCCACAGCGGCAACCACTGGACTACTCCGCGCACTCGTCAACGCAGCAATCGGCGGGTTCGTCATGCCGCCCTGCCCGTTCTGCAACCGTGCAGTCGAACTGACCACGGTGCGCGAACGGCTCCGTTCGTGCCGCCGTTGCTACGAGCAGCATCACGCCCAAGTCTGTGCAGGGTGCGGAGCCGCCCGCCCTGCCGCCAGTAGGAACGCCTCGGGCGCACCGATTTGCCGAAGCTGCCACAATCACCAGCCCGAAAACCAGGATACGTGCCCGGGGTGCGGGGAACGCGCACGGTTGTATCGGCTTGCGGGCCAGCAACCGCGCTGTCGCCGCTGTCAGCGATCACCCATAACCATCTGCGCGTTCTGCGGAAAGCTCAAAGAATGCTATTTCGCCGACACCGCAACGCCGCGCTGCGAGCCGTGCTCGAGCAAACTGCTCCGCCGCGAGCCCTGCTCGGTCTGCAACCAGATTCGTATCGTGCGCACCCGCACCGCCGACGGCGCACCCGTCTGCAACAACTGCGGCCTACCGAAAGCGTTGTGCCACAGCTGCCATCGGAAGATGACCGTCCGCGCATGGCTACCCGACGGCCCACGATGCAAGGCGTGCTATCGCAGACACCCCGACTCCTTCAAACCCTGCCAACAGTGCGGAAAACTGGAGCATCTCCATCATTTCGGCCTGTGCAGGGGGTGTGCCTGCATCGCTCAGCTGCGGAACACGCTCGGGGATGACACGAACATCATTCCTAGACTCCAGCCCGTATACGACGCGCTCGCTCGTTCATCGCTTGAGAGCACACTCACCTATCTCGAGGGGGGTGGCTCTCAGCTGTTGGGCCAGCTTCGCGAGACCGGCCGCCCCGTCACTCACCAAATGCTCGACGAGTATCGCAATTTGCCGCATACACGTCCGTTACGGGACGCTTTGGTCTGCGCCGGTGCACTCGCACCGCGCGACGAGATCCTCCACACCCTCGAGGAACAATTTCACCGTTTCCTCGCCGACATCGACGACGAGGAAGATCGAAAGTTGCTGCGCAGCTACGTCACCTGGCGGTTGTTACACAAACTCCGGACGAAAGCACGTCGACCGCTCACCCGACCACAAGCTACCTATGCCCGGCGTCAATTGTCGATCGCGGCGGATCTTCTGAAGTACTTGCGCCGGCACGGCCGACAACCCGAGGAAGCGGACCAGCACGACCTCGACCGCTGGCAAATGTCGAACACTCAGGCGCATCGTGCTCGTGATTTCTTCCAGTGGGCTACCGCACGCCGGCACTTTCGACGCGGTCTGCTCCTCGCACCTCGTCCTCGTCACCACGGCTCCGGCACCATGACCGACGACGAACGCTGGAAGCACGCTCGCCGGCTACTGCACGACACCAGCATCGACCGCTGTGACCGGTTCGCAGGGCTGCTGCTGTTGCTTTTCGCTCAACCATCAAGGCGCATAGTCACACTGCGCACCGATGCCATCACTCAACGCATCGACAACCGCGCCGTCAGTCTTGCGCTTGGAACCGAACCCGTCGTCCTCCCCACGTTGATAGGTCAGTTGGCACTCGACCTGGTCGTCAACAGATACCGCGGACGCGCCGCACTCGCCCAAACAAGCGATCACGATTGGCTGTTCCCGGGTGTACGCGCAGGAAGCCCGATGAGCAGCCAAAACCTCAATATCCGTTTCAACCGTGTAGGTATTTCAGCTCAGCCCGCGCGTACTGCAGCGTTGATGGACCTCGCCGCGCAGATGCCGGCGGCGGTACTCGCCGCACTTCTCGGCATCGAAGTAGCCACCGCCCAGGGCTGGGTCACCGAAGTCGGCCAAAACGGCGCCTACGCCGCCGACATCGCCAGAAGGCATCGACCTTCGAGCGAACAAGCAAATCCCTGACCACGACACTCGACTCTCGACCTTCCTGCGAGATAGAGCCGTTCAACCGAAAACTGCCGTCACCAGTGGACACCAGTGGGGTCACATGCGCGTCCACTCAGTCGAGACAGAACTAATTACCCTCGACGTCTTGCATCACGAGGCGCTGCTCGTAATTTTCGTCAGCGCGCAGTAGTCGCACACGCACCGCACCGAACTCGACCAATCGTGCGCATCGGCCTAGAACGGGCGAGGTGCTCAGGATCTGCGCAATGAAAGGTGATCTGGATCTGTTTGACAGATACCATCGGTTCCCCCTGGAATCTGGGTCGTTCACGCCTGGGCGCCGGATCTCGAAATCGGCACGCTGCCTTGATAATACGCGGGTGGGCTACTTTCACGGTCCTCGTTGACGGCTCCTCCCGGTAGCCCGTGAAATCTACTCGCTGCCCCAACACGACGAAGGCCAGCGGGTCTGCTGCGATGTGTTCTTTCTAGGCGCAACAGCCACGGACGACCCACGAAGGCCGTGGTTGAGCCGATCGGCTCGCATGCTGAGAGCGCGCTGTTCGGTCGCCCGGATAACGCATGAACGGAGTCGGCGACTAACCCCTCGTCGGCCGCTGGGTCGACGTCGAAACCAACCAGCCTGCAGAACTCCTGGCGCTTTCACGCGCTACCAGGGAAGTCAGTTCCCCAGAGGCTCACCGCCCGTCCTCGGTATCTGACATGGGGTCTTTGCCCGGCGGACGGTGCCCTCGACGAGCGGATGAGTTCGCTGCGAAGTTGTCCGTGGGTGAGTGCACGTTTGCCAGGCAGGTTCCTTTTGTCGGCGGTCGAGTGCTGCAACTCTATGCAGCATTTCCACCTCAAACGATAGTACGTATGCTACAAATTATCGAACACTGACGATTGGAAGGCGTGAACTCATGACTTCGAACAACGGGGTAGTTCTCGACGTCGACGGACTGCGAATGCAGTACGACACAACCGACGTTCTGCGCGACGTGACATTCCACGCACGGCGCGGCGAGGTACTTGTCATGCTCGGCCCCAACGGGGCGGGCAAGACCACCACCATCGAAATCCTGGAGGGTTTCCGTCGGCGCTCGGCGGGCCGCGTCACGGTCCTGGGTGCCGACCCCGAACAGGGCGACGAACACTGGCGCGCTCGGATCGGCGTCGTGCTGCAGTCCTGGCGCGATCACGCGAAATGGAGGGTACGTGAGCTGCTAGCCCATCTCGGCGCGTACTACCACCCCTATTCCACCGCGCGGGTCCAACGTCCCTGGGACACCGATGAACTCATCGACCTGGTCGGCCTCACCGAGCAGGCCGACGCCAAGATCTCCACGCTGTCCGGCGGCCAACGGCGCAAACTGGACGCGGCGATCGGCCTCGTCGGTCGGCCCGAGCTGCTGTTCATGGACGAACCGACCGCGGGCTTCGACCCGGCGGCGCGACGCGACTTCCATGATCTGGTGCACCGACTCGCCGACCTCGAGGACACCACCGTGCTACTGACCACGCACGACCTCGACGAGGCCGAGATCCTGGCCGACAGAATCCTGATCCTGGCCGGCGGCCGGATCATCGCCGACGGCTCGCCCGATGAGCTGTCCCGGTCGATCGCAGGCGAAGCCCAGGTGAGCTGGACCGTGGACGGCCACCGTTTCGTCCACACCACCACCGAGTCGACGAAGTACGTGCACGAACTGTTCAAGCAGCACGGTGAGAGCATCGTCGACCTCGAGGTGCGCCGCGCCTCACTGGAAGAGACCTACATGACCCTGGTCAAGCGAGCCGAGTCCGGCGAAGCGACCGAACCCGTCCACACCCTCACGGAGGTCACACGATGAACGTCACCCTCATCCGGACCGGTCTCGCCCGCGGCGCAATCGAACTGCGGCAGCTGTACACCAACGGCCCCGACCTGATCGGTCAGTTCCTCACGCCCGCAATCTCGCTTGTCGTGCTGTTCCTGCTGCGTAACAAGATGTACGGAGACAGCGGGCTCTCCGTCGCAGAGCTGGCCGTGCCCGGTCTGCTCGGGAGCATCATCGCGTTCAACGGCATGTACTCCCTGCTCAACGTGCTGGTGCTGGACCGCGAGGACGGCACGCTGTTGCGGGCCAAGGCGGTGCCCCGGGGCGTGAGCGGCTACTTCGTCGGCAAAATCGTGGCCTCCGCCGGGTCGGTGATCGTGCAGGTGATCGTCGTACTCGGGGTGGGCATCGTGATCATCGGCGGCTCCTCGCTGTCCGGGCCGGGCGCGGTGGCGACCTTCGTGTGGGTGGTGGCCCTGGGCCTGCTGGCCGTGCTGCCCTTCGGCGCGATCCTCGGCAGCGTACTCGACACACGGACGGCCTTTCTGCTGACGATGCCGCTGATGGGATTGATCGCCATCTCGGGCATCTTCTACCCAATCACTGCGTTGCCGGGCTGGTTGCAAGCCGTCGGCCAGACATTCCCGATGTACTGGCTCGGACTCGGCATGCGATCGGCGCTGCTGCCCGAGGACGCAGTCGCCATCGAGATCAACGAGTCCTGGCGCCATGTCGAGACGGCTGCGGTGCTGGGAATCTGGGCCGTCGTGGGCCTGCTCATCGCCCCGGTAGTGTTGCGGCGCATGGCGCGTCACGAATCAGGATCGAACATGGCTGCACGACGAGAAAAGGCGCTGCAGCGTGCCTTCTGAGATCATCCACAACCGGATCGCGATGCTGCGGGCCGAGCGGGGCTTATCGCGGCGGGAGTTGGCCGAGGCACTGGGAGTCCACTATCAGACCGTGGGCTACCTCGAACGCGGCGAATACAGTCCGAGCCTGCATCTAGCGTTGCGGATCGCCGCGTACTTCGAGGTAGCGGTAGAGGTTGTGTTCTCTACCGAGCCCTTTCCACGGCTGGGGTCGGACTCCGAAACCGCATGACTGCCGCCATCCGCCAACCGTTCCAACCGTAAGCGCACCCTCGTATGCCTCGCTGCCGCACGGGAGCACGGCCAGCTCGGATCGAAGCTTGACGCTCGATACTGGACGGGATGGCCCAGAAAGGTCTCAGTCGTCCTTACAGCCGGGGCGGGTTACCTGTACCCATGCCTTCTGACAATTATGACCACAACGGACACATTCGTAGCACCCCTTCGGAGGCGTATGGCGAAGCCATAAGCAAAGTGCCCCAATACCGGCGGAGCAGATGCTCGAATTCGACACGTTTGATTATCACGCATTACCGGTA
>NZ_CAIJDS010000111.1:0-7115 GCF_903819475.1 Rhodococcus sp. UFZ-B548
GTCTTATCCTCACCCCACCTCCAGGCGTCTTCGACGTCATGTGAGCGTCGGCGTGTCGGCTTTGTTTGCACGTGAGCTGATGGTTGCCTACACCCGTACGGGAGGTGGGTGTCATGGCTCGGACGCAAAAGGTGGTACTGCCGGACGGCGGGGTGACCTGGACTGTCCTCGACCGCGACCACGCAGTAGTAGGCCCTGTCGAGGAATGGCTGGAGTGGCTTCGGGTCGCGTGCGCGTTCAGCCCCAACACAGTGAAAGCGTACTCCCGTGGGCTCGCGTTGTGGTGGCACTACCTCGAGCAGAACGGGGTCGAGTGGCGCGATCCTGGCCTGACCGCGCTGAGCGGATTCATCGGCTGGCTCACCGGCGGGGATCTGCCCACCGCACGCCAACACCCGGTCAAGCCCACGACGTGCGGGCCACGAACGGTGTCGCTGCGATTGGCGGCGCTGGCCTCGTTCTACGAATGGTCAGAACGCCAATACGGCGCAGTTGCACCGCGATTGGGGCGTGAACGGCGTGAAACGGAGTTCCAATCGTTCTTGACGCACCTGCAGAGCCGGCGGCGCGATCGACCTGCCGCGCTCGTCCCGCGTCGCCGCTGGCATACCGGTCCGACACCGGTGTTCCTGCCGGTGCATGTGCAGCGAATCCTGGACAGCGCAGCAACATTCGATCCAATCGGCCGGTCGTGGGCGGGGAATCTGCGTGACCGTCTGCTGTTCGAGATACTTGCCGAGACAGGCCTTCGCTTGGGGGAGGCGTTGGGTGTGCGGCACGAGGACTGGGTCGTCGGACGCGGCGGCACGCCGTATATCGAGGTTGTTCCCCGCGGCGACAATCCCAACGGTGCCAGAGTGAAGAACATGAAGGGCCGGCGCGTGTTCGTGTCCGACCGGCTCGAGCGGCTCTACGGGGACTTCCTCTACGAGGTCGGCGATTTAGCCGACCGTCATGGTTTGCCGCTTCGCGACACCGACCCCGTGTTGGTCAATACCGGTGGCGGACAGTTGCTGTCGGCGATGACACCGAGCGGGGTCTACCGGGTCGTCGAGCGGCTGCAGCGCCGTGTAGGCGGCGCCGTCCCCACCGGTTGGACTCCGCATTGGTTCCGGCATACCCACGCCACGGCGCTACTTCTGAGCGGGGTCCCCGAGCATGTCGTCATGCGGCGACTCGGTCACGCCCAGGTCCAGACCACTCTCGACCTGTACGGATGGGTGACCGAAGAGGCGGAGCTACGCAGCGTGGCCGAGTGGCGGACATATGCGCAGGGATGGCACCTACCAGCCGAGCAGGGATATACGACAACCCTGGAGAATCGATGAAGTCTGCTGCATTGCCGCTGCCCGAACACAAACAGGGCGGGGTCACCGACCACGATCTTTGGGAACTCGTTCCCGAACATGTCCGGCCCGGAACGACTCTCGACATGCTGGCCTGGCCGTGGAACGAGGTGATCTACCACTACCCGAGCCGGACCCACCAACATGTCGCACTCGATGTTCCCGATCCGATCCGCCACGAATTCATCTGGTGGCTGTGGTCGCTGCATGTCACCGGTGAACGGGTCTCGCCGTCCGCGGTGTCGACGTGGATGCATTCGATCGCCCACATCAGCACCTCGCGGGTCCAGCGAGGCCACCCACCGATCACATCCTTCCTCGACCTGGACCTCGACACGTGGATCACCGAGGCCCGGTCGGCGTTCACCGCCCGCCACCAACGTCTTCCGGGCGCACGGTTCAGCCAAAACCATCTGCAGATCATGCGCCGCCTCCGGCGGGCGGTCGGCATCGCCTATCACGAACAGGCGTGGTGGCAGGCCGAGCTGTGGGATCCCCTCCACGACTCCCGAATACCAGCACGCCGACACGAACCGCGCGGTCATGCCACGGTCGACTGGTCGACCGTGGAACCGGATTGGCTTCGTGCCGCAGGCCAATGGTGGCTCGGAACCCTTCTCAACGCCGACCGGATTCGGTGGGGCAGCGTCGGTCGATACCGAACCTCGTTGTGCGCTCATCTCGGGCCCTTCCTGATCGAACGCGGTATAGACAGTCCGGTACTGGTCACCGACCCGGCGACGATGCTGCGTCCGTTCGCGAATGACTTCCTCGGCTGGCTACGCACCCGCCGCGCGGCCAACGGGCCCAACAAAGGCCAACCGTTGTCCAACAAGACCATCTCCCTCACCCAGACCGCAGTGAACTCGATGTACGCGTTCTTCGTCGAACACCGCGACGAAGCGGCGTTCGTCCTGGGCGACCCGCGATGGCGTGAGCTCACCGAACGCCACCTCGTGATGTGGCCGCGAGGGGAAACGATCTCGGTCGTGCGCTCCGACGACGCACCCGAGTACCTCGACGACGAAGATCTCAGTCGCGTCGCCGCGCATCTGGATCTGATCGGTCTGCCGGTCAAGGAGAGTCGCACCATCGTCGTCGATGGGCAGGACAAGACGGTGTTCGGGCTCGGCGACCCGCAGGTCATGCGCGCCTATCTGCTGCTGATACTCACCGGCCGCCGAGTCAACGAAATCCTGATGCTCGATCCGGACCCTCTGTGCCCGTTACTCACGGCACCCGATCGGCAATCCGACCCGAAGAAACCGGAGCCCGAAGACTCGGCGTCGGAGTTTTTTGTGGCGCGGCTGCGCTACCAGCAGACCAAGATCGATGGAGCCCCGAACACGATCCCCGTCGAGCAGGCCGTGGTGAACATCATTCGCGAGCAACAGGACTGGGTTCGCGACACTATCCTGCCGACGTTGACCGTCGGCGCGGAACCGAAGTATCTCTTCCTCGCGCGCAAGGGCAACCAACGGGGCCAGCGTCCACTCGGCGGCATCCGTCAACGACTCACCGACCTTGCTGCGTTGATAGAGCTTCGCGACAAACACGGCCGCCCTGTCGATTTCCAGCGCACCCACCGGTTGCGGCATACCAAGGCCACTCAGATGCTCAACGCGGGCACACCACTGCACGTCGTGCAGCGCTATCTGGGGCACGTCTCACCGGAGATGACACTGCGCTACGCAAAAACGTTGGCCCGCACTCATGAGGAAGAGTTCCTGCGGCTGACCTTGATCGGCACCGACGGGCGGGACCATGACGTCGATCAACATGCGCTCCTCGATGTCCTGCAACTCGATCAGCGCACCGACCGGATCCTGCCCAACGGCTATTGCCTGCTGCCGCGCCCGAAAACCTGCGAACGGGGGAACGCGTGCCTGACCTGCGGCGAGTTCGCAACGAATGCCACCTATCTGACCGAACTCGAAGACCAGCGGGACTCGACGCTAAATCTGATCGAAACCCGACGCACACAACACTTTCAGCGCACCGGCAAGCACATGACCGACGACAACATGTGGCTCACCGCCCGCCGCAGCGAAGTATCCGCACTGAACCTGATCATCGCCAACCTCACCTCCCCCGACGGTGACGAATCGACCACGGTACAGGGAGCCGGCGTCGGTGGCCGGGACGCGGTCCGCCGAGCATCGCAGCCACGGACACCGGTGGACCTACCACTGGGACCCAGCAGGAAAGGACATCGACCATGACCCTCGACGCCGAACAACGCAGCCAATTGCTCCGCCGCTCTGCCGAGGCCCGCACGACCGCCGCAGTCGAAAGAGCAACGAAAGCTATTGCCGCACTGAGTAAACGTGGTGAAGCGGTGAACTTCCGGAAAGTGTCACGCGAGGGCAACGTCAGCCTCGACTTCCTTTACCGCAACACCGAACTACGCGAGAAGATCATTCGCTTACGGACCCGGGACCAACCGGCACCGAACACCCCGATCGAACCGGATACGCAGAGCACGATCGTCCTCAGCCTCACCCGCCAACTGCGCGAAGCCAAAGCCGAAATCACCCGACTACGCACAGCGCTCGCCGCGGCACACGGCGAGAACCTCACGCTGCGCCGAAATGCGCCCACACCTCGATACGAGCCGGCAACGTAGGGGCACGAAACGCCCCCGAAAATCACCTCATACTGGGGGCGGCACAAAACCGATGGTGGTTCAAAGTCGTACGACTGACCTTCAGTCGACGGTTTGTCAGGCCACTATCTGCAGACTGAGCCGAGTCAGGGGTCGCGAGGTCGCACCACTTCAACGACACGTAAGGGCTTCAGAAAGAGCCGGCGGCCACCAGTAGTAGTAGTAGTACCGATGGTCGTCCCCTCCTTTTTGCCTGACGTCAGTGGGTTCTCATTCGGTGTGACGCAGCTTGCGGGATTTGACCTGCGATCCGCCACATGCACAGCATGCAACGACGGATGATTCTTCTCACCGAGTGTGGCGATTTTCGGCCTGGGGACCGCATCCGGACCTGATGGGCGAGTCCCGTCACAGCAGCAGGAGGACCGCCCCGACGAGCAGTAGGCCCGGACCCCGGAGCAACTGCCGGATCATGTCCACCGGCACCATGCCGAACATGGTCACGATAGCCAGGCCGTCGTAGACACGAGGCGGGGCCGTGCGGGAACGGACGGCAGCCATCAGAGTCGTCAACCCGACGACCAGGCCCGACCACCACGACACCGTTACCCCCACCGCGACCGCCACGGTCAGCGCCGCGAGCGAAGGCACCACGAGGAACGCGCCGGTCACCATCCGGTCCGGCAGAGCGAGAGCGAACCGTATCGCCCTGTCCGACATGACGTCTCGAAGACCGATACTGGCCGCCGACGTCGCGACGTAGCCCACGACAAGGCCCAGGACACCTGCCCAGTACGGCGTCAGCACCGCAGAGCCGACGACAACGAGACCTGATCCGACAGCCAGGACCGCCGGCATCATTACGTTCCGGCGGTGTCGCACCACATCGGACCACACCAGGGCACCCGCCGGGCGGGTCGACACCCAGCCGCGGCTGCGCGAGCGCACCGCCCCACGACGTCGAAGAGCTCTGGACTCGAGCGCTGACACGAGGAACCCGACGTCGAAAAAGGACACTCCCACCCACCCGGCTGCCAACAGATCCGACCCCGACGTCAGCGATACCCGGCGGATCCTCCCGAGGCGCGACACCGCTGTCGCCCATGCGGCGACGGCCGCGACGGAGAGGACGGCCGCGGACACTACGACGGGAGCAGGCGGTGTGACCGCCGCAGCAGCCGCGAGAAACACGGTTCCGAACTCGACCACAGGCAGCGCGGAGGACCACCTGCGGGACTGCTGACCCAACAGCGCCAGGGCGACCACCAGCGCACCAGCGGCGGCCCCGACGACGGCGAGCGGCCACCAGAGGGTGGCACCTGCGACCAACGCCAGCACGCGGGCGACCACGACCCCAAGTACGACGAATGCGCCACTCCACGCCAGAGCCCGGCCGCGCAGCAGCGCTCCACGATCGAGCGGCGCGGAGATCAGCCAGTGCGTCGTGGCAGCGTCGGTGCCGACCGGGCCGACGATGCGCACACCATGAAGTGCGGCCGCCGCGACGACCAACCCGACGCCGGTCGCCGACGACGCCGACAGCACCGGAGCCACGGTCAATCCCGTCGCGCGTCCGGACAGCACCCACAGCGCGATCGCCGTCATCGAAGCCACGCCCCCACCCCAGATCGACATCCGCTCGACCGTGCTTTCGGTATCGACACGGCGTCGGCGGAGTTCTCGGTGCAGTTCGGCTGAGCTCATCTCGTCGGTGGTCATCGCCACGCGTCCGCATCGACGACGACGTCGGCCACCGCGTCGACGAGCACCGCGTCGTGGGAAACGAACAGCACCGCCACACCTGCGTCCTTCTCGGCGACCAGCGTGCGTATCAACCACTCGCGACCGGCGGCGTCGAGGTGCTGCTCCGGTTCGTCCAAGACGAGAACGCGGCGGGGCCGCACGAAGGCGGAGGCCAGCATCAACCGCCGGCGCTGCCCGCTGGAGAGCGTGACCGGCAGCTGATCGGCCGCGGGAGCCAGGGAGAGGCCGTCGAGTGCCGACGTCACGACAGCCTCCGCGTCGCCGACAGCGTGTGCGGTGGCGATCAGCAACAGATGCTCGCGCACCGACAGATGAGGGAACACTCCGCCGTCGTCGATGACGGCTGAGATCGCCGCGCGGGCGGCGGGGTCACTCTCGTCGAGGTCGATGCCGTCGAGGAGCACGCGCCCCTCGTCGACGTAGTCGGCACCGACGGCGCAGCGGAGCAGCGTAGATTTTCCGGAGCCATTGACTCCGACCACGGCGCACGCGGAGCCAGGGCGAGCGGTGAGGTCGACGCGCCGAAAGACAATGAACTCCCCGTGGGCGCGGGTGATGCCGGACAGGTGCAACATGAGGTCTCTCTCCTACGATCCGAGAATTCAACGGTGTCGTCGGTGCGGAGACGCACGATGGCCGAATCAGGTCGGCTGCGCCTCCGCGAGAGGGCCGGGTGCTCGGGGCATGGGACGACCGGCAGTGGCGGGATGAGTCTGACGGCGGAACGATCCGCGCAGGCGACGCTCATCGGCAGGAGGCCCACTGCCCGCGACAAGTGGCAACGCGAGCAGGTCTGGGCGAAGGAATGCGGCAGCGAGCAAGGCAACCGAGAGGGCGACCGCCACAGCCACGGCCACCTCGACCGGTTGCGGTATCGCAACGACCAAAACCAGGCCAAGGGACAGCAAGACGAACACCACAGTCATCCGGCTGAGGATCGCGCTCCCTGATCGCATGACCGCATGGTACCGATCCTTCACCGCGTCCCTGCTCGGGTTGCACATATGCATCTCCGTGAGGAGGCCGCCACCTGGAGTGAACGCCGACGGAGCCGCCCACCACAGGGGCCTTCGACATGGCCTCGAACACCGTCATCAACACAACTACCTGCTCGCTCTGACCGAGACCCGACACATCATCGTCGCGACAAAAGCAAGCAAGCCCGGCCACGACACCGCCGGACTAACAACGACAGGCGCACCTGCTGGGTGTCCCCTGAAATGACGGACATCCGGTCGGAGCGCGGAGCGAAATATCAAGTGGCTAGGAACGTATCTGCCATAAGACTGGCCTGTGTCGTGGACTGAACCAAATCCCCTTAAGGACGACCCTGTGACTGAGATGCCTTTTACGCTTTGAGCTGGATATTCATGACTCAGAACAGCACGGGATCCAGATAA
>NZ_CAIJDS010000112.1:0-6778 GCF_903819475.1 Rhodococcus sp. UFZ-B548
CAGCGGAACCCTCGGTCCCGCTATCTCGGTGTCCACCATCCGGGGTGAACCTCACGGCGCCGTATTTCGTCCAGGATTTGCTTGTTCGACATTTGTTGCAGCGACATCCTGGTAGGGGAAAGGGGACGGTTCTCTTCTTCGGTCATGTAGCCGGCGGCAATCAGCACTTCTTGGATCGGCGCATCGAACAGCACTGCGACTTGCCGAAGAACTTGCGGGGATGGCGACCGCACGATCGTTGCCCAATGACGCAACAACGACGGATACACCCCTAGTGCCCGCGCAGCCTCCTCGGTGCTCTCGTAGCCCCGAGCATCGATCTGGCCGCGAATCCACGCTCCGAATCCTGTGCGCATGGCCAGTATTTTTCCATGAAGGCCTGGATCGATATCGGCTGTGCGCCACGAACGGCGAACTTTCGCCGAAATTTGTGAATGCAATCTTCGCCATCGCCATCGTCACCGTCAGCAAGCTCAACGCGAACACATGGGACCGGGGTTTCTGCATCGCACTCGCCGTCGTCGTCGTGATCCGCATCCGCGGAAACGCGTTCCACTCCTGTTGCGCATCAATCGCCGCACAAGAGTTCCTCGACGGTGGGGGACGTCTCGGGTTCAACCCCCTCGCGCCCGCTATTGCAGCGGCCACAGCGATCACACCACCGGCAGTGGTCCTTGGCATTCACGTACGAAATCGCAATCTGGTAACGGAAGTCGGAATGGACTAAGCCGCTTGCCGTTCGATCGTGAAAACGACACGGAGAGTGGGAACGCAAGAGTGTTGCCCCTGATCCGACCGTCAGCTGGAATCGATCCGCGACCCTCACGCCCGCGAAAGAACGACCACAATATTGCTGAGTTGTCGGAAGCGGAACGAAACGAGGACACCGCAACGGCGGCTGTACAGTCCTTGCCAAAGGCGCTGTCTACTTCCACTTTCCATCCAAGGGAGCGATCGTCGAACACTTCATCTTGGACTGGTACCGCTCCGTCAACGAAACCGTCGGCGGAGCAACGGTCGGCATGAGAAGTGGAGCAGGGGAGCAGCTGGCAATGTTCTTCACCCCTCGCGCACCAGATCGTCGAGAACCCACCAATCTGCGGACGGCATGAACTCACCTCGACCCCACCGTCGACTTTGCGCATCGGGTGGACGCCATCAGCGATATCGTCAAGACCGCCATCCCGAAGGGGAACTCACCGACACCCACCGCACACCGTCTCGGATGGACCCTGTGCGCCGGAACCACCCATGCCTCCTTGCAGGAAGATATGGAGGTGTTCACCCGTATCAGTGACACCGTCGCAACCCGCACCGCGTCCGTGAGCGCTTCAGCGGCGCCATCGGCGTCGTTCTGTTCGTCACCGACAAAGGCGAACGCTCCTGAGCTCTAGGGCGACGACTGTGTCCGGAATCAGATCGAGGGTTCTACACACGGGGAAAAACGCTCATACAGAAGGAACATTCGTACTCGCACAACGGCAGAACAGAGTCGAAAGTCCCCGCTGAGCGTCGATGAAACGCCACCGAAAGTACGAGAGCATCCCCGAAAGGGTTGAACTTTCTCCGGTTTGTGTGACTTCGAGTACTACTGGTCGGTAGCCTTCGCTCCGAGCACATAGATGTGACTCGCGACACACCAAAAACGAGTGATGTACGGTGCGTCGATTCCATGCCTGAGGAGCCCAATGTCCAAGAATGCCTTGAGAACCCGAGTTGTCCCCACGATGGCGATCGCTGCAGCCCTTGCATTGATAGGAGGAGGCGTCGCTACTGCTGAGGAGAATTCCTCGCTCGGTTCGTCCGGTACACCCGCCGCTACTCCTTTGACGTTCGACGGGTGGTCGTCATGCCCCGTTGAAGACCTCGATGTCGCAACCTGCGCGACTGTTGTGGTGCGCGGCGGTTCGATGAAAATCGGGGGGTTGACCGTGCCCGTCCCCGACGGCGGACTGAAGATCGCCGGCGGAGTCAAGTACGCCACCCAACCCGACGGCAGCTTCGTCGAAACCTTCGTCCCCAAGCCGGACGGCCGAAACGGGGTGTACTCGAACCCGATCTCCGTCCCGGGTGGCGCCATCGGAATCGACACTCCACTGAATCTGACCCAGATCACCGCAACAGTCGAAGCTGTTGGGCTACCGAACATCAAGGTGCTCGATCAAGAGCTGACGATGCCGGTACGACTGAAACTGTCGAACTCGTTGTTGGGTAACAACTGCTATCTCGGCTCCACGGCGAACCCGATCAACCTCCACCTCACGACCACCGGTAACCCGCCCTCGCAGCCCATCGGCGAATATCCCGGAGCAGTGTTCCCTGCCGTTCAGCACACCGACAATCTCTTCGCAGCTCCTGCCGCTAGCGGGTGCGGGGTCTTCGGTGCACTCAACTGGGCGGTGAACCTGCGAGCAGGAACCCCCTCGGCCAGCGGAAAGAACTCTCTGACCACTTCCAGCGACGTCTACACCGTCGCCGCGCGCAAGGTACGACCGCCGGCAGCTTCCGCTGCGCAGGCAGCCGAACCTGCAGCTGTGGCGCAGATGGGAGCCGCCGGGTAGAGATCACACCCGCCTGAATTTCTTTCGACTGACGGTTCACCCCAAAGGTATTCGACAGAAAGGCACATCACATGTCATCACGCACAATGCTCGGCAAGGCCCCCGCGATCGTCGGGGCAGCAGCCGCATTGACCATCGCTGCATCCGGGATCGCAGCAGCGTCCACCACGATCAGCCCCGCCACAGCCACTCCGGTGACGGCCACCAGCAGTGGGCTCAGTTTCGTGACAACCGGCGGTCTCGAGTTGTACTGCACCAGCGTCAGCGGAACCGGAACCACCCCTGCGGCGCCCGGTAACGTGAACTCCGGAACGGGCGGCATCAACATCAACATCGCGAGCGTGGGACTGTCCGGATGTGACCTCGAAGGTGTGCCGGCAACGATCACCACGGCCGGTTCCTGGGCTCTGAACGTCAACGCCGACAGTGGATCACCGATGGGAAGTATCAAAATCCCCAACGGTGGAGCTCACGTAGTCGCTGGTAGCTGCGTCATCGACGTCACCGCCAGCACTGCCGGCCCCGTGCCCTACAGCAACACAACACATACCGTCACCGCCAACAACACCGGAACGGTGAACTTCACCTCCAACGGGGGAAGCGCATCCTGCCCGGCAGCAGGAGCCGGAACGGCGAAGATGACCGGGGCGCTCAAGTTCAACTCCGCGCCCGGCATCACCGTCACTCCCTGACCCGGAATGTAGTTGCGCCACAGCCACACCCGCACTAAGTGAACTACATGCGGGTGTGGCTGCGGCGTACAGTTCGCGAACCGTCCCCCGGCACCGGTCGCTGCCTGAGCAGGATGGTTCACAGAACACATGATCGTTTGGCCGAGGACCCGCCCGATCTCTCGTAGTATTTCTCCACGGCGGTGAAAATCCCAGATCACCTTCTAGTGCCTCACCGAGAACCTGAGTGCCTTACTACCCATCCACGATCATGCATCATCTCACCAGTAGTGATGCGCTGGCCCTGTTGAGATGAAGATCGTAGTCGGCCTACGAATCGATCCGAATCGACGCTGTGACTCTCGGAACTCTGTGGCCCAGTGCTCGGTAGAAATGGTCGGCCGCGGCTGTGACGGAACGATTGACGGGCGAGTTCCGAGTGTCGGGACGCATTCAGTGTCCTGCACGGTGGCCGTCAACTCGATGTTCGCAAATAGCGCTGATCGCTTCAAACCTGCATTCCTGCAGACCGTTCGATCGATTATGCGTGAAGGTGGGACTCACGGTTTCGGGTGAAATTCCGAGTAAGCGTGCTACTACTTTACCGGAATAGCCTTCGGCGACCCGTTCGATGATCTCTTCTTGGCGCTTACTCAATCGCATCACGGTCGCCTCCTGCGGCGGTATGGATGGGCGCGGCGGGAGCAACTCACGTTTTGCGTCCAGTGGGGACGTGGAGGCAAAAACGATGCACAACAACGTGGTCGATGCAGATATGGGGTTGCCGAATCCGACTTCATCGCGGGTGCAGGGTTGATCCTGGCCGTGCGTGATGATTGCCAGAGTCCGGCGCGGCTGTCGATAGAGCATCGAATCCTGAGCTGGTACCTCGTTCGTCAGATGTAGTACTGCAGATGGATGTGCAGCCGCGTACCTGCTGATTGACTCTCTCCCGGAAGGGAGTCGTCAATGAGTACGTCCGTCAACCGAAACGGCTGGTCGATCGTTGCGTTGTCATGCGCCGGAGCGGCATTGGTGGCCGCGTTCGTTCTAGGCCCGGCCGCGTTGTTACGCGGACGCTATCCGCAGTTCCAGGATCAATCCGTCATGAGTGAGCTGCTCGGCCGCGGCTTGGTCGACTACTGGGGTAGCGGAGTCCGCACCTATCCGCTCGGCTTGGCGGAGATGGTGGACTACTGGTTCGAGTGGCACGCGATCAAGATCGTCATCTCGGTGCTGCTGACCGCGGTTCTGGGTCTGCTCGCGACGACCCTGTGGCGGCGATCTCTGACGGCCGGCGTAGGTTGCGTGGTCGCGGCGGCCACTACGACTGTGCTGTCATTGTTTTCGGTGTCTGTGGCTGTGCTCAACATCCAGTCGACGGTCGCACCCGTAGTCGCGCTGCTTCCGATGCTCTCCGCGGACAACTCGGACGGGCAGACAGCGCAGTCTCTGATCGAGAACGGTGTGCGCAGCGGAGACTCCAGGCCGCCACTGCTCGAGTTGCTCACACAGGTCGAGCACTACAACTGGGCGGCGATTGTCGCTATCGCCGGGGTGATCGCTGTAGTCGCAACCGGAACCGTCATCGCCTTCCGACGCTACAGGTCGTCGGACACGACAAACGGTGCCCACCGTCGGATGTTCGTCGTCCTCGGATCGCTCGGTGCTGTGATGACCATTGCGATGGCGCTGCTGTTCGTCGCGGCCGTTGTTGCCGTCGTCGATCCAGGAGAAGCTCTGCTCGGCGCGGTCGGCCTGTGACTCTATTGCCGGTCCAAGATGAAGGCCGACGGCGTATCCATGACCGAATCGCGGAAGTGCTGAACATCGCTCGCAGTACGTTGTACCCAAACCTGCAGTAGCAAAAGCGAATTCGCTACGGCATCGGAAATGTTGCGTCTCCGCCGGCACTGATGACTCGGCCGGCACTGACGTCACCGGTTCGGCCTCGATGGATGCGCTTCCTACAATTCGATGGGGCGATTCGGGTGTGGGCCTGTGGTTGGCGCGCTGATATCTGTGCGCCAGTCCCTCGACCGCGATGAGCGGGTAACGCAGCTGTCTGCCGAAGTGGGACAGGGGCAGCTGCGTCGCGGGTTGCAGATCGTCAAGCCGCGGCCCTCGACGGCTCGTTGCGGTAACGCGACAGCCGGCCGTCGGTTCCGGTAAGCCGCCAGGACCAGAGGGTGAGCCGGGTGCGCATTCCGTTGGCGTCGGCGAGGCTCCGGACGTCTGCGCAGGACTCTGTAAGGAGTCGCCGGAAATCGGGGTTGCGCATCGAATAGGTCTCGCGCAGAACATTGCGGGGAATACCCAGCAACGTGGCGTCCTGCCGGCTCGGGACGACGATGGACCAAAACCCTATGCGCATGACTACAGGCGTGGTGAGGCCGAGTGCGAGGCGGTTGAATCGGCTCATGCGCGGAGCGTGATGGCGCAACCATGCATGGGCGAACCCGATGTGACGTGCTTCCTCGGCGAGATGGATCTGCATGATGCGGTCGGTGAGCGGGTGAATGCCACCGCCGCGCATGATGCTCTTCTGGATGTGGTCGATCGGCTCCTCTCCAGCGAGGATGATCTGAAAGAAGAAACTGGGCCACAGCGATCCCAGCGAACCGACCAGGGGGAAGGCCTTGACAAGCCACGTTGGGGCACCGTGGACCTCCGGAGCCACCCGGTTGGTGAACTCCTGAAACATCTGGATGTGGTGCGTCTCTTCGGTGAGTTCGTGCATGAAGTAGCGGAATTCGGGGTTCTCGTTCGCCAGGCCCATCAAGAACTGGGTACCGCCGAGAAGGAGCAGTTGCTCGAACTGGGAGCCGGTCTTTGTTATAGATGCGAGCCGAATCCGGGCAACCCGCCGTTGTTCCTGGGGTGAGAGCGCGCGGTACCAGTCGGTGTGGGACAAGGGGTCGACCGCGGGGAGTGTCCATCTTGGGTCGTCCGCGGGGGCGGCGAACTCGGGCGAATTCCAGGCGATGTCTTTGAACGCCTCGAAGTGGAGCCCTGTCGAGGATGCCTCGGACAGTGTGCGCAGAGTGTCGTGGTAATCGCGACGTTCGTTGACGGTATTGCGCCCCGTAGTTGAGCGGACAGATGGCGCGTTACGCCGCGTGCGACGAAGTGTGAGGAACTGCATTTCGGGCTCCTTTGTGGCATCTATCTCAGACGTGCCCACAGTAAACTAAGTGTGACTACGCGTCCACAGTAACTGTATTGGTCTGCATGTCCACGGGTAAGCGCGGAAGGGTGAACGGGGACGCTCAACATCGCACCATGAGCGCGCGGCTCTCGGCCTTTGATGGTGGTGTGGGTCCTGCTGTCGAGACGACAGCGCTGGACGTGGTCGACGGTCGCACGTTAGGCCGTTGTGTGCATCCGCCGACCTATGCGGTGGGATGGGCGCAGGGAGAGGTTCTCGCGATCTCGTCACGGTTGGTGTCCCCGGTTGATCGGGTCGGAACTCACCTCGCCGAACTCGCGTCCGGTCAAGTCCCTGGGAGTGGTGTAGCCCTGCGTGACCCTGTCGGGTTCAGGCGG
>NZ_CAIJDS010000113.1:0-6548 GCF_903819475.1 Rhodococcus sp. UFZ-B548
TGTATCCGACGGATGCGGACGGCCCGTATCAGGTGGTCGTCCCGACCGCAGAAGCTGTCCCCGCCCTTGTTCCTGTCAAGGTTGATCCCGAATCGCTCGATCAGGTGCTGTTGGATTGCGTCCGAATCGCTTTCGACGTGACGAAGCGAGTTCCGGTCGAGGCGACGCTCCTCGAGATCGGGCCAGAGCAGTATGTGCTGATCACTGTCGTGCATCACATTTCGTCCGATGGTTGGTCGATGATGCCCTTCACTCGAGACGTCATCACCGCGTATTCGGCGCGGATCGCCGGCAACGCGCCGGACTGGGAACCGTTGGCCGTCCAGTACGCGGATTACGTTCTGTGGCAACGCGATGTTCTCGGTTCGGAGGACGATCCCACCTCGATTATTTCCGAGCAGGTATCGCATTGGGAGACTGCACTGCGGGGAATCCCGGATCAGTTGGAGTTGCCGTCCTTCCGTCCCCGTCCTACTCAGCAGTCTTACCGTGGTGACAAACTGCGATTCTCGATCGAGCCGGAACTACGCGGCTCTCTGCTCGAAGTTGCCCGCGCACATAATGCTTCGCTGTTCATGGTGGTGCATTCGGCGCTCGCTGTATTGCTGGCCAAGCTGTCCGGTACCACTGACATCGTCGTCGGCACGCCGATCGCGGGCCGAGGCGAGGAACTGCTCGACGATCTGGTCGGCATGTTCGTCAACACATTGGTGCTTCGGACCGAGGTGGACGAGGACGGGTCGTTCGCTGATCTGCTCAAGCAAGCACGCTCGCAAGACCTTGCCGCCTTCTCGAATGGGGATCTGCCGTTCGAACGTCTCGTAGAGGTGCTCAATCCGACTCGATCGACCGGGCGCAATCCGCTCTTCCAGGTCGGACTTACTTTCCAGAACCACGAGCAAGGTCGCCTCGATCTGCCAGGACTGACCGTGTCGGTCATCGAGTTCGAAACTCAGATGTCCAAAATCGACCTTCAGGTCACTGTGGTGGATCCGGGCCCTTCGACTGGGGCTGATCGTCGTGTGGACGTCGAGTTCGAATACGCCACCGATCTTTTCGACGAGCGAATCGTCTCGGAGTTCGCCCAGCGCTTCCTTCGAATACTCGAAACCGTTGCGCAGGATCCCACAGTCGTGGTCAGCGCAATCGACGTACTCGATGCCGGCGAGCGTACGCGGATGATCGGGGACTGGAATGCTACGTCGCACGACGTTGTTTCCGTTCCGTCTCTGCTGTCGGCGTTCGAATCGCATGTCGCAGCCGACCCCGACGCGACAGCATTGGTCTTCGAGTCGGAGTTGTTGACCTACGCCGACTTTTCGCAGCGTGTCAATCGCTTGGCTCGACACCTCATCGCGAACGGCGTCGGGCCGGAAAGCCTTGTTGCGCTAGCTATCCGACGTTCCTCTGATTTGGTGGTCGGCATGTACGCAGTGCTGGCCGCGGGTGCCGGGTACGTACCGGTCGACCCCGATCACCCGGTGGAACGAATCGGCTACATTCTCGACGCGGCAGCGCCCGTGTGCGTTCTCACGACCGACCGAGACGAATTCTCCGAAGCAGGGGAGAGGTCTGTCTTCGATATCGACTCGCTTGATCTGTCCGGGTACGCCTCCGGGCCGATCGCGGACTCGGAGCGGACGAGGCCGCTTCACGCAGACGCTGTTGCATACGTGATGTTCACATCCGGTTCGACCGGAAAGCCAAAGGGCGTCACTATTACTCATCGCGCGATCGTCAACCAGACGGAATGGATGGCCGAACGGTACGCAGTCACGGCCTCGGACGCCTATCTGCAGAAGACGGCGACGACCTTCGACGTCTCCCTGTGGGGGTTCTTCCTCACTTTGGCTCGCGGCGGTCGTTTGATCGTCGCATCCGCGGACGGGCATCGTGATCCTGCATACCTGGCCGATCTCGTTGCGCGCCATGGTGTAACGCTGACTGACTTCGTTCCGTCGATGCTCACGGTTTTCGCCTCGACTGTGGACCGAGGCGACTGCGCGACGCTACGTGATGTGTTCGTCATCGGCGAGGCACTACCGGCTTCGGCTGTACGGGCCTTCCGTGAGATCTCCGGCGCCCGGTTGCACAATCTCTACGGTCCGACGGAAGCAACCGTCAGCATCACCAGTCACGAAGTAACCGACGAGGATTCGTATGTGGTGCCGATCGGACTCCCGCAATGGAACTCGCAGGTCTACGTACTCGATTCCCACCTGACGCCCGTCCCGGCAGGAACACCGGGCGAGCTCTACCTGGCCGGTGTGCAGTTGGCGCGTGGCTATCACAGCCGGGTCGATCTGACATCTGATCGATTCGTCGCGGACCCGTTCGGTTCTCCAGGTGCCCGGATGTACCGCACCGGTGACCTCGTGCGTTGGGGAGTAACTCCCACCGGCGCAGACGCCGCCGTCGAACTCGACTACATCGGACGCACCGACTTCCAGGTGAAGTTCCGCGGGCAACGGATCGAACTTGCCGAGATCGAATCTGTCATCGCCGGCAGTTCGGACGTTGCGCAGTCCGTCGTGTTGGTTGTCGCTACCGACACCGGCGAACACCTCGTCGGATACGTCGTTCCGGCGAGCGGGCGCACTGTCAGCTACGAATCGGTGCGTTCCGCAGCAGCCCAACAGTTGCCGTCCTACATGCTCCCGACGGCCGTCGTGGTCCTCGACGAACTACCGCTCAACACGAGCGGAAAGCTCGACCGCAAAGCGCTTCCCGTCCCGGAGTTCCGCGTCAAGGAGTTCCGCGCGCCGAACACGCCGATCGAACAGATCGTCGCAAATATCTTCGGCGAAGTACTCGGCGTTACCCGGGTGGGTGTGGACGACGATTTCTTCGAACTCGGCGGTAATTCGCTGATCGCCACGCAAGTGACAGCGCGACTCGGCGAAGCGCTCAACACGCGGGTACCGGTGCGGTTGCTCTTCGAAGCTCCGACGGTTGGGGCATTGGCGAGCCAGGCGGAATCCGCAGGCGGACTCGGGCGCATAGCGCTGACTTCGGCTCACCGCCCCGATCCGGTTCCGTTGGCATTGGCGCAGCAGCGCATGTGGTTCCTCAACAGGTTCGATGCGGATTCCGCGGTCAACAACATTCCTGTTGCCATCCGGCTGTCGGGGCATCTGGACGTCGATGCCCTGACTAGCGCGATAGGCGACGTGATCGCGCGGCACGAGATCTTGCGTACCTACTACCCGGAGGATCGCGGGGTTCCTCGGCAGGCCGTACTACCGGTCGGAGACGTCGCTCCCGACCTGATCGTCGATCGGGTCGAGGAAACCGATCTGTTGACGACGGTCGGTGAGTTCCTCTCGCAGGGCTTCGACGTGACAACGACAGTGCCTGTTCGGATGGCGTTGTTCGCGCTCGACGAGCGTGAACACGTCTTCGTGTTCGTCGCTCATCACATCAGTGCCGATGGTGTGTCGATGGGTCCTCTGACTCGCGACGTCATGGTTGCCTACGACGCGCGTCTGCGCGGAGATGCTCCGAACTGGTTGCCACTTGCCGTCCAGTTCAAGGACTTCAGCGTCTGGCAGCGTGAGGTCCTCGGCACCGAGGACGATCCGAGTTCGCTCGTTTCACAGCAGGTGTCGTACTGGAGGGAAACACTGGGCGGTCTTCCCGAGCAGATCGAATTGCCCTCGGACCGTCCACGACCGAACCGCTCTTCCGGCCAGGGCGCGAGTGTTCGTTTCGACATCGACGGAACGACACATCGCGCTCTGAACCGGGTGGCCCGTGAAACGGGCACAACCGAGTTCATGGTGGTCCACGCGGCCGTTGCGGTGTTGATGGCCAGGCTGTCTGGCACTTCCGACATCGCGGTCGGCACCTCGGTCTCCGGGCGCGGTGAGCGTGCGCTCGACGACTTGATCGGAATGTTCGTCAATACACTGGTACTCAGAACAGACGTGGATCCGTCACACTCGTTCGCGGACCTCCTCTCGGATGTCCGTGAGACAGACCTTGCGGCGTTCGGTAATGCTGACGTGCCGTTCGAGCGTCTGGTCGAGGTTCTCGATCCGCAGCGCTCGCAGGCTCGCCATCCTCTCTTCCAGGTCATGCTGACCTTCCAGAACCAGCGCCAGGGTGAACTGGAGTTGGCCGACCTTCGGATCAGTGCAGTCGATTCGGCCACCAACGTGGCAAAGTTCGACTTGCAGTTCACCTTCGGTGAGTACCTCGACGATTCGGGTGTTCCATCGGGGATGGTCGGTGACATCACCTACGCCACGGACCTCTTCGACGAGTCGACGATTTCGGAGTTCGTCGACCGCTTCCAGCGTGTTCTGGATGCGATAGTTCTCGATCCGTCCGTTTCGGTAGGCGACATCGATCTTGTCGCCGCAGACGAGCGGACTCTGTTGCTCGACACGTGGAACATTCCGGCCGTATCCGATTCAAGCGTCACACTTGTCGAAATTTTCGAGCGTGTCGCAGCCGATCGGGCAGACGCCGTTGCCGTCACTGCCGGCTCGGAGGCGTTGACCTACGCCGAACTCGACGCGCGTTCGAATCGCTTGGCGCGGATGTTGATCCGGCACGGTGTCGGAGCCGAGTCCCTGGTGGCGATCGGGCTGCCGAGGTCGGCGGATCTGATCGTGGCCATTGTCGCGGTTCTCAAGACCGGTGCGGGCTACCTCCCCATCGATCTGGACAGCCCGTCCGAGCGAATTTCGTTTGTACTCGGCGATGCCGAGCCATCGTGTGTCTTGTCGGTCTCGGAGGAGTCCTCGAAGTTCTCGGCTCGCGGTATCCCGGTTCTCGACGTGGCGAACCTGGACGTTGCCGTCGACGACACACCGATTGCGGACGACGAGCGGACTGCGGTTCTACGAGCGTCCAATACTGCCTACGTGATCTACACTTCCGGATCGACTGGAACACCCAAGGGTGTTCGGATTCCGCACACCAACGTCGTTCGCCTGTTCGAGAACACCAGAGAGATGTTCGATTTCGACGAGACCGACGTGTGGACGATGTTCCACTCGTACGCATTCGACTTCTCGGTATGGGAACTGTGGGGACCGCTGCTGTTCGGTGGGCGACTCGTTGTAGTCGACTATCCGACCTCTCGTTCGCCCGAGCAGTTCCTTGCGTTGGTCGAACGCGAAGAGGTCACTGTTCTCAATCAGACTCCGTCCGCGTTCTATCAGTTCGCCGAGGCGGATCGACTCCGCGACGTCTCGGCCGACCCGGCTCGGTTGTCGTTGCGCTACGTGATCTTCGGTGGCGAGGCTCTCGATTTCGCCCAGATGTCACGCTGGTTCGACCGCCGCGGTGATCATGATCCGAAGCTCGTCAACATGTACGGCATCACCGAGACCACGGTTCACGTCTCGTTCTTGCAGATCGACGAGGCATTGGCGCGCAGCTCCGCAGCCAGTGTGATCGGTCGGGCGATCCCGGGCTTGCGGGTGTACGTACTCGACGAGCGCTTGCAGCTGGTGCCGGTCGGTACTCCGGGCGAGATGTATGTTGCGGGTGGGCAGTTGGCGCGTGGATACCTGGGTCGGACCGATTTGAGCTCGACTCGCTTCGTCGCGGATCCGTTCGGAACCGCAGGCGAACGGATGTACCGCACCGGTGACCTCGCTCGTTGGAACCGTGCCGGTCTACTCGAGTACTCCGGTCGCACCGACTTCCAGGTCCAGTTGCGGGGTTTCCGCATCGAGATGGGTGAAATCGAAGCGGCGTTGCTCCGATCTGCCGGAGTATCGCGGGCCGTCGCACTGGTCCGCCACGACGAGCATCTCGGCGATCAATTGGTCGCCTACGTCGTACCGGAGGCTGGTTCGGTACTCGACCCGGCAGCTCTGCGCGAGGACGTCGGGCAGTTCCTGGCCGCATACATGGTGCCCGACGCGGTCGTGATTCTCGACGAACTCCCGCTGACGAACAACGGAAAACTTGATCTTCGTGCTCTGCCCGCGCCGGTGTTCGTCGTGCGAGAGTTCCGCGCACCGATCACGTCCACGGAGCAGGTCGTCGCGGAGGTGTTCGCCGACCTGTTGAGCCATGATCGCGTAGGGCTCGACGACGATTTCTTCGATCTCGGTGGAAACTCGCTTGTCGCCACTCAGTTGGTTGCCAGACTGGGTAAGGCTCTCGACACGCAGATTCCCGTTCGCGTTCTGTTCGAGACGTCGACGGTCGAGGGTCTTGCCTCGCGAATTCAGTCTCACGTCGGTGAAGGCGGACGCCTCGAGTTGGCGTCTGTCGTTCGGCCGGAACGTATTCCGTTGTCGTTGGCGCAGCAGCGGATGTGGTTCCTGAACCGTTTCGACACCGAGTCGGCAGTCAACAACGTACCGATGGTCGTGCGAC
The DNA here is from genome assembly GCF_903819475.1 of Rhodococcus sp. UFZ-B548. Taxonomy (NCBI): domain Bacteria; kingdom Bacillati; phylum Actinomycetota; class Actinomycetes; order Mycobacteriales; family Nocardiaceae; genus Rhodococcus; species Rhodococcus sp. UFZ-B548. The sequence continues at coordinate 6,343 of NZ_CAIJDS010000113.1, forward strand.
TGACCGGAACTCTCGACATCCCCGCAATGGACACTGCGGTGAAAGACGTGCTCGCGCGCCACGAGGTTCTCCGCACGCGGTATCCGGAGGTCGACGGGGTCGGATTCCAGGAGATCCTGTCTGTCTCCGAGGTCGGAATCGACCTGGCCCCCGAGTCGGTCGAGGTTGATCGTGTGGGGGGTGTGATTGCTGGGGTGGTGTCGGCG
>NZ_CAIJDS010000114.1:0-6447 GCF_903819475.1 Rhodococcus sp. UFZ-B548
AACCCCCCACCGCAACCCCCACACCATCCCAACCACCCACCACCAACCCACGCTCACCGGCGACCAACACGTCGACCTCACCGACCGGTGTATCCGCGTTCGCTGCAAAGGCGGCAAGAATCCGCGACATTCGCTGTGCAATGGTGCCGACCGCGGCGCGGTCGAATGCGGCCGGCTGATACCGCAGGCTCACCTGCAGCGTCGGTTCCGCGACCGACAGCACGGTGAGCGGGTAATGCGTGGCGTCGCGGGCATTCACAGCGGTGACGCGCATACCGGCTATGTCGGTGTTCCCGTCCACCCCCGAGGTATCGATCGGATACGACTCGAAGACCGACAGTGTGTCGAACAAATTGCCTGTCCCTACGGCAGATTGAATCGCGCCGAGTCCGACATAGTGATGATCGAGCAGGGCTGTCTGCTCGCCTTGTAGTCGCGCGAGCAGCTGTGCACACGTCTCGTCCGGATCCAGTTGCACCCGGACAGGCAATGTGTTGATCAGCAGCCCCATCATGTTTTCCACACCAGGCAATTCAGGTGAGCGGCCCGAGACTGTGACGCCGAAGAGTACGTCGTCGCGGGAAAGCATTCGAGACAACAGGACACCCCACGCCGCTTGGATCACCGTGTTCATCGTGATCCCGCTCCGCTGGACGAGCGCACCGAGTCCGTCGAGCACCGAATCGGGCAGATCGACGGCGACCTCTTCGGGTACCACCTGATCGGCGGTCGGCGCCGAAGCCGCCAACAACGTCGGCTCGTCGACGCCTTCCATGGCGTCCTCCCAGACCGCGAGCGAGGTCTCGATGTCGCGGTGCGCCAACCATTCCAGATAGGTGCGGTACGACGGAGTCTGGGGCTGATCGGCTGGGACGCTCTCGACCGGGAGACTGTCGTCCGCGTATCTCATCAGCAGTTCGCGTACCAGCAACGGCATCGACCAACCGTCGAGAACGATGTGATGGTTAGTCACCACCAACACACACCTCGTCGGCGAGGTTCGCAGCAGCGTCAGCCGAAGCAGCGGCGGCGAGGCGAGGTCGAAGGGTGCACTGCGATCCTCGTCGAGGCGGCGCTCCAGCTCTGCTTCGGTTGCCGATCCGCAATCACTCAGGTCGACCTCGGTCCAGGGAATCACTGCATCGTCGACAATCAACTGCACCGGTAGGCCGTGTGCGTCGTAGACGAACGCTGCACACAGATTCGGGTGGTTTGCCAGTAGTCCGGCAGCAGCGCCGCGCAAACGCTCGGAATCAACCGCTCCTTCCAGCTCGACGCACAACTGCGCTGTGTAGACGTCCGTCGACGTGGCCGCCAGTGAGGCATGGAACATCAGCCCGGCCTGAAGGGGCGACACCGACCAGACATCGTGCAATCCGGGGAAGTCGTTCTCCCAGCGTTCGATCTGTTGTTGGTCGACCGAGACCAGGGGAATGTCCGACGGCGTCAGACCGCCCGCATCAGGTCGCGATGCGTGCGCGGTGAGTCCGTCGAGCGCACGACGCCACAGTTCCGCGAACTCCGCGATGTCAGACCTGTCGAGCACTCCGCGGGGAAAGGTGAAAGATGCTGTCAGGCAGGGCCCGTCGACATGGTCCTCAACCGCCGCGTTGATGTCGATCACGGACGCCACAGGCATGGACCGATTCTGGGTTCCGCCGAGCTTTCGATTGCCCTCCACCGGCAGCCAGTCCTGTGTTCCGTCAGAGGAACTGATCCGGCCCAGATAGTTGAAACTGATCTGAGGAGAACGGAATCGGCCGAGTGGTTCGCTCTCGCCCGACAGGTAGCGCAACATCCCGAATCCGATTCCATGATCGGGGATCGCACGCACGTATTCCTTGACGGCTTTGAGAGCCCGTCCGGCGTCGGCGCCACCTGCCAGTGCGTCGTCGACGTCGATTCCGCCGAGGTCCACGCGCACCGGGTAGAGCGTGGTGAACCAACCAACGGTGCGCGCGAGGTCTGCGCCAGGAACCGCTCCTTCCTCGCGGCCGTGTCCTTCGAGCGTGACCAGGGCGGCAGCGGTATCCATACCGCGGCGTCGTCGCCACTCGATCGAGGCCAACGCAACAGCAGTGAGGAGTCCGTCGTTCACGCCGGCGTGAAATGCCGCAGGAACCGTGGTGAGTAGGTTCCTGGTCACCGGAGGCGCGATGTCCACTGTGACGGTGTCGACCGTGCCGTCGACGTCGATCGTGGGATCGAGTGGGCGCGAACCGATCAGCGGGTCATCGCCGTCAAGGATCGTTTTCCACATGTCCCGTTCGACACTCCGGTCGCCCACGTGCTCGACAAGCCCGTGCGTCCATCGCCGGAACGACGTTCCGGTCTGTGGCAGTTCGGGCGTGACACCGGCCTGGAGTTGTGCTGTCACCGTCGCCAGGTCGGTGACCAGAATGCGCCACGAGACACCGTCGACAACCAGGTGATGAATCACCACAAGTAGTCGGCCCCGCTTGTTCGGCAAGCCAGGGATGTCGGCCAGGTCGAACCAGATCACGCGCACCATGTCGGCCGCGGCGGGATCCAAGCTGTCGGCAGCGGCCTCGAGCTCTCCCGACGCCAAGGCCCTGAAACCTTCGTCGTCCACCGAACCGACAACTACTCGATGGATCAGTCCTTCGGCCGAGATCGAGCCGGGTGGTAGGACTTCCATGACCCGGTCACTCTCGCCCAAGCGCGCTCGAAGCATTCCGTGGCGGTCCAGCAACACCTGGAGACCACGGACAAGGAGATCCTGGGTGAGATCAGCGGGAGCTGTCAGCAAGAGCGCCTGGGAGAACCGTTTCAATTCGCCGCCACACAGGCCGCCACTGCTACGGCCGAGCATCCACTGCGCCACCGGGCTCAGTGGAACAGTTCCGACAGCGGATCCGGGTAGCTCCACGAGCACATCAGGACCGTCCTGCTCCACGTGCGCCGACTCGGCAAGCGCAGCAACAGATTTGTGGTCGAATACGTCTCGGGGCGAGATGATCACACCAGCATCGCGAGCGCGGGCCACCAATTGGATGGACATGATGCTGTCTCCACCGAGCTCGAAGAACGAATCGTGCACTCCTACGGTGTCCAGGCCGAGAACCTGCGCGAACAGAGCGGCAAGAAGATTCTCGGTTTCCGTTCGCGGTGTCCGGTCGGGTGTGGCCGTGGACGAGAAATCGGGTGCGGGAAGCGCTGCGCGGTCCAGTTTTCCGTGAACCGTCAGCGGAAGTGCGTCGAGCACCACCACCGCCGCAGGCACCATGTACGACGGCAGACGCTTGCCTGCATGCGCGAGGACGTCTCGCGGATCGACACTCGCTCCGCGATCGGGAACCACGTATCCGATCAACCGATCCCTGCCGTTCAACCGATCCCTGCCGTCGCCGTTCCAGACGCCCGTCACCGCCTGGGCCACGCGCGGGTGCGTCTGCAGTGCCACCTCGACTTCCCCGAGTTCGATGCGGAACCCACGGACCTTCACTTGGGCATCGGTGCGCCCGAGATACTCCAGCTGTCGGTCGGGCGTCCACCGCACGCGATCGCCCGTGCGATAGATCCGCGTTCCCGGCGCACCGAAGGGATCTGCGACAAACTGCGTGGCGGTCAACGGGGATCGCCGGTGATAGCCGCGAGCGAGAGCCGGCCCGGCAAGATACAACTCTCCCGCGACACCTACCGGTACCGCTCTCAGACGCGAGTCCAGCACTACCTCGCTGAATCCGCGAGTAGGTGCGCCGATGGTGACCGGGTCGTTCGGAGCCAGTGCCGCACTGATGTTCGACACCACAGTTGCCTCGGTAGGACCGTAGGCGTTGAACATCTTTCTGCCCGGCGCCCAGCGGGCCACCAATTCCGGCGGGCACGCCTCCCCACCTGTCACGACACAACCGACAGTGGTGAGTCCGTCTGGGGCGACGGATGCCAAAGCCGCCGGAGTCACAAAACAATGGGTGACGCGCTCGCGCTCCAGTAACGCCGCCAGCTCCGCCCCGCCGTAGACGGTCGGTGGCACGATCACCATCGTGGATCCCGCACCAACGGCCAACATGAGTTCGAGAACCGAAGCGTCGAAACTCGGCGAAGCGAAGTGCAGAGTTCTGGATCGGGTCGTGGCGGCGAATGTCTCGCGCTCCTGGAGAGCAAAGTTGCTCAACCCGCGATGAGTGACCGTCACCCCCTTGGGTGTTCCCGTTGATCCCGAGGTGTAAATCAGATAGGCCGGATTGTCGATTCGAATCCGTGCCTTCCGATCCTCGTCGGTGACTTTCGATGGCGAGTACGCCCACAGCCGTTCCTCGAAACCAGCATCGTCGAGGACCAGCCACGGCACGAGGCCGGACAATGCTGCGTGGTGAGCTCGGGTCGTTATCCCCCACGCTGCACCGGAGTCGCCCAGCATGTACTCGATACGTGCAGCAGGAAGTCCCGGGTCCACGGGAAGGAATGCCGCACCTGTCTTGGCAATGGACCACACCGCCAGAACGGACTCGACGGAGCGTGGGAGACACATCGCCACCACCGTTTCGGGACCCACTGCGGATACGATCAGCATGCGGGCCAATCGATTCGACTGTGCGTCTAGTTCGAGATAGGTCACTTCACGTTCCTCGAACACCAGCGCGACGGCGCCGAGATCCTGGGCGGTCGCCATATCTGTTGCTGTCGTGAGCAAATCGGGAAGGGTCTGAACAGCGGTGGAGATCACACCTCGCACGGGTACCAGTTCGGCTGACTCACGGGCGTCGAGGATATCGATATCTCCGATCCGCGATTGCGGATCCGTGGTGACGTACTCGAGAATCCGTTGCAGGCGGTCGACGAAGCCCCGTACTGTTTCCTCGTCGAAAATATCTGCGGCATATCCGAATTCAGCACGAATACCATCCGATTCACCGGCGGTGCCAGTGTTCTGCGCCACCGTCAACTGCAGATCGAAGGTGATGGTGTCGATCTCGACACCCACGTCGGTCACCTGCAGGTCGGGAAGTTCCAGTGTCGGTCGCTCGATGTCTTGGAACTCCAACATGACTTGAAACAGGGGCGAGTATGCCGTCGAACGTGAAGGATTCACTATCTCGACGACTCGTTCGAACGGCACGCCCGCATGAGTGAAGGCGCTCAGATCTACGTTTCGGACCTGGTCGAGGAACTCCCCGAAAGTCGCGCCGCGGTCCACTGCAGTGCGCAAGACCAACGTGTTGACGAACATGCCCACCAGGTCGTCGAGTTCGCGCTCCCCACGCCCGGCGATCGGAGTTCCGACGGCTACGTCCTCCTCATCGCTGAGCCTCGCCAGCAGCACTGCCAAGGCTGCGTGCACAACCATGAAGACGGTGGCGTTGTGTTTGCGCGACAGGGCAACCACACCGGCATGAACCTCCGGACTGAACTCGAACCGAATCCGTCCGCGTCGAAGCGAACGCACATCACCGCGCGGTCGATCGGTCGGAATGTCGAGAACTTCCGGTGCACCCGCAAGATTCTCGACCCAATAGGCGAGCTGTTTCGAGATCAAAGACCGAGAGTCGGATTCCGAACCCAACCAACCACGTTGCCACAACGCATAGTCGGCGTACTGGATCTCGAGCGGCGCCCACCGAGGAGCCTCACCGCTCACACGGGAGGTGTATGCGCTCATGAGATCTCGGGCCAGCGGTACCGTGGAGAATCCGTCGGCGGCGATGTGGTGAATCACGATCACCAGGACATGCGAGTGGACCTGGTCGTCTCGCCGCAACAAGGTGGCGCGCATCGGGACCTGCTGCATGACGTCGAAACCATCCGAAACGATCTGCCGGCAACGCTCGCGCAGCTCTTCCTCTCCCTGCACAAGTATCGGTGCAAGATCCGATACCACCTGTGAGGTAGACATGATCACTTGACGCGGGCCGTCGTCAGTGAGAGGAAAAACAGTGCGCAAGGACTCGTGCCGCTCGACGACGTCGACAAATGCCGCGTGAAGTGCACTCAGATTCACTGTGCCGTCGAGCCTCAACGCGCACGCGACGTTGTAGGCGGCGGACTCGGGGTCGAACTGATTCGCAAACCACATTCGCTCCTGCGCCGGCGAAAGTGGGATATCCGTCGTCGTACCCCGCGGCCTCAACGCCGGCTTGGCCCCCTCTCCTCCGCGACACTGCGCCAACTCGGCCAGCGCTGCAACGGTAGAAGCATCGAAGACGTCGCGGATGTCGATCCGTTCGCCGAGAACAGAATTCACTCGCGCAACCAACCTGACTGCACTCAGAGAGTTCCCACCAAGGGCAAAGAAGTCGTCGTACACGCCCACCGTCGACGTTCCCAACAGATCATCGAAGATTGCGGCAACCGTCTCCTCGACCGGCGTTCGCGGCGCAACATACTGCAGCGATCGAGGTTCGAAGTTGACGTCCGGGAGGGCTTTACGGTCCAACTTCCCATGCACCGTCACCGGAAACTCCCCCAACACCACCACCACCGACG
>NZ_CAIJDS010000115.1:0-5656 GCF_903819475.1 Rhodococcus sp. UFZ-B548
CACGCCGATCCAGACCGCCAGATAGCGGTCGAGGGTGGAGAGTTTTCCGACGACTTCGGGGTGTTCGGTACTGGACGGGGCGCTCATACGGCGGTCTCCTGTGGGACGTCGGCGGCAGTGGATGATGCTTCCACGAGCAGAACGGCGGAAAGTTGTTGCAGGGCTGCGGGTATCACCCAGTAGTACACCCAGGTCCCGCGACGTTCGCAGTCGAGGAGTCCGGCCTGGCGCAACACCTTGAGGTGATGCGAAATCGTCGGCTGGGACAAGTCGAAGGTGTCGGAGATGTCGCAGACGCAGGCCTCCCCACCCTCATGGCTGGCAACCAAGCTCAGCAGTCGCAGCCGGACGGGATCGCCGAGCGCTTTGAACATCCGGGCCAGATCACCAGCCCAGTCTTCGGTCAACGGTTCACGGTTGAGTGGCGAACAACAGGCGCCGGTCTCCGCCACATCTTGATTCGACATACATCAATATTGACATCGATCAAATCAGTTCGCAACATGGGGCACGCCTCTGGTTCTGCAGCACGGGAAGGCCCCTTCCCTGGACGCGGATTTCTCGATGGCCGCGCATACGGCACTCAGATCGGCGGGTGAGGGCATCCGCCGTGCGACAGCCGTGATGGCCACTTGGATGTCGATGGCCTCGGTGGCCGGCTCCCAGTCGAGCGCGATCACGATCTCACTGATCTGCGCAGGTGAGAGCCGTTGATCCATCAGAGCCAGTAGCGGGCTGTGACCGTATCTCGGTGCGTCCTGCGGGTAGCCGCTGCGAAGCCAGTGCACAAAAGCGGTGACCACTGCCGGAATGAACATGAGAGACCTTCTTCGCAAGGAATTCATCGACGAGCATCAGTGCTGGGCGGCGATGTCGATCTCGTCGAGCAATGTGAGTACTCGCCGTTCGATCTCGTCACGGATCGGGCGGATCGCGTCGACCCCGAGACCCGCGGGGTCGGGAAGGACCCACTCCTCGTAGCGACGCCCGGGGAAGATCGGGCATGCATCTCCGCAGCCCATCGTGATGACGACGTCCGCTGCGCGGACCACTTCGTCCGTCCATGGCTTGGGGTATTCACCGCTGATGTCGATGCCACGTTCGGCCATTGCTTCGATGGCAGCTTCGTTGACGCTGGTGCCGGGTTCGGATCCGCCGGACCATGCGACGGCACGTTCCCCGGCGAGTTTTTCGAAGAATCCCATGGCCATCTGGGAGCGTCCGGCGTTGTGCGTGCACAAGAACAACACGGTGGGCTTGCCGTCGTTGGAGAGTCCTTCGACCTTGGCCAGGGCGCGCAGTCGCTGCCGGGCGAAGCGTTCAGCCAGGAGAGGGAGGTAGTTGACGACGGAGGCGCGGCCCGCGAACTGGTCGTAGGAAGAATGCAGGAAACGCTCGATGGTTTCGGTGTTGAAGACATCGGTGAATTCCGTGGCCAGGTGTGCGGCGGCACTCTTGAGCGCCAACCGTTGATCGATGGTCAGGTCGTCGCGGTGATGTGTTGCGGTGCTGAGGTTGTCGGTCATGAGAGTTCTCCGTTCGGGAGGCAATGGGGGGCGAGTCGAGCGACTCGGTGGTCGATGTCGTCGAAGGCTCGGTCGAACGCTGCGGCACTACCGGTGCGGGCAGGGTCCGGAATCGACCAGTGAAGAGAGTTCGGGTTCTCGCGCATTTCTTCGTGGGCGTTGTCGCACACGGCGATGACCATGTCCCCAGGAGCGAGGACATCGGCGACATCGGCCGGGCGCGTGGCGTCGAGAGGTAGGTCGTGACGGCGGGCGGCGGCGAGTGCTCCACTGTGAACTCGGGGAGCGGGGTGGGTGCCCGCCGATGCTGCCGGGATGTGCGATTGCTTGTTCCACAACGCCGCAGCCAGTTGCGAGCGCGCGGAATTGTGAGTGCACACGAACACGATCCGCGTCACAGCCAAGGGCGACGAGGTAGGAACGAGCACATCCAGCGCGGCGGGCTCGAGCCGGAGGTAGGTACGGCGCTTGTCGCCTTCCGATCGTGATCGGTGCACGAGACCAGCGCGTTCGAGGACCCCGAGGTGGTGGGCGAGCAGATTCGAGGAGATGGAGAGTCGGCGTTGCAGTTCCGACGGCGATGCGTCGCCGAGCACGAGCATGTCCACGATCGACAACCGTGCCGGATCGGCCAGGGCGCCGTAGAAGGCGGACCGCTGTTCCAGCGAGAACTTTTGCTCAATACTCATTGAGTCAATAATCACTGAGTTAATTTGAGATTGTCAAGCAATACCTGCCGGTAGTCGGGCTGTTCATTCAACTTTCGCCCATGGATTCATGTTCCGTTCATTTTCACAGCGATATCCGTTCATCCCCGGCCTCTAGATTCATCACCCGAGCGGCAATCAGCCCTGCTCAGTGTCACTCGATCTCGGTGGCCGCGCGCCGCGCGAGCAACCCCGATACTTCGAAGGAACTACGTGAAGCTCAAGCGATCTGGCGCCGCCCTCAGTGTGCTGGCGGCCAGCACCCTCCTGCTTTCAGCGTGCGGCAGCGACAACAACACCGGCGCGACGGGTTCGACCGGATCCACTGGCGCGGGCTCGACCTCGAATGTCGAGTGCGGCGGAAAATCGGCACTCAAGGGCAGTGGTTCCACCGCCCAGGCCAACGCCATGACTCGTTTCGTGAATGCTTTCGAGCAGGCGTGCAGCGGACAGACCCTCAACTACACCTCCAACGGCTCCGGCGCCGGTGTGAGTGAGTTCATCGGAAACCAGACCGACCTCGGTGGTTCCGACTCCCCCCTCAGCAAGGACAAGGGCGAGTACGACCGCGCGAAAGAACGCTGCACCAGCGACGCCTGGAACCTTCCCGTCGTCTTCGGCCCGCTCGCGGTGACCTACAACGTCAAGGGCGTCGACGACCTCGTCCTCGACGGCCCCACCTCTGCCAAGATCTTCAACGGTGCGATCACCACTTGGGACGATCCGGCGATCAAGGCTCTCAACGAGGGCGCTTCGCTGCCGTCGGAGAAGATCAACGTGATCTACCGCAACGACGAGTCGGGCACCACCGACAACTTCCAGAAATACCTCGACTCCGCCTCGGACGGGGCCTGGGGCAAAGGCGCGGGCAAGTCGTTCGTCGGTGGCGTCGGTGAGGGCGCCAAGGGCAACGAGGGCACCTCCGCCGCCATCAAGAGCACCGAAGGCGCGATCACCTACAACGAGTGGTCCTTCGCCAAGGCCCAGAACCTGCAGACCGCCAAGATCGTGACCTCCGCCGGTCCCGAACCGGTCGAGATCAGCACCGAGACCGTCGGCAAGACCATCGCCGGTGCCACCATCAAGGGTGAGGGCAACGACCTCGTTCTCGACACGTCCACCTTCTACAAGCCGGCCGAGACCGGCGCGTACCCGATCGTGCTGGCTACCTACGAGATCGTGTGCTCGAAGTACCCCGACGCCGAGGTCGGCACCGCCGTCCGCGCTTTCCTGCAGTCCACGATCGGCGCCGGCCAGAACGGTCTCGAGGAAAACGGGTACATCCCGCTCCCGAGCGCGTTCCAGCAGAAGCTGACCACCGCAGTCAACGCGATCTCCTGATTGCCTGATCAGCGATGGCTCTGCACCCCGACGACGTAACCCGCTCCCCGGAGACGCCCACTGCGGCGACTCCGGGGGCGGGCGGAAAGATACCCGGCATGCCTGATCACAGCGGCAAGACTTCCCCGACGATTCCCTCGTCTCTCTCGACCGGAAAACACCAGTTCGGTGACAAGTTCTTCCGGTGGCTGGCCACCGGTGCCGGTGCCACGATCGTCGTCTCCATCGGCCTGATCGCCATCTTCCTGCTCATTCGCGCCATCCCGTCGCTGCAAGCGAACAACGCGAATTTCTTCACCAGCACCGAATTCGTCACCAGCGATGCATCGAATCTGCGTTTCGGTATCCGTGACCTCCTGACGGTCACCGTGCTCAGTTCGGTGTTCGCTCTGGCGATTGCGGTGCCGATCGCACTGGGTATCGCTGTGTTCTTGACGCAATACGCACCCGCGCGTCTCTCGCACGCATTCGGCTCGATCGTCGATCTCCTCGCCGCGGTGCCCTCGATCGTGTTCGGTCTCTGGGGAATCTTCATCCTCGCCCCCAAGCTCAGCCCGGTCGCGGAGTTCCTCAACGACAACCTCGGCTGGTTCTTCCTCTTCAGCGAAGGCAACGTCTCCTTGACCGGAGGCGGCACCATCTTCACCGCCGGAATCGTTCTCGCGGTGATGATCTTGCCGATCATCACCTCGGTCACCCGTGAGGTCTTCCGCCAGACACCGCGCACGCAGATCGAAGCGGCACAGGCGCTCGGCGCCACCAAATGGGAAGTCGTGCGCATGACCGTGCTGCCTTTCGGTCGCAGCGGCATCATTGCCGCGTCGATGCTCGGCCTGGGGCGCGCTCTCGGTGAAACCGTGGCCGTGCTGATCATCTTGCGCTCGGCTGCCAATCCCTCGAGCTGGTCGCTGTTCGACGGCGGATACACCTTCGCCTCGAAGATCGCCTCTGCAGCGGCAGAGTTCAGCGCTCCCCTTCCGACCGGCGCGTACATCGCCGCTGGTTTCGTCCTCTTCGCATTGACCTTCGTCGTCAACGCACTCGCTCGCATGGTCGCGAAAGGCAAGGTCAACGGATGAGCGCCGATCTCCTCAATGCACCGGCCAAGGCGCCGACGTTCCAAAGCATCAGCACCAGCCGCAAAGCCAAGAACGGTATCGCCACCGTACTGTTCTATGCTGCCTTCGGTATCGCGCTGATTCCTTTGGTCTGGGTGCTGTTCACCGTCATCGAAAAGGGATGGCGCGCCATCACCTCCTCCGGCTGGTGGACGAATTCTCTGCAGGGTGTGCTTCCGGAACAGTTCGCCGGCGGCATCTACCATGCGCTGTACGGCACCTTGATCCAAGCAGCGATCGCAGCGATCATCTCCGTCCCGCTCGGCATCATGGCAGCGATCTACCTGGTCGAATACGGGCGCGGAGCCTTCGCTCGCACCGTGACGTTCATGGTCGACGTTCTCGCCGGTGTGCCCTCGATCGTTGCGGCGTTGTTCGTTTTCAGCCTCTGGATCGCGACTCTCGGATTCGAACAGAGCGCTTTCGCCGTCTCCCTGGCGCTGGTGCTGCTCATGCTGCCGGTCGTCGTACGCAACACCGAGGAAATGCTCAAGCTCGTCCCGGACGAGCTTCGGGAAGCCTCCTATGCACTGGGCGTCCCGAAGTGGAAGACGATCATGCGCATCGTCATCCCGACCGCGATGCCGGGCATTATCAGCGGAGTCTTGCTCTCCATCGCCCGAGTCATGGGTGAAACAGCTCCGGTCCTCGTGCTCGTCGGCTATTCCCGCTCGATCAACTTCGACGTCTTCGAAGGCAACATGGCCTCGCTCCCGCTGCTGATCTACACCGAGCTGATCAACCCGCAGCCCGCAGGCCAGCTCCGAGTGTGGGGCGCAGCCCTGACGCTGATCATCGTCATGGCGCTCCTCAACCTTCTCGCTGCGCTCGCGACCCGCTTCCTCACCAACAAGCGCTAGAAACGGACAGGAACACCAGACATGGCCAAGCGCCTCGACATCAAAGATCTCAACATCTACTACGGCAAGTTCCACGCCGTCGCCGATGTGGGCCTGTCCGTCCC
>NZ_CAIJDS010000116.1:0-3456 GCF_903819475.1 Rhodococcus sp. UFZ-B548
GTGTTCGGCGGTGTCCTACTCTCCCACACCCTGTCGAGTGCAGTACCATCGGCGCTGAAGGGCTTAGCTTCCGGGTTCGGAATGGGACCGGGCGTTTCCCCTTCGCTATGACCGCCGTAACTCTATGAAACTGTCACAGTAACCAACTTCTGATCACCTGGTTTCACCGTGCATCAACCCGAACCCGTTACGGGTGGATGGATGACGGAGAAAACAGAGTTTCTCATCAGTATCTGTGTGTTGTTTCAGATACCGCACAGTGGACGCGTAGCTTCTTTGTGGTAAGTCCTCGGCCTATTAGTACCAGTCACCTGCATGCATTACTGCACTTCCAGTTCTGGCCTATCAACCCGGTGGTCTGCCGGGGGCCTTACCCCCTCGAGGGGGTGAGAAACCTCATCTTGGAACAGGCTTCCCGCTTAGATGCTTTCAGCGGTTATCCCTTCCGAACGTAGCTAACCAGCGGTGCTCCTGGCGGAACAACTGGCACACCAGAGGTTCGTCCGTCCCGGTCCTCTCGTACTAGGGACAGCCTTCCTCAAGTTTCTAACGCGCGCGGCGGATAGAGACCGAACTGTCTCACGACGTTCTAAACCCAGCTCGCGTGCCGCTTTAATGGGCGAACAGCCCAACCCTTGGGACCTACTCCAGCCCCAGGATGCGACGAGCCGACATCGAGGTGCCAAACCATCCCGTCGATATGGACTCTTGGGGAAGATCAGCCTGTTATCCCCGGGGTACCTTTTATCCGTTGAGCGACACCGCTTCCACTTGCCGGTGCCGGATCACTAGTCCCGACTTTCGTCCCTGCTCGACCTGTCAGTCTCACAGTCAAGCTCCCTTGTGCACTTGCACTCGACACCTGATTGCCAACCAGGCTGAGGGAACCTTTGGGCGCCTCCGTTACATTTTGGGAGGCAACCGCCCCAGTTAAACTACCCACCAGGCACTGTCCCTGAACCAGATCATGGTCCGAGGTTAGAGGTCCAATTCGATCAGAGTGGTATTTCAACAACGACTCCACGATAACTGGCGTCACCGTTTCACAGTCTCCCACCTATCCTACACAAACCGAACCGAACACCAATACCAAGCTGTAGTGAAGGTCCCGGGGTCTTTTCGTCCTGCCGCGCGTAACGAGCATCTTTACTCGTAATGCAATTTCGCCGAGTCTACGGTTGAGACAGCTGAGAAGTCGTTACGCCATTCGTGCAGGTCGGAACTTACCCGACAAGGAATTTCGCTACCTTAGGATGGTTATAGTTACCACCGCCGTTTACTGGGGCTTAAATTCTCAGCTTCGCTCCCGAAGGAACTAACCGGTCCTCTTAACCTTCCAGCACCGGGCAGGCGTCAGTCCGTATACATCGTCTTACGACTTCGCACGGACCTGTGTTTTTAGTAAACAGTCGCTTCTCACTGGTCTCTGCGGCCCCACCCAGCTCAGACAGTAAATGTCGTCACCAAACAGGGCCCCCCTTCTCCCGAAGTTACGGGGGCATTTTGCCGAGTTCCTTAACCATAGTTATCTCGATCGCCTTAGTATTCTCTACCTGACCACCTGTGTCGGTTTGGGGTACGGGCCGTGTGAAAGCTCGCTAGAGGCTTTTCTCGGCAGCATAGGATCACTGAATTCGCCTCAATCGGCTACGCATCACGTCTCAGGCTATGTGTGACCCGGATTTGCCTAGGTCACGCCCTACACGCTTACACCAGTATTACCACTGACTGGCTCAGCTACCTTCCTGCGTCACCCCATCGCTTGGCTACTACCAGATCAGGTCCCATGCATCCACCAACTCGAGACCCGAAGGTCTTCTCGTGGCTTCAGGATGGTTAGTATCACTGATTCACCATGGGCGCGTTCACACGGGTACGGGAATATCAACCCGTTGTCCATCGGCTACGCCTGTCGGCCTCGTCTTAGGTCCCGACTCACCCTGGGCGGATTAACCTGGCCCAGGAACCCTTGGTCATTCGGCGGACGAGTTTCTCACTCGTCTTTCGCTACTCATGCCTGCATTCTCACTCGTGTGGCCTCCACGGCTAGGTCACCCTGCCGCTTCCATGGCCACACGACGCTCCCCTACCCATCCACACACCTGCCAGAAAATCCTTGGATCAACTGGGGGCTATTGCGTGAATGCCGCAGCTTCGGTGGTGTACTTGAGCCCCGCTACATTGTCGGCGCAGGATCACTTGACCAGTGAGCTATTACGCACTCTTTCAAGGGTGGCTGCTTCTAAGCCAACCTCCTGGTTGTCTTCGCGACCCCACATCCTTTTCCACTTAGTACACGCTTAGGGACCTTAGCTGGCGATCTGGGCTGTTTCCCTCTCGACTACGAACCTTATCGCCCGCAGTCTCACTGCCGCGCTCTCACTCACCGGCATTCGGAGTTTGGCTGATTTCGGTAAGCTTGTGGGCCCCCTAGACCATCCAGTAGCTCTACCTCCGGTGAGAAACACGCGACGCTGCACCTAAATGCATTTCGGGGAGAACCAGCTATCACGGAGTTTGATTGGCCTTTCACCCCTACCCACAACTCATCCCCTCAGTTTTCAACCTAAGTGGGTTCGGTCCTCCACGACGTCTTACCGTCGCTTCAACCTGGCCATGGGTAGATCACTCCGCTTCGGGTCTAGAGCATGCCACTACGATCGCCCTATTCGGACTCGCTTTCGCTACGGCTACCCCACACGGGTTAACCTCGCGACATGCCACTAACTCGCAGGCTCATTCTTCAAAAGGCACGCCATCACCCCCAACAGTAAACTGTTCGAAGGCTCTGACGGATTGTAAGCGCACGGTTTCAGGTACTATTTCACTCCCCTCCCGGGGTACTTTTCACCTTTCCCTCACGGTACTAGTCCGCTATCGGTCACCAGGGAGTATTCAGGCTTATCGGGTGGTCCCGACAGATTCACACCAGATTTCACGGGCCCGGTGCTACTTGGGTTTCCATTACAACAGTCACAAAGTTTTCGTGTACGGGATTCTCACCCTCTACGACAGGCCGTTCCAGACCACTTCCACTAACCCTGTGATTTCTTACTGTTGGCCTGCTCGGCAGAACAGACAAAATGAACCCCACAACCCCACGAATGCAACACCTGCCGGCTATCACACACCCATGGTTTAGCCTCTTCCGCTTTCGCTCGCCACTACTCACGGAATCACGGTTGTTTTCTCTTCCTGTGGGTACTGAGATGTTTCACTTCCCCACGTTCCCTCCACACGCCCTATATATTCAGGCGCGGGTAACACGACATCACTCGTGCTGGGTTTCCCCATTCGGACATCCTCGGATCACAGCTCGGTTGACAGCTCCCCGAGGCTTATCGCAGCCTCCTACGTCCTTCATCGGCTCCTGGTGCCAAGGCATCCACCGTACGCTCTTCATTACTTACAACAAAGATGCTCGCGTCCACTGTGCAGTTCTCAAACAACACACAA
>NZ_CAIJDS010000117.1:0-5319 GCF_903819475.1 Rhodococcus sp. UFZ-B548
GAGCAGAAGCGCACGGCCGACTCACCACCCCGTCCGGGATCGAGCGAACGACACTTTCGTCGCCTCAGATCGACCGAACGTACCGTTCACACCATCACGAGCGGAAGCACGACTGAGGACGACGGGCGCTTTGCCCTGATCACTCGATGCCGTCGGCGGTGGCAGTTGCATACTTCGGCCGGCCAGTGGGCAGATACCGCTGGATCGTCACGCCCTTTGGTGTGGCTCGCGATTCGGCCAGCTCGAGTGCGATATCCGGTCCGGTATCGGGAAAGAGTCGCGTGCCCTGGCCTACGACCACCGGAACGATCAGCAGGATCATCTCGTCGACGAGATCGTTCGCGAGAAGCCAGCGGCACAATTCGCCACTGCCGTGCACCTGAAGCTCGCCGCCGGGTCTGGCTTTCAGTTCGCCGATCGCTGCGGCGGTGTCATCTGTAAGGGCCGTGGTGTTCTTCCATTGCGGATCGGTGACCGTTGTCGAGGCAAGATACTTGGGCCGCGTATTCAAGGCGCTTGCGATCGGGTTGACCTCTGGATTCTCGAACGCGCCCCAATAGCCGGCGAAGATTTCGTAAGTCCGCCGACCGAACAGGAAGGCGTCGGCGCGCTGGTAGACCTGGACGAGGTAAGACATGGCTTCTGTGTCCACCAGTGGCGCGGACCATCCGCCACGTTCGAATCCGCCGCGTCGATCTTCGTCCGGCCCACCGAGTCCTTGCATCACCCCGTCGAGAGTGACGATGGTAAATGTCGTCAGTTTCATAGTCGTACCCATCTCCCCGGCATCGCCGGATTTCCGCTGTTTCGATATAGACCGTCGGGAAGCGGGAAAGTCATCGAGCGAACGTGGCGTTCATCGCCTTGGATCGACTGAACGTGCCGTTCGCTCAGGGTGGGCGGTGAGATCAGGGCTGAACGGGCACAGAGTCTGCCGGGGTTGACTCGGACTCCAAGGCGTCGCAGGGAATCGCGAGCTCGGTCTGTTCGAGGCGGCCACGAAGGGTGATGTTCTCCGTGATCGACCACTGTGCGGCTTCGGCACTGTCAGCGGCGGCCACAGCCCGTCCGGACGCGGCGAGGTTACCCGGAACCGTCTTGGCGACCTCGGACAGTCGCGCTGCTTCGTTGACGGGATCACCGATGACGGTGTACTCGAACCTTTCTCGCGCACCGACGTTTCCGGCAACGGCAATTCCCGCAGCGACGCCGATACCCGCGCTCACTTCCGGAACTTCGGCACGCAGGCGCTGCTGAATCTTGCGGGCGGCGGCGAGTGCACTGCCGGCGTGATCGTCGAGTGTCGTCGGCGCTCCGAAAATCGCCAGCGCTGCGTCGCCCTCGAACTTGTTGACGAATCCGCCGTGTGCATCTACCTCGTCGACGATGACGTCGAAGAATCGATTGAGTAGAGCGACCACTGCGGTAGGGGAGTTGGTGGCCGCGATCGTGGTCGATCCGATGACGTCGACGAAGAGGACGGCAACGTCTCGTTCTTCACCGCCGAGTTCCGGGTTTCGGCGAACCGCGTTTGCGGCAACCTCGTGTCCGACGTGGCGCCCGAAGAGGTCGCGAATCCTCTCGCGCTCGCGCAGGCCCTCGGCCATGCGATTGAAGCCGGTCTGCAGCAGTCCCAATTCGGTCCCGTCGTACACGACGACGGACGCGGTGAGGTCGCCACGGGTGACTTGCTCCATGCCTCGGCGTACGGACCGAATGGGGGCCGCGGCTGATCGGATGTTGATGTACGTCAGTCCGAGTCCGACGCACAGAGTGATCCCGCCGATGACGAGGATCGCGGTCGCGAGGGCTTGCCACGAAGCAGGTCGGATGAAGCTGAAGACCGCTACGAGCATCAAGCCGGTGACGGGGACTCCGCTTCCGAGCAGCCAGACGAGGATCGTCCGGCCGGTCAGTCCGAGAACGGCAGCCTTGCGGGGCGCTCCGGATTCGAGTGCACGCGCCGCAATCGGGCGGAGTGCGAACTCGCTGAGCAGGTAGCAGAAAGCGCAGGTGGTGATACCGCTGAAAGCCACGGTGAACAGAACTTTCGGAATGGTGTCGGGGTCGACGATTCCGTACATGGTCGTGAAGGTGATGAGCGCGGCCGTCCACAGGACGGCTTGCACTCGGGTCAGTCGCCACGGCCCGCGCAACGCCGCGCGTTGATTCTGCTCGGTTGGCCGGTGATCCTCGGTGGCCCACCGGAGATCCCTCATGAGGCGTTTGGTGCCCCACAGAAGTCCGATGAGAAAGACACACCCGATGAAGACGGGCACGGCAATAAAGTTGATCCACTCGAATTCGGGGTGGATGATCTCGGGTCCGGGAACCACGAATCCGACGAGCACGATCGCCAGCACCGCTCCGATCAGGTTGGTGACCAGGAGAGGGGCAGTGAGTAGTGCCTGGACGCGGATTCGGCGGCGCCTGGGGCTTTCGTCGGTGGATCCGAGCAGCCACGACCCCAGGGGCGCACTCGGGACACGGCTTCGCTGCATAGTGTGTCGAGAGTAGTCGTAATGATCGCTTAGGGTGGTCCGGTGCGCCTAGTTATTGCTCGTTGCCGTGTCGATTATGTGGGACGCCTGACCTCCCACCTCCCTACCGCAAGACGACTGCTGTTGGTGAAGGCCGACGGCTCGGTCAGCATTCATGCCGACGACCGGGCGTACAAGCCGCTGAACTGGATGAGTCCGCCGTGCTGGTTGGTCGAGACCACCGGCGACAGCGACGACATCCTGTGGGTCGTCACCAACAAGGCGGGCGAGGAGCTTCGGATCACTCTCGAAGAGGTCGAGCACGATTCGTCGTATGAACTCGGTCTCGATCCGGGATTGATCAAGGACGGAGTCGAGGCACACCTTCAAGAACTTCTGGCGGAGCATGTCGAGACACTCGGCCCCGGCTACACGTTGGTACGACGCGAGTACATGACGGCCATCGGGCCGGTCGACCTTCTGGTCCGTGACGCGGACGGTGCATCGGTGGCGGTGGAGATCAAGCGCCGCGGCGAGATCGACGGCGTCGAGCAGTTGACGCGGTACCTGGAGTTGCTCAACCGCGATCCTCTGCTCGCGCCGGTCACGGGAGTTTTTGCAGCGCAACAGATCAAGCCGCAGGCAAAGACTTTGGCCAACGACCGTGGGATCCGTTGCCTGGTCTTGGACTACGAGGCCTTGCGTGGTACCGAAAGCACCGAGTTCCGACTTTTCTGACGCTGTTTAGACTCGAACCATGCCGCGCCGCAAACCTTCGCCGAAGCAATCCCGTCGAACGGATACTCGGCGTGCTCGGGATTCGAGCGCGGAATCGCAGTCACCCAGTGGTGTGTTGTTCGGCGGGGCGCTGGTCCGGGAGGAGCCAGGGCCGGGCGGTGAAATGTACATGGTGAGGCCGATACCCGGCTCCAACGCGACGAAGTTCTATCGCTGCCCCGGTTGTGATCACGACATCAGGCCCGGTGTCGCCCATGTGGTGACGTGGCCTTCGGAACCGGGCGGCGCGAACGAACGTCGACACTGGCACACCGGCTGCTGGTCAGGCCGCGGAACTCGCAGCCTGACCAGACGGTGGTCCTGAGCGTCGATCAGTTCCGGGACTGGGCTCGCTGCTCGACGGCGCGGGTGTCGATCTCGGCGGTGTTGGTCTCGTCCGAGTCCTCGAGCACATCGTCTTCGTCGATACTCGGTTCTGAGTCGACCGGATCTGAGTCGGCCTTCTTGTCTTCGATCTCGAGATCTTCCTCGGCTTCGACGATGACCGGAGCGGGCGGTGCATCGAGGAGTTCGCTCTCCCGGTTGACCGATGCGAGCATGGCCGGAACCGAATCGAGTTGTCCCCGAATGCCCAAGAGCTGAGCCAGAATTCGACCACGGAGAACACGCAGTTCTTCGGTCAGTTCCTTCGCGTGAGCGATCTTGCGCTCGGACTGATCGGTGGCGGCCTGCAGCCTGCGCTGAGCCTCGTGCGACGCATCGGAGAGTCGACGCTCGGCCTCTGCCTTGCTCGACGACTCCAGGTCGTTGACGGCGGCGACGACCTTGGCGCGACGCTCGGACATCGAGATGTCGAAGTCTTCGCGGATCTGAGTGCGCTTGGCCTCGGACTCGGCAGCCAGGCGATCCCGCTCGGCCTGTGCGGCTTCGACGATCCGGGCGGCTTCGGTACGGGCCTGCGCCATGGTCTGCTCGTGCATGGTTTCCATCGCATTGCGACGGTCCTCGAGTTCGGCGATCAGCGACTCGTAGTGTCCGCGCAGTCGGGCGCCGTCCTGTTCGGCGATGGAGGTCATCTCGGCTGCGTCGGCCTCGGCCTTCGCGCGCACCTCGGAAGCCTCGTCGGAGGCAAGGCGCAGCATGCGGCTGATGCGATCGCTCATGCCCTCCGCAGTGGTGGGCGGTACCGAGAGGCGGTCGACGTCCTTGCGGAGGTCGTCGATGTCGTCGCGTGCATCGTCGAGCTGCTTGGCAAGGTCACGGGCCTGCGCAGCGGCAGCATCACGATCGGCCGCGGTAACTCGCAGCTCCGCGTCGAATCGCTCGAAGTAGTTACGTACCTCGTCGCGGTCGTATCCCTTCCGTGCGATCTGGAACGGAAGTTGGATCGAACCGCGGTCCTGCTCGTATGCCATGGCGACAATCTACCTGGCATACGAGCTGGAGTCGGGTCTGCTAGTGGCTCGCGTCGGGTTCGACCAGTTCCACCAGGACGCCGCCGGCGTCCTTCGGGTGAATGAAGTTGATGCGCGAGTTGGCCGTACCGCGCCGGGGAGCGTCGTACAGCAACCGAACGCCGCGCTCGCGAAGCTCGGCGGAGATGGCGTCGATGTCGGTGACCCGGTAGGCGAGCTGCTGCAGTCCGGGGCCGCTTCGGTCGATGAACTTGGCGATGGTCGAGTTCTCGTCCAGTGGTGCGAGCAGCTGAACGGCAGTGGATCCGGCGGGGGAGCCGACGACGGAGAGCATGGCTTCGCGCACGCCCTGCGATTCGTTGATTTCCTCGTGGGTCGACACCATTCCCAGGTGCTGCGTGTACCACGCGATTGCCGCGTCGAGATCGGGCACCGCGATTCCGACGTGATCGATCGCGACGACGAGGTCGGACGACAAAGGTGCGAGTGCAGAACTGGGGGAGGTCTGTGTCATACCTTTCACGGTAGCGCTACCGTTTGAGGAGTACACGTCGGGATGTGACTTGGCTCTTAGGCCGCACGGAACCGACGACTATGTCTCTTTTGCAGCCGGAGGAAATCGTGACCAGTTCTGTGATTGTTGCGGGAGCTCGTACCCCGATGGGTCGACTCCTCGGATCGTTGAA
>NZ_CAIJDS010000118.1:0-5081 GCF_903819475.1 Rhodococcus sp. UFZ-B548
TTATCTCTAGCGCCGCATCAGGATGAAGGCACGGTAGGCACGGCGTGTCGGTCGCCCTGTCCCTCATGGTTATCTAATAGCGTCTATGTCACAGGTGGGACAGCCATAGGAGTGGCGATGTCGTGTGCTGTAGAGAAGGTCATTTCACCGACGACGGGGCAGTCGGGTTGGGTGATCGTGGACGAAGAATCCATGCGCCCGGTCGCGGAGGCTTCCGAGTGGGTGCTGTTCATGCAAGGCGCCGGAAGGTCACCTCAAACAATCCGCGCATACGTTCCTCGGGTCTGTTGGTTCTTGAACTGGACTGCCGGTCGCGGACTGGATTGGCACGAGATTCGTGTAGGTGAACTCACTCGTTTCAAATTCGCCGTCGAACACACCCCAACCGTCCACTACCGGCTGCGCTCCGGCAGATCGGTCAACGCAGTGATGACCGCTGTCGTCGAATTCCTCAGGTTCTGCGGAATGCGTGGATTGGTCTCCGCAGATGTTGTTTCTGGGCTGTCCCAGCCCAAGTACCTGGCCTACGCACCCCGCGATTTCCACGAAGGTGAATCCGGTCAGCATCGGCTGATTCGTGCCAGAACCCTCAAAGCGCCGGAAGTCGTAAAGCCTCCGGAAATTATTACTGAAGAACAGTTTTCGCATGCTCTGAACTCCGCGAACACCGAACGAGACCGTTTTCTGGTGCTGTTGCTGGTTCGTTCCGGACTCCGAATCGGAGAGGCATTGGGTTCGCGCCGTAGCGACCTGCATTTCCTTCCGACCTCGGTTCATCTGGGATGCCAGGAACGTGGACCTCATGTTCATGTTGTTCGGCGTGAAGGCAATTCGAACGGTGCCCGCGCTAAAGGACAATCCCGAGTCGTACCGGTCAGCGACGAGGTGGTCACTCAGTATCGCGAGTACCTTCTCGAACGAGACAGCGTGCCCACCGCAATGACCTCGGACTTCGTGTTCGTCAACCTTCTCGGGCATCACGCCGGTTCGCCGATGTCGTATTCGAACGCAAAACAGATTGTGGAAAGGATCGGCAACCGTGCCGGTTTCCGATTGCGGCCCCACATGTTCCGGCATACGGCAGCCACAATCTGGACGCGCAACGGCACCGGTATCGACGTGGTTCAGTCGTTGCTCGGTCATGTGAGCCGAGCATCGACCGCGATCTATCAACACCCCGACGCGGAGGACCTGAGGGCGGCAGTGGAAAGAGTGGGCATATGAGCATCACCGCTCTACCCGTCGAGTCAAGAGCCCTCTCGACTGGAAACGAACAGACCTGGAAAGCGTGGTTGATCGAACGAATCGACCCGCAATGGCGAGTCGCGGAATGGGATTCACGCCGACAGGTATTCACCGGAGACGTCGACAACGAAATGACAGCGGTCTATCTGTGCCGAGTCGACCGATGCATGACGGTCGTGGAAATCTTCGACCGCCGTTGCAGGCGGTGCGAACGCCACCGCAAGCTCAACGGGACCTCACCTTCATTCTTCGACCGGACATTCGACCCCGATTCGGTTCCACGAAGAGACGAAAAAGCCTTTTCGAAAGTCGATTTCGAACTCAGTGAGGTGAACGGCACTGTTGCGGCGGAGATTATTTACGGAGTGCAGCAGCGTGACCGTGATCAGATCATCTTGGTTCCGATGCGGATCCGCAGCATAGTTTCCCACCTCCCACCGGATTGTCGCTCACTGCTCGATGTCGCCGGAAATCGCCAGTTCGAGAAGGCACTCGGAGCTGCAGCCGGTGGTGTGTTCCGGTCGTTGGTCACACATCTGCAGCGGGCGCACGTCGTGTACTCCGGTACTGATCCCACCATGGCCGACGTGTGGAAACCTGCCGTCGTGGGCCTGCAAGCTGCTCCGGACCGGCGATACAGTGCGGCCGGTGGCGTTGTGGACTTCCGAGAGATCAGACAGCGATGGCTTCGAGAGATCACCAAACAATTCGGCCGCGAGGTACGCCCACCCGTGACGACACTGCGGCACACCGTTCATGCCGCCGAAATCGCTTCACGGCAACTCTCGCTGCGCACGAACGGCGATCACCCCGAACTACTCGACCACGGTGACATGAGCGCTGTCGTCGAGGGTTTCCGCACCAGCGCCGATCGAGAGGGCAAGCCCCATTCCTTCACCCATCGACGATCATTGCTCGGGTGGTGGCGCCGACTTCTCGAGTTCTCACGCCGCACGGGCGCAATGGATGACATCCCCGGCTCCTTCGCACTCGATCTGCGTTCGCACACAATTGCCCAGGTCGAGACCAGCGAGGACGACTTCGGACGCACGATCCCCGAACATGTCATCGCACAACTCGATCAACACCTCGAGCTGCTGGGTAGGCACTCCACGTACTCCGCGCCGGGCTGGAACCCTGACGACTACGCCATGATGTATCAGACGGTCTACCAGATCATCCGGGACACCGGTCGACGCCCGAGTGAGATCGTCGGGCTCAAACGCTCATGCCTGGACTGGGTCGACGGCAAGCCCACACTCGTCTACGACAACCGTAAACGTCGCAGAATGGGGCGTAGATTGCCGATCAGCACTGCAACGGCAACCGTGATCGACCAATGGCTCGACCACCTTCAATCGCTGTCTGTTCCGGACACACTGTGCGACTGGCTCTTTCCCACGCCGGGAACCCGCAACAACATTCGCCGCGGGCACTTGAGCGGTGCGCAGTTCGGGTCCCGGGCCTTCGCCATCTGGATCGATGCAATCCCGGAACTTGTCGACGAAAGACTCGACGATGACGGAAACCCAGCTCTCTACGACAGATCAATGATCACTCCTTACGGATTGCGGCACTCCTACGCTCAGCGGCACGCTGACAACGGCACACCGGTGGACGTCCTACGCGAATTGATGGATCACCGCAGCGTCGACACGACCATGGGATATTTCTCCGTCACACTCAAACGTAAACGCCAAGCCACCGAGGAGATTTCGAAGTTCGCGATCGACAGGCACGGACGACCGGCGGGATTCACGTCGGTAACGGAGTACGAGCGACAGTCGGTGGCCGTGCCCTTCGGAAACTGCACCGAACCCTCGAACATCAAAGCCGGCGGCCAACACTGCCCGATCCGATTCCAGTGCGCAGGATGCTCCTTCTACCGACCGGACCCGTCCTACCGGCCCGCAATCGAGCAGCATCTCGCAGAGCTGCGCACAGACAAAGAAACTGCAATCGCCACCGACTCCGCGTCGTGGGTGATCACCAACTTCGACGCCCAAATTCACGCGTTCACGGACGTCATCTCGTCGATGGACGCAATGCTTGCCGACCTGCCCGCAGACCAACGCGCGGTCATCGACAACGCCTCCCGCGAACTGAGGAAAGCGAGGACCGCAGCTGCCTTCATACCGCTCGAGTCCGTAACCACCCACACGAACGAGGACGAACAACGATGACTGCCGATGACCGTGACATACGAACCCAACGGCTCATCGCCTCCCGTCGACGTGACAGCGCTGACAAACAACGCAGAACGCTGACAGTCATCGCCGACCTCTCATCCGCTGGCGAACGCATCAACATCAGCGAAATAGCGCGTCGCGCAGGCGTTTCTCCATGGTTCATCTACAACACCGCAGCAATTCGAACCGCCGTCGAACGCGCCACAGAAGAGCACTCCCACACCGCCACCAGAAGCAGCGCCGGACGCACGTCCGCTACGGCGGACAGTCTTCACGCCGAACTGTTGATGGCGCGTGAGGAAGTTCGGGCGCTACGAACGGACCGAACCAAGCTCGAGACCAAAGTGCAACTACTACTCGGCAACCAACTCGAACACCTGCCGCACGACACACTGCTCGCCCGTATCCACGAGCTCGAACAGATAGCAGCCGAGCTGCGCTCGGACCTCGACTCCGAACGCAGACGCGCCGACACCATGACAACACGAACCGAAGAACTCCAGGACGAGCTCACCGCCGCCCGCGCCTCACTCAAAAGGATGGTTCAAAGCGTTTCTCCAGCACGACGAATCGAAGCAATCGGCACATAAGAACACACCCCAGCAAGCATCGGAATCTACGCGGAACTGTGAATCAACACGCGGACAATACGGCAGACATCGCATCCTTCTCTGCTTGAGTCACCCACAGGCGGTAGACCGACTTCACCGTGATCTGCTTCGAGACGTAGGTGCATCGGTACGCCTTGTTCGGGGGAAGCCAGGATGCGGCATCGGAATCAGACTTCTTCGCGTTCGTCGGTCCATCCACCGGGATCAGATTTCGGGGATCGTTCGCCAGATTCGTGCGCTCCTGAAGACTCAATTGTTGCGCACCCTTCTGCCACGAATCGCTCAACGCGACCACATGGTCAATCTGAACTGCAGTCGAAGTATCCTGTCCCCGAACAAAATTGATCGTCTTTCCAGTGTAAGGATCAGCCAACGTGCCAGAGAGAACAACACATTGCTTCTTTCCTTCTTTGAAGACCACGTCAGTCAGCCGCGAAGCCAACAGATTATTGCGCGTATCGCACCCGTCATGCCCGAACTCCACATCGACATCATCAGACCATGCCTGACCGAACTGATCTCTGCTGTAACCAGTTTTCGGAGCACGCCCCTTCACCGGAAGCGTCTCCAACAGCGCAACGGAAGAAGCCACATCAACATCGTGCTGACCAGGGCTATCCACAGACAACGATCCTGCTGGGATCACATCCGCCAACGTCGTACTGCAACCGGAAATCGACAACCCGACCAAGGCAGTGACGGCAACCAGGAGGGAACGGGAACGCACCAAGCGACTATGCAACGTGAAACTCCTAAATCATATGCAGTGCAGAGGATCTGCACTCTTATCAACAAAACTCATGAGGATGATTGTCGGGAAATCCCGACATCAGACCAGGTGTGCTACACATCCACCGAACCCAATCAACCGGCCACGTGCGTGATTGAACATGCCATCGTCCCTATCCGTGCGGTCGAACCGGTCGACCGTCACACGAACTGACCATCGTCACTCACATAACTCACACCGTCGACATCGAACAATGGGGGCCTACCAGCAAGGTTTTGAGATATGTCAAAACTGCGTGCAGATAAT
>NZ_CAIJDS010000119.1:0-4843 GCF_903819475.1 Rhodococcus sp. UFZ-B548
GGCAGAGACCAGCAGCATGAAATCAGCACACGCCCCGCTCAAATGCGGAGAGCCACGGAACGTGGCTGGGTGTGGCATTGATGGTGGTCGCCACGATCATCATCTGGAACGCCCTCAAATCGAATGCCGCGGCCGTGACCCGCACCGTCGCGATCGCCGGCGCTGCAATGGCCATCGGAGCACTGTTCGTCGGCGCACCGCAAAAGGCCATCCAGGTCGCCGACGACACCTTCGGATCGGTCATCACCGACACACAAGATCAGATGCTGTCCGTGGCCGGAAACACCGGAGACCCCCGCAATGTGCTGATCGACAAGATCTTCCTCGAGGACTGGCGCAAAGGATGGTTTGGCACGAACTTCAACGACAAGGACCTGCAACTCGGACCGAAGCTCCGCGACACCCTGGCATTTTCGTACGCGGAGCAGCGAGAAGTGGCCGGCGACAACGAAGCCGCGAGCAAGCTTGCCGAAGACAAAGCAGCCAAGTTCAACGACGAGATCATCGACAAACTCGACGGATTGAACCTCTCGTACGGCCAATTCCAGGGCAAAGACTCCGGACGCACCGGCACAGGGTTCATGGCGATGATCAAACTCGCCATGCCCTCCATCCTCTGGACCGGCGCATCCGTACTCAAACTCACTGCGCTACTGGCTATTCGGCTCGCAATTCTGTTCGCACCGATCTGGGTTCCGATCGCCGCCGCACATGGCGGCACCCTTTCGCGCGTGTGCCGCATGATCGCCACCGCTTACATGTGGGGCGTGGCCGGCGCGGTCATCATCGCGCTGTATCTGATGGCGCTGGTCAAGCTGTACGACACCGACAACGGTCTCGTCGACGGCACGTGGCGGCTGTGGTTCATGGTCATCTTGACGGCGGTGTGCTGGTTCATCATGCGGCCGTTCAAGCGGATGACTCAGACCTTCACCCAGAACCAGGCGGGCGCACTCAATCGCAAGGCTCGTCACGCTCAGACGTCGATGAAGCAAAAGTTCTTCAAGGCCGGCAGCGCCGTCGTGGGCGGTCCCGCGGCGTCGATGGTCGAGGAAGGTGTCGGCGCGCTTCGGAAGGCGACCAAACGCGGTGGTGACCTCGACAAGGATTCGGTGACACCAGTGCGTCCGGAAGGGCGCGAGTTGAATCAGCGACGTCGCCACGAGGTCGACAAGTCGCGCGTCGACGCGCGTAAGACGATGGATCGTCAACAGCGTCTGACGGATTCCCGCAAGAACGACGTGCGGCGCCGAAGCCTCGCCGGTACCGCGAAGAGTTCTACGGGCCTCAAGCGACCCGTCGCCGATCGGCCACAAACCGCAGGTGCCGCCGCCAATCGAGGCCAGGCACTCGCTCGCCAGTTGGTCGGAACCGAAGCCGGTTCGCCGCGCAGCTCGTCGTCGGTGAGTGAGACATGGGACGGAGGCCCGCGGTCGAGTATCGCGCCGATGAAAGTGTTCACACCGACCTCGCGGGATGACTCCACCGGGTCGACGACACCCCGTTCGGGCGCGACGCGCTCGAGCTCGTCGACTCCTCCGCGGTCGACGGCACGACTGTGGACGCCGTCGTTGACCTCTACAGGTACTTCGTCCGATTCGACCGACAGGTTCAGCTGATGTCCTCCAGCACAGCCAATCCCGTACTCGCACCGATCCGGCGGTGGGTGCTGTATTCGCGCACCAATCTGACGATCACGATCGTCTCCGCGTTCGGGGTGCTGTTCGTAGCGGGAGCAGTGTTCGGCCAGTCCCCGACCCCGTCGAACACTGCCTCGAAGATCCCGGCCGCCGCCTCGACGACTGCGACGGACGCAGAATCTGCGGCGCCGGGTCTGAGCTACGAGTTGACCGAAGTGACCGAATCCTCCATTGCCGGCAAGTCGACCGCGTCGGTAGCCGAGAGCGCACCGGCGACAGCGATGGCCTACGCGCACGTCTACGTCGATCAGTCACTCTCGAACAGCGAATGGAAGACCAAGCTGGGCGTGCACACTGTCGAAGCGCCCGGCGTGACGGTGGTGAACGCCCGCCCGCTCGTACCGGTCGCGATCACCGGCCCGACGCGCAGTGAGATCGTGGCCGGCACCGACGGTGAGAGCGCCGTGCAGGTCATCGTCCCGACGCAGGCGGGGAATCTGCGGATCACCCTGAAAGCGTCGGACACTGACAAGGGTTCGACGTGGCAGGTCCAGACGCCGCTGCCCACCCTGGACCGCAGCGAGATCGGCAAGCTCGGCGTACCTTCCCTCGCGAGCGCACCGACCTCGGAAACTTCCACAACCACCACGGCTCCGACATCGACCACCTCGCCGAGCACTACCTCGACCACGAAGCCGACTGCGACCAGCTCGGTCGTTGTTCCCTCGGCGGACCTCGAGCCGGCCCCTGTTCCTGTCCCCGGCCCCATCCCGATTCCCGACCTCGACACACCGCTCCCGGGAACGCTGTGAGTCGCCGCCGTGGAGCGGTGGCCCTGATGGTCACCGCTGCCACCGCCGCGATCCTGGGGCTCTCCGGATGCACCCAGCAGCCGGTGATCCCCCACAACCGTTGCGGCGGAAACTCGTCGAGCGAAGGAGATGACAAAGCCACCTCGGCGACCGGCAACACCGAACTGAAAGCATCGGGGCCGATCACCCAGCCAACCAAGGACGGAACGACGACGTTCACGTCCCCGTTCGGGCCTCGCTGGGGAACCGAACACAAAGGCGTCGACTTCGCCGGCCCCGTCGGGACACCGATCTACGCGGCACTCGACGGCATCGCGGTCAAGGCCGGCCCCGCATCCGGGTTCGGGAACTGGATCGTGCTCGACTCACTCGTCGACGGCAAACCCGTGAGCACCGTCTACGGCCACATGTTCGACGACGGTGTCCTTGTCACGGAAGGCCAGCAGGTCAAGGCCGGCGACCATATCGCGAACATCGGAAACAACGGCCAATCCACCGGCGCACACTTGCATTTCGAATACTGGGACGGGGGGCGGCTGCAGGGTGGAACCGCTGTCGATCCGATGACCAAGCTAGGCGGAGCGCCCTCCCCCGCCGGCGAAGCGGGTAGTGATGCTCCTGCCATCGAGCTGGCCGCCTCGTCATCGTCGATCGACTGCGCAGGCTTCGGCGTGGCAGGTGGCGGTGATCTCAAAGCCGGTTCCGTTCCTCCGGAAATGGAACCGTGGTTTCGCAAAGCCGGATCGATCTGCCCCCAGATCAAGCCCTCGCTACTGGCGGCAGATGCGAAAGCCGAATCCGGCCTGGTCCGTGGACTGACCTCCGGCAGCGGAGCGCAAGGTGTCACGCAGTTCATGCCGAGAACATTTGCTTCTTACAGCCAGGATGACGACGCCAACGGCAAGATCTCGATCTGGGACGACGGGGATGCGATCATGGCTCAGGGCCGATACTTCTGCGCCATCGCGGCCCAGGTCGACGGATGGATCGCCGACGGATCGGTCAAGGGCGATCCGAAATCGCTCTACATCGCTTCCTACAACGCGGGCGAAGGCGCAGTGAAGAATGCGGGCGGAATGCCCAGCGGCGGCGACTACACCACCCAGACACAGCCCTACGTCGCGAAAGTCCTTGCATACGAAGCAGAATTCGCTGCACCCGGTGGTAGCGGCGAACTCGTGGTCTCGCCCGGTTCGGCGTCCGGATCGCAGGTCGTCGAAGCTGCCCGTCAATTCCTCGGCACCCCGTACGTGTGGGGCGGCGGCAACATCAACGGCACCACGGGCGGTGGATTCGACTGCTCCGGACTGACCAGCTACGCCATCTACAAGGGCAGCGGGAACAAGATCACCCTGCCCCGGACGTCTGAACAGCAGTGGACCGTCGGCGTCGAGATCCCGATCGACCAAGCACAAGCCGGGGATCTGGTGTTCGGTTCGTGGGCCGGAACAGGCCCGGGGCACGTCGGCGTCGCGATCGGCGGAGGCCAGATGATTCACGCCCCCACCACCGGGGAAGTCGTCAAACAAGCTCCACTGCAGAGCGATATGAAAGCCAGGAGGGTTCTGTGAGCAACGCACGCAAGCTGGTTCTGCTTGCCGTCGCTGTCGTCCTCGTCGGCGGGCTGGTGTACTTCCTCTCCGGTCGGAGCAACGAGACCGGAACCGAGACAGCCCAACAGACCACATCAGCTCCGCCGCCGCTGACCATCTCGACTTCGCCGGGCCCGACAACAATCGACGTTACCGAAGATCCGGATACGGAGAGAGCCGAAAACACAGCTCGCCAGGCACTTTCCGTGGCGTTCACCTGGTACCCGTCAACGGACCGCAGCCCCACCGACGGATACGCACGCGCCCGGGAATGGTTCACCGACCCCCTGGCGCAGACCCTGCTCGTCGACACGCACACCGAACGAGGACCAGGAGCACAGTGGAACCAATGGGCCTCCGACAACGCCAAAGTGGTCGCCGACGTCACCCTGGGATGCTCCGGCTGCCCACCCGACACCGACACCCTCATCCACCGAGTCGCCAGCATCCACCAAACCGCCATCACCGAAAACGAAACCAGCACTGTCACACCCGATACCACGGTCTGGGTGACCCTCACCAAAGGTGGTGACCAGTGGCTCCTCGACACCATCCACTACTGACTACCACTTCCCACCGTGACTGCACGACAAAGGATTCGCACCGATCGACTAGGTTCGTAACCAACAGGGCGCCGAACGAGACACAGGCACACACGGTTTCAGGGACAACGGACCCGAACAGGCCCGCGAACCCACATTGGAGGGGAACACACATGAAGCGCACCACCATCGCCATCGCAGTCTGAACCATCCCGGGTCTCATGCACACACTGTCATTTGTGTGCGACCGGTTGATC
>NZ_CAIJDS010000120.1:0-4649 GCF_903819475.1 Rhodococcus sp. UFZ-B548
GCGAACTCCGCCCCCGACCGACGCTCAGCGACAGCACGGTGAATCTCCGCATGCGTGCAGTGATGAGTTTCTACCGCTACCAGGCCGACAGCGGAACGGACGCTGCGCCGTTCCTGTGGAAACAAGCCCAGGTCCGATCGGGACGCTACCTCTCGTTCCTCGAGCACGTCACCCGGCGAGCGCCGCGGAAGCGCGCCGCCATCCGAATCCGCGCCGCCCGCAAGACCATTCCGATTCTGACGCCGACCACGATCGACGCCCTCCAAGATGCCGAGGCCACCTACGACCCAACACTCGTGGAATGGCGAGGTGACCTGCGATATCGGTTCCTGTGGGCAGTCCTGTCGGAATCGGGCATGCGGATCGGTGAAGCCCTCTCGTTGCAGCACCGCGACTGGATTACCGGGATCGGTGGCAAGAGCGCCCGGGTCGCGATCGTGAGCAGGGCGCACCCGCACGGCCTGTCCGCCAAGTCCGGGGAGCGCGAGGTCCACATCGGGTCTCGGCTCGACCGGCTCTATGCCGACTACGTGTGGTGGCTGTGCGACCGAGGCGCCGATGTCGCCCTCGGCGATTGGGACAGTAGCTACATCTTCTGCAACGTGCTGCGGAACCCGCTGTTCGCGCCGCTGCGCACCGAGTCGGTCTATGCGCACTTGCGCTCGATGAAGCATCGCAACGCCGATCTCCCGAACCTGATGACACCGCACTGGTTTCGGCACACCCATGCCACTGCACTGTTGCTGGCGGGGAGCCCCGTCCACACCGTCAGCCGCCGCCTCGGCCACGCGAGCGTGCAGACCACGATGAACATCTACGGCCATGTCACCGAGGACGCCGAGCTGGCGTCGGTAGCGAACTGGCGCGAATACGTCGCCGGATGGGAGTATCCGAATGTCTAGCCCCGCAAACGATCCCGCGTTCACATCCTGGCCGCGCAGCCCCAAGAGACTGCACCAGATCGATCCGGGCTTGGCACTAGCGGACATGTTCGACCCCGCAATCGCCCGCAGGCTCTGGGACTCTCTGCCCGAAGAATGCCGCAGCGATCACTTCGACAAGAAGACGATGCCGGCGCACTACCGACCGGCGATCCGCGAAGTCAGTGCGGGCAGCAGCAGCGGCAGCGACTGGACCGCCTGTTACCTGAATTTTCGGGGTCTCCCTGAACCTATGACCTGGGAAGTTGCCTGGATCATTCACCGGTACATCGAGTTGGGACGGTTCATTCGCATCGTCGACGCGAACGCCGTCTTCATCTTGCTGCGCGCCGCGATCCGCCACGGGGACGACGAATGTCGGTCGGCGCAATCGCTGCTGCACCGTTCGCCCGACGAGTGGGTGCGATCCGCGCGGAAGGCGCAGATGCTCGGCGAGAAGATCGGTGAATTCGCCTTCAAAGAAGGTACCTACCGTCTTGGACACATGGTCGCAGTACTCGGATATGCCTATCACCGCGGCCCGTGGTGGGAGCTGAACGTCTGGAATCCGAGCCTCGACCCGAGGGTGCCTCAGCGAGACCACGAGCCTATCGGATCGACGACGATGCACTTCACCAACCTGACCAGCCTCTGGATGCGCGAGGGAGCGAAGTACTGGCTCTCGGCGGGCCTGAGCGCGGAGAGGTACTCGTGGAGCACGATCAAGTCGCGCCTGGATGCCCTGAAATGGCTGCAACGCTACATCGACACCACCGCCGACCAGGGCCCGTGTCTGACTACCGATCCACACCGACTGCGGGGCTTCATCCGAGGGTTCTGCGACATGCTCCTTGCGCACCGCATCGAGTCCGGACCGCGCGCAGGCCGCCCTCTGGCGAAGAACCCACGCCGCCAGATCATGACCGCCATCGAGCAGTTCTACCAGTTCATGTATGACCACCGGGATGAAGCCGCCACCGAACTCGGTATCAGTGCCTGGGCCACTCTGCGGCCCGAGCACTGCGTGCTGTTCCGCCCCGAGGACAAGCCCCGCCTCACCAACGTCAAGGCACACGACATGGTCCTCGAAGACGGTGTCATGCAGCAGATCGCCGAGGGCAGTGGGCTGCTCGCGCAGCCAGTGCAGGAGGGCGGGCTCGGCGATCTGCAGGCCTTCCACATCATGATGCTTCTGCTGCGCACCGGCCGTCGCGCCAACGAGGTGCTGATGATGGACTTCGACCCGCTCGAACCGATGCTGCGCAATTCCGCGGCTGGCGATCCTGACGGCGCTGGATTCGTCGCCCGGATGCGGTATCAACAGACCAAGGTCGAACCGAACGTCGCACCCTCGATCCCCGTGGACGACGAGATCGTCACGATCATCCGAGCGCAGCAAAAGCATGCCCGCGAGATGATGGCACACTTCGGAAACCCTGGTGTGACGCCGAAGTACCTGTTCCTCCGCACGACCCGAAACCGGATGGGCGACAAGCCTTACCCGATGACGACAATGCATCTGCGGTTCAGCAGGCTCACCAGTCTGCTCGACATCAGCGACTCCGTCGGCCGACGCGTCGCTGTCTCCAAGACACATCAGTTCCGGCACACCGCGGCGACCAACCTGATCAACGCCGGAGTGCCGCTTCACGTCGTGATGCGCTACTTCGGGCACGTTTCGCCGGACATGACCTTGCACTACGCCGTGACCTCTGCGCAGACCATGGAAGAGGAATTCCTCCGCTACAAGAAGGTCACCCGTGACGGGCGCACCGCCACGATCGACAGCTCCGACCTCTACGACCTGATCCAGCTCGACAAGCGAGCTGATCGCATCTTGCCCAACGGTTGGTGCGCGCTCCCACCGAAACAGTTGTGCGATAAGGGAAACGCCTGCCTGTCTTGCTCGAAATTCGTCACCGACTCCACTCATGCCCCGCAGTTGCGGACCCAGCTCGCCGACACGGAAACACTGATCGAACACCGGCAAGCAGTGTTCACCGCGAAGTACGGCGCCCCGATGGACGAGACGAACATCTGGCTGCAAGGCCGCCAGATCGAGGTCGACTCGCTTAACCGGATCCTGCTCTCGATCAACGATGTCTCCGCCGCCGACAAAGCGGTTCGCGGTCCCGGAACCACCACCTAGAGCAAGGAGAACCAGCCCGTGCCCGAACATCTCACCGCCGCAGCGCGAGCGCGCCACACCGAGACCAGAGCCCGCGCGGACGCGGCGCTGCTGGCACTCAGCAATGCAGGCGAACCGGTCACCTTCGCGGCCGTCGCTCGCCGCGCCAAGGTCTCCACCGACTTCCTCTACAACCAGCCCGACCTGCGCACAAAGATCAACGACCTCCGCACCAGGCGCCCGCACCACCGAACAACTCCGGAACAGATGTCCGAACGCGAACGGCAGTCCGCATCGTCCGCGGTCAGAGCACTGTCCTCGCAGCTCAAGGAACTCAAACGCCGGCACGCCGAAGAGCTCGGCGAGCTGCGCAAGGCGCTCGCGGTCGCCCACGGCGAGAACCTCGCGCTGCGGCGACGACTCGCCGACTCCCGCTAGCGCCCTGAGGGTAATCGGTTTCGCTGCTCGTTCACGAAACACGACCCGCCGCCTCGGCATTGGAGGGAAGCGCCAGGCCGGGACACGTCGACAGGACAGCGGCAATCGCGTCTTTCTCCGCCTTGGTCACCCACAACCGATACCGGAGTTTGACCGCGACCTGACGAGCCACATAAGCACATCGGAACGCCTTGTTCGGAGGAAGCCACGAGGCGGCATCGGAGTCACTCTTCGCCGAGTTCGGAGCCTGCGTAGTGGCGATGAGATTGAGCGGATCATTCGCCAGGTCGACACGTTCGGCGGCAGACAACTGCTGCGCGCCCTTCTGCCACGAATCACCAAGGGCGACTACATGCTCGATCGGGACGAGTGGCGAAGTCGTCTCCCCGCGAACGAAATTCACCGTGGTCCCGGTATACGGATCGTGAAGGACTCCCGACTGCACCACGCACGGCGGCGAGGCCACACCCGAGCGGTCCTTGCACGTGATGTCCACAAGGTCACGGGAGAGTATGTCCTCGCGTGTGCTCAGCGAGTTCCCGCCCCACATAACGGTATTCATATCAGTCCACGCTATACCGAACTCGCTTCGCGCATAACCCGTCTTAGGCGCACGCCCCTTCACCGCAAGCTCCTCCAGCGCCGACAGTGCCTCATCGACCTGCGCACCCGGCGCAGAAGTTCCCGACACCGGAGCTGCGAATACCGCCCCGCCATCAGGCCGATGGACCGAGCAACCAGACACAGCGACAACGAACGCCGCAGCCGCCACCGCGACCCCGGTCACGCGCTGGCGCATCACAAGGCCACCACAGCACTCAGCAGCATGTCATCGACACAGTAACCAGCAGAAAGAGGAAGACTCCTTGACAAAGCTGCTGATAAGACATGGTCGATCTGGACGGACTTGGCCTGGCTGCGTTCGAATTCGATGCGATCACCGGAGTACGGGTCGGTCATCGCGCCCGACAGTACGACGCAGTCACGTGTTCCCGGTTTGAACACCACGTCCGAGAGATCTTGGGCCAGAACGTTGTTGCGGGTATCGCACCCGTCGTGGCCGCCAGGTGCGTCCTGGTCGTCGGACCAAGCGGGGCCGAAGACGCAGGCTTCTCTGAACAAGAATTCAAGCTTGGTAATCATGTGGAAGTCCTTCCCGAGAT
>NZ_CAIJDS010000121.1:0-4563 GCF_903819475.1 Rhodococcus sp. UFZ-B548
GCGAACTCCGCCCCCGACCGACGCTCAGCGACAGCACGGTGAATCTCCGCATGCGCGCAGTGATGAGTTTCTACCGCTACCAAGCCGACAGCGGAACAGACGCTGCGCCGTTCCTGTGGAAGCAAGCCCACGTCCGATCCGGCCGCTACCTCTCGTTCCTCGAGCACGTGGCCAGGCGAGCGCCACAGAAGCGCGCCGCCATCCGAATCCGCGCCGCCCGCAAGGCCATCCCGGTTCTGGCGCCGACCACGATCGACGCCCTCCAAGGCGCCGAGGCCACCTACGACCCAACACTCGAGGAGTGGAGAGGTGACCTGCGATATCGGTTCCTGTGGGCAGTCCTGGCGGAATCGGGCATGCGGATCGGCGAAGCCCTCTCGTTGGAGCACCGCGACTGGAACACCGGGATCGGCGGCAAGAGCGCCCGGGTCGCGATCGTGAGCAGGCCACACCCGTACGGCCTGTCCGCCAAGTCCGGGGAACGCGAGGTCCACATCGGGTCGCGGCTCGACCGGCTCTACGCCGACTACGTGTGGTGGCTGTGCGACCGAGGCGCCGATGTCGCCCTCGATGATTGGGACAGCAGCTACATCTTCTGCAACGTGATGCGGAACCCGCTGTTCGCGCCCCTGCGTACCGAGTCGGTCTATGCGCACCTGCGCTCGATGAAGCATCACGACACCGCCCTCCCGAACCTGATGACACCGCACTGGTTTCGGCACACCCACGCCACCGCGCTGTTGCTGGCGGGGAGTCCCGTCCACACCGTCAGCCGCCGCCTCGGACACGCGAGCGTGCAGACCACGATGAACATCTACGGCCACGTCACCGAGGACGCCGAGCTGGCCTCGGTAGCGAATTGGCGCGAATACGTCGCCGGATGGGAGTACCCGAATGTCTAGCCCAGCAACCGATCCCGCCATCACGTCATGGTCGCGCAGCCCCAAGAGACTGCACCAGATCGACCCGGGGTTGGCACTAGCGGACATGTTCGACCTCACCATCGCCCGCAGGCTCTGGGACTCTCTGCCCGAAGAATGCCGCAGCGATCACTTCGACAAGAAGACGATGCCGGCGCACTACCGACCGGCGATCCGCGAAGTCAACGTCGGCGGGAGCTGGACCTCCTGCTACCTGAACTTCCGCGGTTTGCCGGAGCCGATGACCTGGGAGATCGCCTGGATCATCCACCGGCGCATCGAGCTGGGTCACTTCGTCCGCGTCATCGAGACGAATGCCGCCTTCATCCTGCTGCGCGCCGCGATGAATCACGACGACGAGTGCCGGTCGGCGCAATCGCTGCTGCACCGTTCGCCTGACGAGTGGGTGCGATCCGCACGGAAAGCACAGATGCGCGGTGCGAAGATCGGCGAATCTGCGTTCAAAGGCGGCACCTACCGCCTCGGGCACATGGCCGCCGTGCTCGGGTACGCCTATCACCGCGGCCCGTGGTGGGAGCTGAACGTCTGGAATCCCAGCCTCGACCCGAGGGTGCCCCAACGCGACCACGAACCGCAAGGTCGCACGACAATGCACTTCACCAACCTGACCAGCCTGTGGTTGCGTGAAGGAGCGAAGTACTGGCTTTCGGCGGGCCTGACCACGGAGCGGTACTCGTGGAGCACGGTCAAATCGCGCCTGGACGCCCTGAAATGGCTGCAACGCTACATCGACACCACCGCCGATCAGGGCCCGTGCCTGACAACGGACCCACACCGCCTGCGGGACTTCATCCGCGGCTTCTGCGACATGCTCCTCGCACACCGCATCGAGTCCGGGGTACGCGCGGGCAAGGCGCTGGCGACGAACCCACGCCGCCAGATCATGACCGCGATCGAGCAGTTCTACCAGTTCATGTATGACCACCGGGATGAAGCCGCCACCGAACTCGGCATCAGCGCCTGGGCCACTCTGCGACCCGAGCACTGCGTGCTGTTCCGCCCCGAGGACAAGCCCCGCTTGGCCAACGTCAAGGCACACGACATGGTCCTCGAAGAGGATGTCATGCAGCAGATCGCCGAGGGCAGCGGCCTGCTCGCACAGCCTGTGAAGGAGGGCGGGCTCGGCGACCTGCAAGCCTTCCACATCCTGATGCTTCTGCTGCGCACCGGACGTCGCGCCAACGAGGTGCTGATGATGGACTTCGACCCGCTCGAACCGATCCTGCACAATCGCACATACGGTGATCCTGACAGCGCGGGCTTCGTCGCCCGGATGCGGTATCAACAGACGAAGATCGAATCGAACGTCGCACCCACGATCCCCGTGGACGAGGAGATCGTCACGATCATCCGAGCCCAGCAAAAGCACGCCCGAGACATGATGGCGCACTTCGGAAACTCTGACGTAACGCCGAAATACCTGTTCCTCTGCGCGAGCCGAAACCGACTGGGCGACAAGCCTTACCCGCTTCCGACAATGCATCTGCGGTTCAGCAGGCTCACCAGACTGCTCAACATCAGAGACTCCGTCGGCCGTCAGGTCGCGGTCTCCAAGACACACCGCTTCCGGCACACCGCCGCGACCAACCTGATCAACGCTGGAGTGCCGCTTCACGTCGTGATGCGCTACTTCGGTCATGTCTCCCCGGACATGACCTTGCACTACGCCGTGACCTCTGCGCAGACCATGGAGGAGGAATTCCTCCGATACAAGAAAGTCACCCGCGACGGCCGCACCGCCTCGATCGACAGCTCCGACCTCTACGATCTGATCCAGCTCGACAAGCGAGCTGACCGCATTCTGCCCAACGGTTGGTGCACGCTCCCACCGAAACAATTGTGCGATAAGGGAAACGCCTGCCTGTCCTGCTCGAAGTTCGTCACCGACTCCACTCACGCCCCGCAGTTGCGGACCCAGCTCACCGACACGGAAACCCTGATCGAACACCGGCAAGCAGTGTTCACCGCGAAGTACGGCGCCCCGATGGACGAGACGAACATCTGGCTGCAAGGCCGCCGGATCGAGGTCGACTCGCTCAACCGGATCCTGCTCTCGATCAACGATGTTTCCGCCGCCGACAAGGCCGTTCGCGGCCCCGGAACCACCACCTAGAGCAAGGAGAACAAGCCCGTGCCCGAACACCTCACCGCCGCAGCGCGACAACGCCACACCGAGACCAGAGCGCGCGCGGAAGCGGCTCTGCTGGCACTCAGCAATGCAGGCGAGCCGGTCACCTTCGCGGCCGTCGCTCGCCGCGCCACGGTCTCCACCGACTTCCTCTACAACCAGCCCGACCTGCGCACAAAGATCAACGACCTCCGCACCAGGCGCCCGCACCACCGAACAACTCCGGAACAGATGTCCGAACGCGAACGGCAGTCCGCATCGTCCGCGGTCAGAGCACTGTCCTCGCAGCTCAAGGAACTCAAACGCCGGCACGCCGAAGAGCTCGGCGAGCTGCGCAAGGCGCTCGCGGTCGCCCACGGCGAGAACCTCGCGCTGCGGCGACGACTCGCCGACTCCCGCTAGCGCCCTGAGGGTAATCGGTTTCGCTGCTCGTTCACGAAACACGACCCGCCGCCTCGGCATTGGAGGGAAGCGCCAGGCCGGGACACGTCGACAGGACAGCGGCAATCGCGTCTTTCTCCGCCTTGGTCACCCACAACCGATACCGGAGTTTGACCGCGACCTGACGAGCCACATAAGCACATCGGAACGCCTTGTTCGGAGGAAGCCACGAGGCGGCATCGGAGTCACTCTTCGCCGAGTTCGGAGCCTGCGTAGTGGCGATGAGATTGAGCGGATCATTCGCCAGGTCGACACGTTCGGCGGCAGACAACTGCTGCGCGCCCTTCTGCCACGAATCACCAAGGGCGACTACATGCTCGATCGGGACGAGTGGCGAAGTCGTCTCCCCGCGAACGAAATTCACCGTGGTCCCGGTATACGGATCGTGAAGGACTCCCGACTGCACCACGCACGGCGGCGCGGCCACACCTGAGCGGCCCTTGCACGTGACGTCCATAAGGTCACGGGAGAGTATGTCCTCGCGAGTGCTCAGCGAGTTCCCGCCCCACATAGCGGTGTTCGTATCAGTCCACGCGGCACCGAACTCGCTGCGCGCATACCCCGTCTTCGGCGCACGACCCTTCACCGCAAGCTGCTCCAACGCGGACAGTGCCTCTTCAACCTGCGCACCAGGCGCAGCGGTCTCCGACACCGGAGCGGCGAATACCGTCCCGCCATCAGCAGGAAGGGCCGAGCAACCAGAAACAGCGACAACGAACGCCGCAGCCACCGCCGCGACGCCGCTCACGCTCTGGCCCATCGCACTGCCACCACAGCCATCAGCGGCATGACATCGACATAATGACCAGCAGAAAGAGGAAGACTCCTTGACAAAGCTGCTGATAACACGTGGTCGATCTGAATGGCCGAAGGATTGGACGTGGAGAACGCGATATCGGTTCCGGTGTACGGGTCGTGAAGCGTGCCGGCGACGACTTTGCAGTCGCGCGTTCCGGGTTTGAATGCGACGTCGACAAGTTGAAGTTTCAGGACGTCATTGCGTGTTATCTCTAGCGCCGCATCAGGATGAAGGCACGGTAGGCACGGCGTGTC
>NZ_CAIJDS010000122.1:0-4550 GCF_903819475.1 Rhodococcus sp. UFZ-B548
TCCGTTATCGTCGGTGATGCGTTGACCTATTGAGACCAAGATCGGTATTCGACGCTTCTGTGAAGCACGCATATCCCCAGCTTGTTCTGAGGTCTAGGTGTCGAGAACTCGTGTCGAAAATCTATGTCGAATAAACCGTTGGCTTTGCCTTTTCGACAGACGAGTTTCTTTCAGGCTGCCCACCAGGCGATGACCATGGCGGAGAGGGTGCAGCCGAGTATGAGGGCAGTTTCGACTGACACGCCGAGTCGTTCGTGCAGCAGTGGTCGCGAGGCGATGCCGGGGTCATGTAGTGGTGGAGGGTTGGAGGATGGCTTCGAGCCTGGTGAGCCGTTCTTCGAGGACACCGGTGAGAGCGAGCAGTCCGAGCACGGTCGGTTCGGTGATATCGCTGCCCTGCTGCGCGTGTTTGAGCAGCGCCGTGCGCAGGAGCGAACACATGGGGGCGTCGTCGCTGATGGGGAGTTGTTCGAGTTTGGCGGTCAGACGCTCGTCGGGGGAGGCCATGGGTAGCTCCTGCACGTGTGGATCATGCAGGCCGAACGAAAGGGGTGACTGCCTGCGCGGTGATAACGGGTGGTGCGCTGGAACCGAGGCGAAAAGTAGCGCACCACAGGGGGTGATGTTACGGCGTCATTGCTGGGCGGTCGGTGCGCAGGAGGTAAGTGACGGCGTACCGATGGGTGCGATGGACTAACTCGGTACCGGTTCATCTAAGGCGGCGAGGTACTCCTCGGTAGTTCAATGCTCAAGTAGCTGTAACTGTGCGAAGACTGGTAACCGGGGTGGGTGCCACGTAAATTTTCGGGGGCGGCATCACCCGGTCCCCAACGGGTATGGCGAACGCTCCGCCGGTAGCCACCCCTGGTCTATCGGCGGGCGAGCCGTCCCGCAGGTTTCGACGCGTGGACTGCGATTTGATGCGCCGGCGGTCAGCGCGGGTTGGGGGTGCGCCACAGGCTCGGGGTGTCGCCGTCGTCGGTGTTGGCGAGGGCCCGGATTCCGTCGGCGTCCTGGGCGAGGATGTCCGCGAAGTGCTGTCTGTGGGTGTCGTCGAGTCCGTCGGGCAGGTTCGCACCGTCGGTGATGGATGCCGCGGCGCCGTCGAGGTAGCGGGCGATCCGCAGGAGTAGCGGGCGTGGGGTCGGGACGACGGAGTCGTTCGCATCGGCGGTGATCATGCCGAGAGTCGAGAGCAAGGACAGGCCGGCGACAGCTTCTTTGTCGTCGAGGTTGATGTGTGCGACTTTCAAGGCTTCGGCCAGCGCCGCGGTGGTCAGGCCGACGGCGGCGACGGGCACGGAGATCGTGCGTTCGAATTCGATCAGGTCGGCGCCGGGGGCTTCGTCGGAGAGAGACATAGCGAGGGACTGCGCGAATGCGATCAGACGTTCGTCGGTGAAATCGCGCTGCGCGGTCTGGCGGGTGACTCTCATCAGGGTCGCGTATTCGGTGATTTTGTCGTCGAGGATTGTGCGGGCTTCGGTGTCGGTGATCGTGAGCCCGAGATCGAGGAGGGCGGCCCGGAATTCGGTGGATCGGGTGTGGAGCCAGGTGGGCCGAGGACTCATCGCTGCTCCCGTGAGGTTGAGGCCGTGGTTGTCGAGTTGAGCTTAGATCCGCGTCACATCACGGGAAGGAAATGGCCGCCGAAACACGCTGGGTGGTTGCAGGTCAGGGGAATCGTGTGCGCTACATTTCCCTTCCACTCCATCTCCGTTCGAGGCGGCGATGGATGGGGGTTCGCCGAGATGTCACACGACTGCAGGTGAGCCGCTCCCGATCGTGTGCCCGGCCCCCCAGAGTTGGGCGCACTCGACCCACCCTGCTGGTACTGACGACCAGTCGGGTGGGTCACCCAAAGGTGTGCGGTGTGTTTTCCTCGTACCGAGTGGGTCCAGGTGACAGTGGCCGAGGATGCAGTGAGTATCCGATTCGGGTCTCCGCAGCGGGTTTCTCTTCGTTCCGTCGAGAACCCGTGTGCAGAACCTACGTCGAATATCGTCTCCATCAGTGTCGGACGGTACTCGAGTGCTGATGCGGAAAAACGTACAGTCAAACCACAGGACCTACTCAGTGAATGAGTGGATCAAAGTCGGGCGAGAGTGTCGAAACTGCCCCGGGAATTGCAGCTCCGAAGTGCTCAGGACTGGCCGGGCTTTCGCTGGGCGTGACATCAGTTGTCGAGTATTTCGCGGCATTGTTCCGGGGTGTTGCCTTGCTGTAGGCAATTCGACCACAGGACCTGGGGATGGTTCGGCGGATTCGTTACTGTCGGGGTGCTTGTCGTGGTCCGAGGAGTGCCAGCTGTTGGCGGTGCATCGGTCATTCCGGCTTCGGCCCGAGGGTCGGGGAAGGTCATTCCTAGTGAGTTGGTGCACGTGGTTCCGTCGCAGGATCCTCCGTTGGCGGTGATTTCGCTGACCCGGTTGATCGCTGCGGGGCCGGCGCATTCGTCCGTCCAACCGTATGTTCCGTCCGTGAACGCGGTGTTCGGACCGGGCGAGGTGCAGTAGTCGATGTGCTTGGTCACCGCCGGCGTGGGCGTGTCGATGAATGTTGCCTCCGCTGTGGGCGGTTCGACGATGGTTTCCGTCGTGGGTTCCACAATCGTGGCACTGGAGACCGGTGTGAGTGTCGCTGACGAGCTCGGCGTCGTGGCGGTTGCAGTTGCTCTCTCAGACGAGGCAGGTTCGGTGGATGCGCCCTGGTCGCTGCATGCACTGAGCGTGAGAAGGAGGATCGTCGCTGCTAGCCAGGATTTTTTCATTGTCATTGTGATCGCTTCATTCTGTGGACGGGTCGGCGTGTGGTGGCAGAGATAGGACGGGGGTCAGCGAAGCATTTCTGCGTACGCTTGTCGCCGTAGCTGCCGCCATCGGCCAGTTGCCAGTCCCACCAATGCGGCTGCCACCCTCGGGTCCTCGAACGTCGGCGAGTGGGCTGGCGATGTTGCGTCGCCGGAGCTCGTATTCGCTGCGGTTGCTGTGGTGGGTTTCCGACCATGTGTGCGCGGGGGACCTTGTCCGGCCAGGGTCAGGGCCACGGTCACGGCGTGGGTTGCATACTTATCGGGCTGGGGCAGGTGAGCGTCAATAAACGATCGCCTGCCCCAGGGTTGTATCGGGGCGTTCAGATCTGGTTGATCCACCCGATGCGTGAGCTGTCGAAGGAAAGCAGTGTTTCCATGAGCACTACGTACTGTCCGGAGGCTGCCGGATCGTCGAAACAAACGTCGCCCGCGACCCGACCTCCGGGAGCCAACTCACCCGATTCCAGCGTGGAGCGGTCGGAGACGAAAGTCGCGTCTTTTGAGACACCGTTAGGGTCCTGCAATTTCCAATCCAAGTAACCATTGAAACGTTGCTGCTTGCCAGTGCCGTTGACGACGGTGACGTTCGTGCATAGAAGAGAACCACCGTATGAACGCTCTGCCGACTCCAGAGGCGCAGCAGTGATTTGAACGCCCTTTTTATCGACGGTAGCTCCGGCGTCGGCGCCGGTGTCCTTGCTTGTTTTTCCTGGGAAATCCAGGCTGGCTGCGCTGTCGGAATCCGCAGAACTTGATCCGTTGTTGTCCACTACTGTCGCTGGCTCGTCACCCCCACCAGCGACTGCGGCCACGCAACCTGCGAACAACAATGCAACGATCGCCAGGATGATCCACAAACCCCATCGCTTCTTCTTTGGCGGTTGCGGCAGCTGTCCGTATGGCTGCTGCGGCATCCCGTACTGAGGGGGTTGTTGTCCGTATGGCTGCTGCGGCATCCCGTATTGCGGGGGTTGTTGTCCGTACGGCTGCTGCGGCGCTTTTTGTGGGTCGCTGCTGTTAGCTGGGTTGTTCGGGTCGGGATTCATGTGTCCTTCTTCTTATTTGTTCGCAGAGTTCGCTCGCAGCACCCTTGCGGTTTAAAATTCGATTAGTTCTACCATCGCGATGCGACAA
Source organism: Rhodococcus sp. UFZ-B548 (assembly GCF_903819475.1). Classification (NCBI taxonomy): domain Bacteria; kingdom Bacillati; phylum Actinomycetota; class Actinomycetes; order Mycobacteriales; family Nocardiaceae; genus Rhodococcus; species Rhodococcus sp. UFZ-B548. Next base: position 3,947 of record NZ_CAIJDS010000122.1, read on the forward strand.
ATACCTCTTTTGGTCCCAAAATTACATTTCTCGAAAAGCGCGGTGACACCGATTGGAGCTTTCGGTTGCGCTGGTCACTGACACGACATCACCTCTCTGACCCCTCGGTCGGTTGAACCGCTCCTCGACGCCAGGACCTGTTGTGGGTTAAGCACACCCGAACATCGAATCCGAATATGCGTGGGCATACCCGCCGGGCAACGCGCGACAGTCGTTATCCCGGGTAGACGCTGCGCTGCGCCGCCCGGACTTCCGGTCGTAGCCTCACACGGTCCGGCACGTCGATTCCCGCCCCACGTGACTGTCGACGGTGGATCCCGATGAAATTCACTGTGGAAACAGCGATCTCAATCAGTGCCGGTCATACCCGATTGTCTCAGCGATTGCGCTTGTCGACGACGGGGGTGGCTGATTGCAAAGGAACCTGAATCTGCCGCCGTAGTTGAAAATAGAGTTTGTGCGGTTCGGATCCGTCGATAAATTCGTGTCGGAAAACTATGTCAGGTCGCTGTGTGTCGTGAGGTTTTCGACGACGGACAGTCGGTTAGCGGCTCATCCCAATCGGGGGTGTAGGAGTTGGGGTCTGAAGCCGCCGGTCTCGAGC
>NZ_CAIJDS010000123.1:0-4014 GCF_903819475.1 Rhodococcus sp. UFZ-B548
CACGGGATCCAGATAATTCGTCTTCGGGGAGTTCTTCGGCGGCTTGGGCGAGGGATCGTGCTGCTTCGCGGAATCCGCGGCGGTATGCCTGGGTGAGGACTGCGGCGATGTTGTGCTCGAGTTCAGCGGACGGGACGCCGATGGTGGTGATGTCGGTGAGTGCTTTGGTGAGCTGTTTCCCGAGGTGACCGCTGGTGCGGCCTTCCTGCTGCAAGGTAGTGAAGACGTGGGCACTGTTGTGAGGTTTGCCGGCCTCGACAAGTTCTGAGATGGCAGTGAACAGTGCCGCGTTCACGGGTCGGTAGAAGTCGGCGCTGGTCAAGGCTGCGACGGCACGTTTCGCACTCTCGGCCGGCGCCCAGAGCAGCGAGCACAGGAGTTGAGCCTCGACGTCGAGGGCGGTGCTGTATTCGTCGATCTCGCCTTCGTTGTCGGTGAGGTCGTCGAAGTCGGGGACGGTGGCCAGTGAGAGTGTCACGTCGGGGTCCTTGCTGTCGCCGGTGGGCATGGGAGGTCAGGGTTGCGGTGAGGTGAGTTGCCGGTGGCTGCGCAGGATCTCGGCGGCCGCGCGGAGGTTGTGGGCAGCCTCGGCGAGGTGGGTGGCGATGTCCTGGTCATGGGCGGCAACGTCTTCGGCGGTGTCCGTGCCGGGGGCGGTGTAGAGGGTGTGCAGTTCTTCGCGTGCATCACTGATTCCGGCGAGGGAGTCGTCGAGGGCGGCGAGCATGGTGCGGAGTTTCCGGTCGACGGATTCGCTGTCGCGGCGGAGCTCGGCGTCGAGTGCGCGGTCGACGAAGTCTGCATCGGGGGTGAAGGTGAATGCTGCTGCGGTCATGGTGTCGCCACCGTCGACGCAGCCCGACGAGGGCGGCGTTTGACGAACACAGCGGTAGCGAGAGGCCTTCTCGAGCGAGGCTGTCGGATCTCGACACCATATCTCTCCCAACTGCGGTGCGGTGTTCGCACGAGCCCGTCCGATGAGGTCGTGGCCGCATTGGCCGACTACTTCGGCGTCTCCCCCGGATACTTCTTCACCGTCCCCTGGGCCGGCGACCGCGGCCTCGTCGAGGCCCAGGACGCCGATATCGTCGACCATCTCGACGACCAGGAATTGAAAGACCTACTTCTGGCCGCGAATGGCCTCTCCGCTACCTCACTGGAACTGTTGGCCAATGTCGCCGCGAAGCTGCGCATCTCCGATCAACGCCGGAAGGTTCCCGCCGACTCACCGGGCTACGCCCGACTCGCCGAAGCAGCAGTCGGACCTCGCCGCACCGCCGCGACGAGATAACCCTCGTCCCGGCTGTCAACACCTATCGGTGTCGGGTTGCCGAATAATCACTGCCCATGAACCATCGGTCACCATTTCGTGATCATGAGGCTCGTCACACCCTTCCCGTGAACAAACCGCCTGGTCCGAGTGTTCGGGAAATGTTTCCGTAACTTCGAGTACGACTTTCGGCGGATGGCTTCGGGCATTGGAGGCTAGTCGGGCATGCAGGCGGTGTTGTAGCGTCCCGGTCAGACGTTCAGTTAAGTTTCCGCAATCGCTCTGGTTGCGGGGATTTCGACTCACCCCAGGGAGACCGACCATGGCCACCACCACCACCGAGACCATCCATACCTTGACAGGAAAGCGACGCATCGGAAAGGCAATGGGCACATGTGCTGCGGTGTCGTCGGTTTTGATGGCTGGCTCTCTCGCGTTCGCAGCCAGTGCGTCGGCGACCCCGACGGCGTTGCCGGACAAGTTCGCGAGCACGGTCACCGACGACGGTTGGACGTTGGATCTGGCGGCTACCAAACTTTCGGCGAACCCGGTCCCGAACCTGGCGACAACAGCGTTCACTCGCGAGGGGTTCGTGTCGGCGAAGGTCACCGGCACCATCACCGGATCCGGCGATTCTGCGGTGAAGACAGGCTATATCGAGCAGGGGTTGCAGATCGGTTGCCAAATCGATGTGTCCTCCGGCCTCGGCCTGGGGCTCGGATTCTCCCTCGGCCCGTCCGTCGGGGTCAGCATTTCGGGGGTTCCGTCGGCGAACATCGGCGTGAACGCCTCGGTGAACCCGAGCATCCAGACCACCATCGCACCGGGCACGATCACCACGATCCCGCTCGGCAAGAAGGACCTCGAGGCTGCGAAAGCGTCGATCACGGCGGAGAACGTGCACGTCAAGGTCGATGCGTGCATGGGCCCGGTCACGATCCGTTCGTACGCGCAGTTCGCCGTGTCGACGGCGACCTCGGATAACAGTGTGTTCGTCTACTCCGACCCCACCTGGCTCTGATCCAGGACTGTCGTCAACGGCATTCCGCGCCCACAAGCGCACGTCTCGGTTCACTCGGTTCATGTGCTGGGCAGCCGTTGGCGCTGTTACCCAACACTTTCCACTTTTCCATCCCTCAAAGGAGCATCATGTCTTTGACTCGCACGAAGAAAATCGCAGCCACGACCGCGGCTGCATCACTCGCTGTCGGCGGGATTCTGCTCGCTACCGCCCCGGCCGCAATGGCTGCTCCCGTGATGTTCGAGGGGCCGGTTCCGGCGCAGTACGGTGCACCGGTGGTGCAGGTTCCCCTGGGCCACGCCTTGACCGTGGCGGCCCGCGACAGTGGAATCGTGACGGCACTCTCGAACGCGAACGTCATGATCCCCGTTCCCGGGTGGGAGACCGTGATCGACGTGTCGGCTGATGTCCTGACGCGCCGGACGGCAATTGCTGCCCAGTATCCGAACGGGTGCGCCTCGTACCAGTTCTATCTCCCGCCGGCAGGAGGGTGGCTCGCCGGAGCTACCTCGTACGTCAACTGCCCCTGGTAGAGCGCACCCTCTTCCTGTCCGCTGCTGCATCTCCTCCCGGTGACCGCCCGTTCTTTTGGTCGGTGTCGGGTATCTCGAGTCCCGCGTTTCTAGTTGGCGGGAAAGGCATTCACCTCCGATGACCACCTCACCGAACGCCCCGATGACCTCACCCACCCGCCGCGACGTCACAGCTGAGCCTGCGTTGCCGTACGTACCGCCAGGAACCATTGCAGCTCCGGCATCGGTGTATTCCGACCTACCCCGCGATGCAGTCGGTACAGGTGATCAGGGATGGGATCGCGACAGTGAACTGAGTCAGATGTCGAAAGCTGTGATCGCGACCGTATTCGGGCTCGCGTTGTTGATCGCGGCGTTCGCGGTGATCGGACGCCTCGGAGGATGGGCCACCGATTACGGGACGATTCTGGTGTATCTGGCATTCTTTCTGTGGATGTCGATCGCAGGACGGGTGTTCTGGTGGGGCGCAGACACACTCATCGCCGAATTTCGGAAGAAGTCGAACACGGGTGATCGCCGGTGAAGCCTGCGCGCCGGTTCGACCGCACCTCACCGACCACGGTGATCTCCACCGTGGTGGTGCTCGCCGCAACGGTGATCGCACTGCTGGCGCTGCTGATCTTCGCCCCGACCTCCTCCGCAGGACCAGCAGAAGACTGCGCAGCGGTACGGGCACGTGATCATCAGATCTACCTGAACCTCATTGCGTCGCTGCCACCCGGTGCACCCATCCCGCCGGAGTACATCAACCCGTGCTTGACCGCTCCCACCACGACCCCGACGGCCGCCCCGACAACAACGGTCGGACTTCCCGGTGCACAAGCACCGGGCGGCGGCCCCAACGTCGGAGCCAACGCTCCGACGAACTTCCCCACCTACAACGGAACCCCCATCGTCCCCGTCCCCGGCGCCGCGCAACCAGGACAGCCCGGAACGCCCGGCGCACCAACACAGCCGGGTGTGCAGAACCCGGCAGGAGTCCCGGTTCCGACGACCGCCGACGGGCCTGCCCCGACTATTCCGCAGCCTGCCGGGTCGACCGCACCGACAGCGACCACCGATCGTGGTCCCGGACCGATCCCCACGGACACCGATTCGAATACCGCACCAGCCCAACCGGTTCCAGGCCTGGCAACAGATGTCTCTACAACCGGGGAGGACTCGGGCCGTGACCGGTATCTCGAACTCAC
>NZ_CAIJDS010000124.1:0-3851 GCF_903819475.1 Rhodococcus sp. UFZ-B548
GCTTCTCTGAACAAGAATTCAAGCTTGGTAATCATGTGGAAGTCCTTCCCGAGATCGATCCGAATCCAGGCATTCCGAGGTCAGTTGTTGCCGATCCTCGTTTCATCGTGGCATCGACCTGTGCGATCTTGTCCCTGACTCCGGTGTAGCTGACCTGCAGTCCTTCGACTTCACCCAGCCAGCCTTCCTGTTTGGCTTCGATGATGCGGGCTTCGAGGTTGTCTCGGATTTCTTCGAGCCTGCCTCGCTGCGTTGGATCCGGCCGCAGGAGTGAGCATCTGACGCAAGCATGCTCATGGATGCAGGGTGTGCCGAACGACCGTGCGCAGGTCCCGACCGATACTTTCCGCTTCTCGAAATGAGACAAGAACGCATCCCATTCCTCGTCGGTCGGTGTCCGGTATTCCTCACTGGGTCTCATCGAACGACGACGCGCGATGAACGCTCGATGCGCTTCGATCGTTTCCGAGGGGTAGACGGCCTTGTAGCCCATCGTCGTGTCAATTGTCTTGTGCCCGCAAATAACCTGTGCGATATGGGGTGGCAGGCCGTTCATGATCGCGTCGGTGACGAATATTCGCCGGAAGTCGTGGGGCTGAAACATCAACGGATCGCCACTGGCATCGGTGAGAGCTGCCACGGTGAGCGCATTGATGAGGAGCTTGCGGACGAAACTCGGTGGGATCGCTCGGCGTTCGTTTCCGATTCCCCGCTGAAAGAGCAGCGGCATCGGCGGATTCCACAGCTTCTCCTGCGTATCGTAGGCAGCCACGAGCGGTATCGATCCGTTGGGTTGCCGCGAACGCTGAACTACCGCACTGAGGACTTCCGCAAGCTCGGGACTGACCAAGATCAGCCGCTCGGTATCGGTCTTCGATGGAGCTATCTGCAGCAGCGGAACCAGTTCACCGGTACTAGGTAGTCGATATTCGGTGATGCTGTGGTGACTGAGCTCGAGGAGCTCTTCATGACGGATACCGCTGAGCCGCAACACTTCGATAGTGGCGAATGCCCAGAATGCTTCCTCGTCCTCGTAGGTGAGATCGCGGCGAACACCGGTAACAGTATTGTCGGCCCATACGACGCGGCCAGTTCCCCGACGGATCAAGGATCGTCGCAGTTCTCCGTCGGTTCCCGCGATCACCTCACCTGGTTCGGTGTTCTGCGCCGCAACAAGTAGAGCCGCTGCGGCCGCGCGGCGGTCAGCTGCGGACCGAACCAACTGCGACAGGACAGGCAATCGCTCGCGAGTGCGCTGATCCATCCGCGCTTTACGGTGTTTGAGTTCCTTGCCTCTTTTGACCTCGGCGTCGCTGATCGGGCAGGGCGCCACCCACTGCGCCCAGCGTGCCGGATCTTCGACGGCCCAGTGCGCGAGGTCGAGATAGAACGCACGCACTTGCAACAGATTGTCTTTGTAATTCTTTCGGGGCGAAGTTGTTTCGTGCTTTCGTCCCGCCGCGTCGACGGCGGTGCGTGTGATCGATCTCAGGTCGTCCTTCCATGCTCGGGCAACGTCAGGCGGCAGCGCCAGGGTGTCGATACCGGGGGCGAGTGTCTCGACGCGGCTCCAGAACAGCCCGGCGAGTCCTCGGGCACGAGAGTTGAGACTGGTGTAGTCCAGCGCGGGTTGACGCTCGCGCAGATAGTCGATGAGCAGAGCTCGGATCGGTTGGTTCTCGATCGGGTAGCGGTCGACGAGTTGTTCGATCGTCAACTGTCCGACCGGAGCGCCGAACGCACGGATGCTGTGTGGTGCATCCTCGGGAAAGATGCCCATCGCACGTAGTCGCAGGTAGAAATCGATCTTCTTCTGACCGCGGCGGGAGTGCACCTGCGCCATCGTTTCGATCAGCTCCACGCAATCGCCGACAGTGATCTCCGCGACCGTCCCGCCTTTGGATACCAGCAGGGTCGCGATTCTGGTCGCTGCGATTCGTGCATCGTCTCGCGAGGTATCCGGCTGAGTGGCAGCAAGCTCGTCCAACCGCGCGAATCCGTCCGGATCTCGCAGCTTTGCCATCATCGGCGCGAGAAACGGGTGCGCCCGGGAGAGCATCCACGGCAACTGCGGCCGGATCACGTCCAGGCACAGCAACATCAGCAGTCCTGCAGCCAGGTCGTTGCGATCATGTCTGACAGGGCGCCCGTGTCCGGCAATCCATTCCACCGGGAGATCGGCCCAGGAGGTTGTCGCGCCGTAACGAGACCCGCGGATGTTCTCGGCGCCGCTGGCGAGCCACCGGGCTTGCCAGGTATCGCCTGGCACCGAAGCCAACCAGGTCAGTATCTTGATCACGCCCCGGTGCCGTCCGGCTCGGGTGGTGACCGCAGCCTCAGCAAGCACCGAGCAGTTCAGTCGGGCCTCGACCTCCTCAGCAGAGGCAGCGGTGTGCGGCCACCAGAGTTCACCTTCGCGTGGTGGAAACTGTTTGTGCAGTTGGCGAATCCTCGAATGCGGCACCGGTGTGACCTCGAAGCGTTCCGGGCGGGTCATGTGCTTGACGGCAGTGCTCACAACGGCCTCCCGAACAGCACGCTCAACGCTGCCGGATCGTATCCAGGAGCAGGAGGCGGCGACGGAGCCCGCGGATGTTCCCGCTGATCAGCAGTACGAGCGTGGTGGGCCAGGACGCTGGCGATCACCTCGTCCTTATCGGGTGTCAGATAAATTTCGGTCGTCGACAAATGGGCGTGCCCCAACACCTCTTTGACCTCCACCAAGGACAAGTGCGGGTCGTTGGCCATCCGCCTCGCTGCACTGTGACGTAAGTCGTGCAGAGTCCAATCCGAACCGAGGGTAGCATTCGCACGCTCGAACATCCGATGCGCCGCATGGTAATTCAACGGGCGGCGAGGCCTTCGCAGTGTCCACCACAACGGTTGCATCCGTCCGAGTGGCACCTCGCCCCGCAACTGCTCCTGATACAACCGCAACCAGACGAACGCGTCCGCCGACGCGGGTACCTGCTCCACCGCACGTGTTCCCTTGCGCACCACAGTAATCAACTGCTGCCCCGGGTCGACATCGCACTCGCGGACTCCCAACAGCTCCGACGCTCGCACCCCCGATGAAATCCAGAACGCCACCAACGCCCGGTCCCGATCCGACGACAACGCCGCGAACAACTTATCGAACAGATCCTCGGGAATCGCTCGGGGAATCCGCTGCGAGACCCGAGGCCGGTAGCGCCCCACACGCTCAGGTGCCCAATGATCCATCGGATTGTGGTGCGCATGAGCCCGTCTCGACCGGCGAGAGAGATCGAGAGGGAACGGATTCAGAAGCGGGCCAGTCCCCGCGTCCCGATGAAAATCGTAGAAACTTCGCAGCACCGTCTCACTGTGCGCCACTGTCGCCGGCGAGTACCCGGCCCCCAGAGCCGGTTTGCCGGTGACAGGATTCGGCGATGCCGCAGCAGTAGCAGCCGCCTCGGCGCTGGCCGGCACCACTGATCCTTGTCGTGCCTTCGCCGTCAACTGGATCCAACAACTGAAATCGCGGGCATCGACCCGATCGGCACGATCCCACGCCACGTCCACAGCGTGAAGGAACCGCCACCATCTGAGCAGATCCATACCGTACGAACGCACCGTCGCCACCGACCTCCCGGAAGCGATCAGCTCCCGGAAGAACACCTCGACGGACTCCACTCGTTCACCGTCGCTGCCCTGCAAGACGTAAGGCTCCGCCGCCTGACCTGTCGCTATCAACCGACCCACTCGGGCCACCACAAGCCCCGACAGATCTCTCGAACTTTCCCCTTCGCTCATGTCCGCAAGCTACCGACCCACATCGACCCCACCCCTTCAGACCTGCACCATTCGGCATTTAGTTCAGTCAACGGGGC
>NZ_CAIJDS010000125.1:0-3505 GCF_903819475.1 Rhodococcus sp. UFZ-B548
AAGAAAACCAACTAGCTATCGCATAGGTGCTGGACTGCTAACGGGGGCCCAACCACTACATCTAGAACCGTTTGGTAGGACTGAATTTCTACATCTCAGAGAGTTGCTTGACAGGTTGCGTAAGTTGGACACCGGCGCCCGCTGAGACGGAGTACGAGCCCGAACATTGTCCTGTGGCTCACGTTGCGCGTTGTCTAACCCAATGGCAAACGACGATCAACCGTCCTGCGGTGCGGCTCGAACATGGCCGCATTCCTAACGACCGGGGTTCGAGAAAACGAGTGTGCCTCACGCCAAATCCTCGGACCACGGGCTTTCTGTCGCAGTCGGCAGAGATCCGCTTGTTCTCAGTGCCTCGAGTGATGGTGCGGCACTATCTTTTGCAGACAGTTCGTAGGCCAGGGGGTGACCTGCCCGGTCGGTTGTTGGCCAGGCGATGTTCAGTTCCGGATCGAAAGGGTCGAGGTCGCGGTCGAATTGCGGGGAGTATTCGATGCTGCAGAGATACATGACAGTCGATCCGTCCTCGAGGGACAGAATGGCGTGCCCCAGGCCTTCGGACAGGTAGACCGCTTTGCGGTCGATGTCGTCGATCAGGACGGAATCCCATTCGCCGAATGTCGGGGATCCGACGCGCAGGTCGACGATCACGTCGAGGAACGCCCCTTTGACGCAGGTGACGTACTTGGCTTGCCCGGGAGGTGTGTCGGTGAAGTGGATTCCGCGCAGACTGCCCGCTGCCGAAACCGAGCAATTAGCTTGCGCCAGTTCGAGGTTGCGACCTGTTGCGGCTGTGAATGCTGAGCTCTTGAACCATTCGAGGAAAACGCCGCGGTTGTCTCCGAACTGTCGGGGAGTGATTTCCCAAGCTCCGGCAATTTTCAGTTCGCGGATGTCCATGTCACCACTCCTTGCCGTGTTCGAGTAAGGCGAGGAGGTAATCACCGTAGCCAGATTTACCCAATGTTTCTGCTTGGGAGCGCATTTGGTCGGAGGTGATGAATCCTTGCCTCCAGGCAACTTCTTCTGGTGAGCCGATTTTGAGGCCCTGACGATGCTCGATTGTCCGCACGTAGTTTGCGGCTTCGAGAAGGGAGTTCGAGGTGCCGGTGTCGAGCCAGGCGGTTCCACGGGGGAGGATATCGACTTGTAGACGACCCGCGTCGAGGTAGTGGCGATTGACGTCGGATATCTCGAATTCGCCTCGGTCGGAGGGCTTCAGGTCTCGCGCGATGTCCACAACGTCGCTGTCGTAGAAATACAGTCCGGGTATGGCGTAGTTCGATTTCGGGGATTCCGGCTTTTCCTCGATGGAGATCGCGCGTCCGGCGTCGTCGAACTCGATGACCCCGTAGGCAGTGGGATCGGAGACCCAGTAGGCGAAGATCGCCCCTCCGTCGATGTCGGAGAATCGCTTCAGCTGGGTGCCCAGGCCCGGACCGTAGAAGATGTTGTCTCCCAAGACAAGCGCAACGGACTCGTTCCCGATGTGTTCGGCGCCAAGGACGAATGCTGTTGCGAGTCCGTTCGGTTCGTGCTGGATCGCGTAGGTCAGATTGACCCCGAATTGGGAACCGTCACCGAGTAGGCGCCTGAATTGTTCGGAGTCGTGCGGCGTGGTGATGATGAGAATGTCGCGAATGTTCGCCAACATCAGGGTGGAAAGCGGGTAGTAGATCATCGGCTTGTCGTAGATCGGCAGCATCTGCTTGCTCACTCCGAGAGTGATCGGGTGCAGGCGAGAGCCTGTGCCGCCGGCCAGAATGATTCCACGCATACGTGCAGTGTCCTGCACTGCTACTTATCGATGCAAACTGCCTCTCAGAAGAAGGTAAAGTTATGACAATTCGGCGAACTTGAGGAGATGAACGTGCGACTGCTGGTGACCGGGGGTGCCGGGTTTATCGGCGCCAATTTTGTTCACCAGACGGTGACTTCGCGTCCGGGCGTCGAGGTTACGGTTCTCGATGCTCTCACGTATGCCGGTAATCGGAGCTCACTTGCCGAGGTGGAGGATCGTATCCACTTCATTCACGGTGACGTCGCCGATCAGGGCTTGGTGGACGAGTTGGTAGCGCGGTCCGATGCGGTGGTGCATTTTGCGGCGGAGAGCCACAACGACAATTCGTTGAGTGATCCGGAACCGTTTATCCGAACCAACGTGATGGGCACGTTCTCGCTGCTGCAGGCTGTTCGGGCGCATGAGGTTCGGTATCACCACATCTCGACGGACGAGGTGTACGGCGATCTTGAACTGGATGACCCGACGCGATTCACCGAGTCGACGCCGTACAACCCTTCGAGTCCGTATTCGGCGTCAAAGGCGTCGAGCGATCTGATTGTGCGGGCATGGGTGCGTTCGTTCGGGATCGAGGCAACGATCTCCAATTGCTCCAACAATTACGGCCCGTTTCAGCATGTCGAGAAGTTCATCCCGCGCCAGATCACAAATCTGATCGACGGTGTGCGTCCCCGGTTGTACGGGGAAGGTCGCAACGTTCGCGATTGGATTCACGTCGACGATCACAATCGTGCGGTCTGGGACATCCTGGAACGAGGCAAGTCGGGCGAAACGTACCTGATTGGCGCGGATGGTGAAACGGATAATCGGACGGTGATTGCAGCCCTGCTCGAGATTTTCGGGCGCAAACCAGACGAATTCGACTTTGTCACTGATCGTCCAGGGCACGATATGCGTTACGCGATCGATCCGACGCGAATTCAACGGGAACTGGGATGGCAGCCGTTGTATCGCAATTTCCGCAGTGGATTGGAAGCCACCGTGGAGTGGTATCGCGACAACGAACAGTGGTGGCGTCCACAGAAGGCTGTCACCGAGGCAGGCTATTCAGCTTCGGAAGCTGTCGTGGACTGAGCACCCCGAAACCCGCGATTCAGGGCGAGATCAGTCCGCAACTACACGTCTGGGTGACAGTGACACGGGTCGTCGCCCTTCCCGGATAGGACGGGCGACCAACGCATATGCGAAGTTGTATCCGCGTGAGACAGTTAGGGAACCGAGGCCTTCGGAATTCTGATCCGGCCGCCGGGGTCCGCTGTCAGCAGTGCTGATTACGCAGTCAGCGTTGCTCGACGAAAATGAGATACGGGTGCGACTGCCTCGGAGTCGGTTCGGGCACAGTCGTGGCGCGTAGTCGTCGATAGCCCGGTCACACTCGTTTGCGGCCTGGTTCACTGCCGGTGATCCAGGTGACTTTAGGGTCTCATCGACTCTGCAATCTGCCGACTACGGGACGCAGCCTGAGATGTCTCGGACCCCGAATTGGATCGGGATCACTTCACCGACTATGGCGATGTGACCGCTGGTTTACTTACAATGTCGCCGCTGCCAGCGCCACAAAGGCACGGATACGAGTCCGAGATCGGTCAGGACATGGTGGTATTAGCTGTTCCCAGAGGTTCCGAACGGCTGACTCTGAACGGGGCCGGTGTTGTGGGTATGGACGTTGCTGACGCGGGACTGAAGTAGACGGGCTGGTCCTCG
>NZ_CAIJDS010000126.1:0-3325 GCF_903819475.1 Rhodococcus sp. UFZ-B548
CGTCGAGTCGAGCGAAGGCGGTCAGGTCAGGGCGGCCGAAGCCGGCCGGCGGGGTAGCGTCGGACACGTCGAGGTCTTTCGGATGGATGGCGTAGGAACCTCCGTCGTCGGGAGACCTCGACGTCTATCTGCGGACCGACGCGCCCGGCCGACTTACACCGTCATCTGAGAAGACCCCTGAAACGTCTTCGACGACGACGGGACCGGCGAGGAGGAGGGCGCGGTGAGCTAAAGGAATGGAGCTTGCTCGGCTTCGACGCCGCCGCAAGCTCCGGTGAAACGGTCGGTACTGGTCGGTCGACGTCGGTCACCACCGGATGGCGGCGTCCCCCACGCTCGGCGTTTGCGCAGGTCAGTGGCTCGTTCGCCCAGTGGGCGCATCAAGCGATAGACGCAAAGCCGATGTGATTAGGTCGTCGGTTCGATTCCGACAGGCGGCTCCGGCGAACAGCCCCTGACCTGCGGAAACGCAGGGCAGGGGCGGTTCGGTTCTGGTGGTCGCGCGATGCGCTGGCCTCACGGCTCTGCCCGACACCGACGTCGCTCTCCTCTGCGACGGAACCCTCGCCGGCTGAGCGCTCGCGGCCGGCATCCTGTCCGTGTGCCGATAGGCCTCGCACCGCTCGGCAACGCAGCGTGGCGTTGCGTCGCGACCTGGCGACGGCTCGGCGGGGCGCGATCGTCTCGTGCGTTGGCGGACTACGGGAGCTTGGACGCGAGGACGTCGGCCGCCAGGATCTCGGGTGCTGCGCCGAGGAGGTGCTGGTTGGCCATCAGGGCTGCGACGATGGCGCCGTTGGCGTGGGCGTCGCGAGCGGCCTCGTCGGGGAATGCATCGAAGATCCAGAAGGTGTCGGCGTGGGTCCTGACCGCGAACCAGACAATCGTTCCTACTTCTTCGTTGGCGAGCGCGACAGCGCCGGCGAGCAGATCGGCGAGCGCGTCGTGCTGTCCATCGGCCGCGACGATCTTGGCGACGAAGGCATACGGAAGTGATGCGGGTGTGGACATGAGGGGTTCTCCTAGGTGTCGAGGTTTCTTGGTGAAGCGAGTTCAGCGTATGACGAGCAAGGGCATGTGAGAAGTGGCGTATACGGCAGTATTGCTATTGTTTGCGCCATGCGTATCGGACTGATCGCGATCGACGGCTGCTTCGGTTCGGCTGTCGCGTCGGTCATCGACATCGTGCGGGTGGCCGACGGAGCCCGCGGCGATGTCGACCCGCGGATCGACCCGATCGAACTCGCCATCCTCGGACCGAAACGGAGAGTGACCACGACGGCATCGATGACCCTGTCGGTGGACCACCCGCTGTCGGAGTCCGCAGAGTTCGACGTGGTCGTCGTCCCTGCGCTTGGAACCCTCACGGCCGCCGCTACCAACGACGCCCTCCAGAGCCGAGATGCTCGTTCGGTCATCGCCTCGCTCGGGCGCCTCGACGACGCGACCACCCGGATCGCCGCGGCGTGCACCGGCGTGTTCGCTGTCGCCGAGACCGGACGGATGCATCATCGGCGGGCGACGACCAGCTGGTTCCTGGGGCCGGAGTTCCTGAAGCGCTATCCGACCGTCGCCCTCGATCTCGACACCATGGTCGTGGTCGACGGGAACCTCGTCACCGCCGGCGCCGCGTTCGCCCACATCGACCTCGCGCTCTCACTCGTGCGATCGATCAGCCCCGACCTGGCCCAACATGTCGCCAAGCTCCTCATCATCGACGAGCGTCCGTCGCAGGCGGCCTTCGTCGCCTACGAACATCTCCGGCACGAGGACCCGATCGTCGTCGAGTTCGAACGCTTCGTGCGCGCCCGCCTGGACGAACCGTTCAACGTCGCCTTCGTCGCGCAGTCGCTCGGCACCAGCCGGCGCACCCTCGAACGACGAGTCCGTGCGGCGCTCAACCTCACTCCGCTCGGCTTCGTCCAACGGCTTCGCATCGAACGAGCTCGGCACCTCTCAGCAACCACGGACCTCACCTCCGCCGAGATCGCGCTACGGGTCGGCTACGCGAACGCCGAGACTCTGCGCTCCCTCCTGCGTAGGGAGCGACGCCGTTCCTGACCTATCGCCATGCCTGTAGCCGGTGTCCTAGTGCTCGACTGGAACCACCTCTCAGCACGTCGCGTCGACGCTCCTGCGTCGCCCCTGGACGACCCACTCGACACGCCCGCAGCACAGGCCATGTGACGTGTCCCGGCTTCCCGGACGGTCGGGGTTGGGTGGCTGTGATGTCGCTGCGTTCTCGTCGAGGGGGTCAGCAGACTCGATCAGGGTCGATTGGGATGAGACGCGAAGGCGGTCAGGTCAGGGCGGCCGAAGCCGGCCGGCGGGGTAGCGTCGGTCACGTCGAGGTCTTTCGGATGGATGGCGTAGGAACCTCCATCGTCGGGAGACCTCGACGTCTACCTGCGGACCGACGCGCCCGGCCGACCTACACCCTCATCTGGGAAGAGCCTCTTTCGACACCGCATCGCTGAGCACCGACTCGCTCGAGGAACTGAATCTCGGCAAGATCAGCGAACTGCTCAAGCTCGGCATCACCGCCGTCTCTTTCATCACCGCACTGAACTCGCTCAGCTGAGCGAACATTCGGGCTGACGCCGAACCGAAAACCTGTCGAGGTATGAGTTCGCCACGAGATGCTCCCTGCGCGTTGGGACCGAACTCCACGGCCCTACGTGTAGGGAGCAGTTCAGTTTTTGAGTAGATAGATCTCAGGGGAGCGGAAGCGGTCATTCCTGATCCCGGTCCATCGGCGCCGGCAATAGGAATACGTAATATCCACGGTGAGAAGAAATTCAGCTTTCCGGTACGCATCACTGTCTAGGCTGAGACGTGTGATTGTGGGCGAACAAGTCTCGCGGCGAACACCTTCCGGCCGGACTGAATCTCGGGGTCAACAAATGGACGTGCATCTTCTTGAGGATGTGGCGGCGCGTAGCCTCGATTCGGGTGCAGACCCTCAGCGGTGGCCCGATCCGTCACCACGGTGTTAAGAGAATGCGGCCTGCACCGCAGTAAATTGTTTTCCGGGCTCAGTCCCTCGTACTGTTCTAGTATCGTCGACCAGCGCCCCGCCGCACGGTTCCAGGCCCTCAATTCAGGTGTCGATAGTGAGTCGCCAGACTTTGTATGCACGGTAGATGGATGCCGCGATCAAGCCCCCCTTTCCGCTTGGACGTCTCTTCGCGAAGGCAACGAGCGGTTTGTCAACCACGCGTCCATGCCCTCGACAACGGAACTTGCTCTCAATACGTCAACGCATCACTGCTGGTGACATGATGCGTGATCGTGGAGGCATGGATGGGCAACAGGGCGCTCGGGT
>NZ_CAIJDS010000127.1:0-3139 GCF_903819475.1 Rhodococcus sp. UFZ-B548
CAAAGCGGAGGCGTTCCCACGCCGCACGGGCACCGAAACCGTCGGAACGCCCGCGAGGCCAAGGGAAGCCAAACGAGACCCACCGACGCGCCCTTCGGGGGGAGCGCCTCCGCTTTGGCTCGTCTGGGGGACCTTCCGACCTGGCCGTTTCGCGGGGAACGCCCCCTGGCCTTCTGGCCTTTGGCCTCGCAAACAGCACCCAAGCGGAGGCGTCCACCCCGCCGCCCTCGAACCCAAGGAGATCTCAAATGACGCGGAACCTGCAGTACAACGAACTGATCGAAGTCGTCAGCGCCTGGTGGGACTCCCGAGTAGTCCAAGACACCCAAGGTTCGCTCTCGACTGCCGAGGCCCTCGGCGACCTCGCCAAATGGTGCAACAACCTCGGGTACGAGACACCGCTCGAGCTTCATTCGAAACAGATCATCTCGCAGAACCACGCCGGGAAAACCACTGACCTGCACTCCCGCACGCAGCGGGGTTGGCGCGGGTTCTCGATCCCGAACCTGGAGGACACCAACTGGAAAGCAGCATGGGCCGCAGTCCCGACTGAAGAAGTGCCGAAACGCCCACGAGGGGTGCTCGGGTTGGCGGTCCGAGTTCGCCGCTTATGGCTCCAAGGTCGCCTCGGGTTCATCCCCTGTTCGGAGATCCGTCCGACCCGCCAACTCCTCGCGCTGACGAACGCCAGCGCCGCAGACCTTCTGTTGGCGGCCGAGCTCATCAACAAAAATCTCGACCTCGTCCTGTCGGCTGACGTGCGGGACCGCGAGGTAACCGCGCATTGGGCGAAAGTCGAACTCCGAGAATCGCAACGCGAGTTGAACCGTCGCGTTCAGGCTCGCCAACGTCGCGACATGTTCCCACCGACCCACACGGAAATCGAATCCGAAGCGGCTTCCCTCGCCGTCTGAAACCTCGTGGGGGTCGGAATGCCCACCAACCCCCGCGAATGTCCTCCCGTGGACGCGAGACACCAGAACACCACCCCGAGAGCGGTTCGGCCAACAACCTACGACCGGACGGAAAACCCGTGAAGATCAACGTAAATATCGACACCGCCCTCTCTGACGACAACGTTCTCGACCTGATCGACGAAACCCGTTGCGCAGGCATCGGACCGCAAGCACAGGTGGCGTCCCGAATGGCAGTCGCGCAGGCGCTACTCGGACTCACTCAGGAAGTGCGAGCACTCCGCGAAGAAATCGCCGCCAAGCGATGACCCCGGCCGCATTCATCACAGGCGTGGTCGCGCTCGACCCCAGAGCTGCCGCCCTCGTCGCGAAGGCCATCCGAACCGGAAACGAGCAGCTCCGCGCCCACGGCGCACCGGGATTCACCCGCGACGTACTGGCCGCAGGCGTAGCGCTCGAGGACGCCAGCCGCGCAGGCGCGAACGCCATAACCGCCAGTGCCGCAACAACACCCAATGATGGACTGGTCCAGGACGCCGAGCGACTGACAACCGAGCAGGCCGCAAACCTTCTCGGGGTCACTCCAAACGCCGTGCGGGACCTGGCGCGCCGAGGTCGCCTCGACGGCCACAAGATCGGCCAGAACTGGACCTTCGACCCCTGGCAGATCGAAGCCCGCAAACGACACCAACGACAAGGCAACTCATGACCACCAAGAAGAAACCCCCAATGACAGCGAAGGAACGGACACGAGTCCTCGCCGCTGCCGCCGAAAAACGCGCATTGAAGCGCCAGTATCCGGGCTTCTACGCCACGCGAGACGCCACCGTGAAAGCGGCCGTAGCCACAGGCCGAATCCTCGCAGCTCGAGTCGGGTACTGGAATGGGCAATACGACCTCAACCCGGTAGAGACCACCGAACGACTGCGGGCGTTGCAGCCCGTGCTGCTGGCTTCGAACAACCCGACCTCCACTGAGGACCGCGTGTGGCACGAGCGCCACCTCGCCGCAGGTGGGAAGCAACCCGAAGCCGACCTCGGATGGTTCGACACGGCAGACCTCACCGCGTCGGCCGCACCTCTCACCACCGGCACCAGCAACACCACCCACCTCGCCAGCGCCGCCAGCGCCGACGACCTCGGATGGTTCGACGCCGCCGACCTCGAAGCCGACATCGCCGCATCGGCACCGGCCGAAACCCCAACCACCAACAACACCGCCTCGTCTGACGACGACGGCTGGTTCTCCTGAGGAGCTAGAACATGGTTGCAAACATCAATGAC
The DNA here is from genome assembly GCF_903819475.1 of Rhodococcus sp. UFZ-B548. Classification (NCBI taxonomy): domain Bacteria; kingdom Bacillati; phylum Actinomycetota; class Actinomycetes; order Mycobacteriales; family Nocardiaceae; genus Rhodococcus; species Rhodococcus sp. UFZ-B548. The sequence goes on from NZ_CAIJDS010000127.1 coordinate 2,198, forward strand.
GTCCAACGCCTCCGCGACACCGTTCAGGCACTCGGGGCCGAACTGCCCCAGTCGCTAGCCAAGACCGCCGAGCTTGCATCGGCTATCGCCAGTAGATCGGAGGTTTCAAGAGCACCGAATCTCGAAGGGCTTCTGAGCGATCCTGATCTGACGGCCGCTGAAATCGAAGGTTTCATTTCGGACGTGGGTACGGCCAGCGCCCGCGAGTACCACTCGTCGCGCCCACGCGAAATCGCCGTCCATACCCTCGTCCAGCAATTCACCGAGGACCTGCGCGGAGCCGGGGGTGACGCCCTGATGGACACCCTTCGACCCAAATTCGAGGAAGCGGCCGGCGCCTTCGCCGAGGCGGGCCGGCGGCTGGATGGCGGGGCATCGGCCGAGTCCATCCTCGCCAGCGGCGAACCCGAGCAGATCGAGGCGTGGCGCGCCCTGCCGCAGGCGCAGGCAAAGGCCGATTCGATTCGCAACCTCGTTCGTCTCATGGTTGTGCACTTCGGTGTTGTGAGGACAACCGAGTACACCGAGGACCACGCACAAGCCGCGTTCTTCTCGGCCTCGTCTGCTCAGTTGATTCAGGCGGGGCATGCATTCGGGGGTACACACCACGGCCTACGGGGTGGAGTGTGGGCCAAGGTGCCGTTGCGAGTGCTCAACACGGTCACCGAAGCGCGAGCGATCATGGCGGATGCAGAGTCCGGACCGTTGGAACCTGCCCGCAAACCCACCGAGCGCGAGCTCGATAGTTTGCCGCACCGCTAGAGAGTTCGAGGGGGTCCGAGAGGGTCCGGTCCGATATACCCCGTCACGAATGTCGAAGTACCTGGGGGCCAACTCCTCCGAGGTCAATTGGCTTTTTCTCCCTCCGACATTCTGCGGGGCGCTCGTCCCCGGTCGTGGGGGTTCTCGACCTCCTCGCGGGGTATTCCGAGGCCCCCACGG
>NZ_CAIJDS010000128.1:0-3105 GCF_903819475.1 Rhodococcus sp. UFZ-B548
CCAGGTCTTGAACGCCGCCTTCGACCGGCCCTCGACCATGTCCAGCAGCCTTGCTAACCTGAGTTTCTTCTTTTAAGTAAGGAGGGAGAATTATGGCTCCCACGAAAGTCTGTGATCGCAATGATCTGCCGCCAGGCGAGATGCTTCGTTATGAAGGCGGCCCGGAACCGATACTTGTATCCAATGTCGACGGAGAATTCTTCGCGGTTCAGGATGTGTGTTCCCATGACAACTGGGCCCTTTCGGAGGGCTTCCTCGAAGACGGCATAGTGGAGTGCACACTTCACTATGCGAAGTTCTGTGTGCGGACAGGCAAAGTCAAGGCGCTGCCGGCTAGTTCTCCGTTGAGAACTTTCGTCGTCAAGGTTGAGGGGAACGACGTGTTGGTCGATCTTGACAGCGGAGTGACGAACTGATGGGGATCTCCGATGTCGTGATCATCGGCAGCGGTGTCGCAGGTGTGAGCGCCGCACAGTCGCTTCGCTCGGAGGGGTACGAAGGCCGTCTTCTGCTAGTCGGCAAAGAAAACGTGCTCCCCTATGACCGCACCTCGCTCTCCAAAGCTGTACTTGGGGGTGACCTCGCCGATCCGCCACCGCTGTTGCCCGCCGGCTGGTATGAAGACGAGCAAATAGAGACACTTTTCGGCAGGCGCGCCACACGGATTGATCTCACTAGCAGAGAGGTTCTTCTGGATGATGGCAAGTCTCTCAAGGCCGATCGCGTCCTGATCGCGACCGGGTCCAGCCCGCGCGTGCCCTCCTTCCCGGGAACCGACATCTTGGGCGTAGAAACCCTGCGAACGTTGGAGGACGTCCAGCGGCTTCGCCAGGACTGGGAACCGGGGAAACGCCTTGTGATCATGGGTGGAGGCCTGATTGGCTGTGAGGTCGCAACCACGGCCCGGAAGCTCGGGCTCGAGGTAACGGTCTTACAGGCTTCAGATGAACTACTTGAACGTGTCATGGGACGCCGGATCGGCAGCTGGTGCCGGGCCCGACTCCAGGAAATTGGCGTTACGGTCGCGCTCCGCACCGGTGTGGCCGGATTCGAAGGGAAGGACCGGCTGAATGCAGTGATCGGTACCGACGGCCGTCGTTTCCCTGCGGATAGCGCACTTATTTGCATCGGAGCGGAGCCCGACGTGCAGATTGCCCGGCAGGCCGGACTTGCCTGCGACAGGGGTATAAGCGTGAACGACTCCGGCGAAACCGCCTCTGCTGGGGTGTTCGCTGCCGGGGACGTAGCCTCCTGGCCGCTGCTGGCGGGAGGTCAGCGGTCACTCGAAACGTACATCAACAGTCAGAAACAGGCCACCGCAGTGGCCTCCGCAATGCTGGGAAACATTGTTCATGCGCCTCAGATCCCTGTGTCCTGGAGCGAAATAGCCGGGCATCGGATGCAAATGATCGGCGACATCGCTGGCACCGGAGAGTACGTCACACGAGGTTCCCTTGAAGACGGTGCGGGCCAGTTGTTTAGACTGTCCGGCCAGCGCGTGGTAGCGGCAATCTCGGCAAACGCCCCGCGAGACTTCGCTATGGCCGTGCGGCTTGTTGAGAGCGGAGTTGAGTTGTCCCCTGGGCAGCTCGGCGATATGAACGTAACCCTGCGGCAATTGGCTCGCCCGGCGCAGCAGCCAGTGCGAGTGGCATAAACGGGAGCGGCATGAGGCTCAAGGGTGACCGCCATGGCCAACCGAAGCCGCGTAACGCCGAGAAGACCGCGCCCGTCAAGGCAGAGCTCAGACGGCTGCTGCCAAAGACAATCACCGCAGCGTCTTCCACACCAAAACTGGGACGACCGAAGGTCTTAGGTATGACCATACGACAGGAGTAACTTAATGCATGAACCTCGAGCCATCATCAGCCCTAGCCGGTACGTTCAAGGAGCCGGCGCCATTCATCAGCTCGGCAGGTACTTGAGCCCTATCGGTTCGACGCCCCTTGTCGTGGCCGATGACTTGGTGTGGGGCCTGGTCGGCCATGACGTGGAACACGCGCTCGAGAGTGCGGGCCTCAGCTTCACACGGGAAACTTTCAACGGGATTACGACGGAAGGCGAAATCAATCGCATCGTTGATGCCATCAAACGGACCGGTGCAGACGTAGCGGTCGCAATTGGGGGAGGTAGCGCCATTGACACAGTTAAGGCCGCTGGACACCTCGCCGGGATCAGATGGGCAAATTGTCCGACCGTCGCTTCGACTGACGCTCCATGCAGTGCACTGTCGGTGCTGTATACCGAGGCTGGCGAGTTTCACGAGTATCGCTTCCTTCCCAGAAACCCAGACTTAGTATTGGTCGACTCGCAAATCGTCGCCAATGCTCCTGTGTCACTCCTTATCGCAGGGGTGGGCGATGCGCTTGCTACATGGATTGAGGCCCGCGCAACGTCACGGTCAAATTCACAGACCATGGCGGGGGGGCCACCTACATTGGCGGCCACTGCGCTTGCTGAACTCAGCTGGAACATATTGTGGGAGAACGCACTGCCGGCCATAGACGCCGTCCGCGACAATCAAGTAACGCCTGCAGTGGAGAAAGTCATAGAAGCCAATACCTTACTTTCCGGCATCGGCTTCGAATCCGGCGGGGTGGCGGCTGCCCATGCAATCCACAACGGCTTGACAGGCGTTCCGGAAACCCACGGCCTTGCCCACGGCGAAAAGGTAAACATCGGCTCCATCGCCCAGCTCATGCTTGAAGGGGCACCCACAAGTGACGTTCGCGATTTCATCGAGTTCACCACTCGAATCGGATTGCCTACCACGCTAACCGAAATTGGACTTCGATCTGACGACCGGGACTCCCTGAAGAGAGTTTCAGACGCGGCCACTGTTCCCAGCGAGACTATCCATTCGATGCCCTTCGACGTAAACAGCGGCGACGTCCTTAGCGCCCTCATCTCACTTGAGAGATTTGCCGTCCGCGTCAGGGCGGATGCCAAGCTTCCGGAACCAAAATTCTACGTAGCACACTAAACACGACAAAATATCAGACCGCGGACCGGACTGAACCACATGGCTTGTCCGCAATTTGCCTGCAAACGGGCTCATCCCAATCGGGGGTGTAGGAGTTGGGGTCTGAAGCCGCCGGTCTCGAG
>NZ_CAIJDS010000129.1:0-3007 GCF_903819475.1 Rhodococcus sp. UFZ-B548
CGCCTGAACCCGACAGGGTCACGCAGGGCTACACCACTCCCAGGGACTTGACCGAGGACGACGGATCGAACGACCTGGGCGAACGCGTTGTTCAGCTGACTGGTGGTGATATCAAACCAACACTGTCGCATTGTCTTCTGGCGTCTCTGCGAGTCAAAAAAGTGGTTACGACCAACTACGATGCGTTGTACGAACGCGCATTTGAATCAGCGCACGGCGAAAACTCGGTCGCTGTACTTCCGAGAGAAGAAGCCCGCGCGGGGGTTCCGTGGGTACTGAAATTGCACGGTGATGTGGCTGACGCGTCCAGTATCGTCTTAAGTCGCCGAGACTTCGTCAGATACGACGCAGAACGCCGTCCGTTGGGCTCGATCGTTCAGTCGCTCATGGCAACCGGACATCTCATAGTTGTCGGAGCATCTATGACCGATGACAATGTGCTCCGGCTTGCACATGAAGTATTGGCACTCGATGCACGGAACAAGCGCCCACGAACTTTGGGCACCGTAATCACACTGCAGCGGGACGAGATTCGAACTGCTTTGTGGAAGAACGACTTCGACTACGTTGCTGTTTCGGATTCCTTGGATCAGCAAGTGGCTGCGCGTGACCTCGAGATATTTCTGGACAAGCTCGCGATCTTGACGAGTGTCGACGCTCCGTACTTGTTGGATACGCATTACAAAGGGTTGCTCGAGGGGGGAGAAATCGGTTTGGCAGAAAATCTGAGGGCGGCCGCCGACGTCATCAGGTCCTTGCCGCACGAGCACCGTGAGCGATGGAGCAGCTTGGAAGCAGTTTTCGACGAACTTGGCGCCACTCCGTGGTCGCAATCGATAAAGGAGGGTCAGCGAGTTTCTCAATCGCGGTCACAGCGACGTTGAATTCCGCTGTTACAGCTGCGCTGAATTCGGCTGTCACAGCTGCGCTCAATTCGGCTGTCACAGCCACGGCTCGATCGGCTTCTTCACCCACATGATCTTCTCGTCCGGATGCTCACGCCGAGCTTCGGGACGGTCAGGGTTAGCGGCTGCCCACACGGCTTTCTCGTCGAGCAGTCCGGCCGCGATGGTCCAGGTCTCCCGCGTGCTCGGCGGATTGGCGCCGGCCGCACGTGCGAGTTTGCGCAGTCGATCGTCGGGCATCTCTAGCAACTCTGTGCTACTGATATCGCGATCCCAGGCGAACTTGGCCAGGCCGACGGCTTTCTCGCGTCGGCTACGGCTCGCCATGTCGTTGTGCGCAAAGTCTGGTTGGGATGCCACGGCTTCACCTTATCGTCAACGCAATCGAGGCCCTCCCGCGTGAGCGGAAGGGCCTCGATCGCTGTTCTTCACTGTCGGGGTGGCGGGATTTGAACCCACGACCTCTTCGTCCCGAACGGCAAACCGGGATTATCGCTACCTGTGATAATGGTCTGAATCTCGATCTACCTGCGGAATCGGGCTATCTGGCTATACGTCTAGATGTTTGCGACTTGGGCTAGAGTGTGCCCAATTCGTGCCCACCACCTGCCGCCGATGCGTTCCGTTGTGTCGGCGGCAGGAGTCGCTCAGATGGAGTTGTCGAGCAACCATATGGTGGCCTCCTCGACGGTGTAGTAGCGCAGAATCATCGCTTCGACGAATCCACCCGCCTCGTATTTGGACATCTCCCTGAGCTGGACATCGAAGGCGCTGAGAAAGATGTTGCAGGAAATCCATGCAGTCCGTTTGTTTGCGTTGCCGAAAGCATGGGCGGTCGCTAGTCCGTGGAGAAGCGCCGCAGCCCGACCGTGCATGGTGGGAAAGGCTGCGACGCCTGCATATTCCGCGACAGGGCGCGCGAGTGCTGCTTCGAGCTTGCCCCGGTCCAGAATTACGTGACTAGCCCCCTCAAGGAAGCGGTTAGTCTCGATCACTGCCTCCGGCGGGAGGCAGAACGTCACCGCTCAGCCAACCAATCCAGCGTGTCTTTCCAGCGGCCGATTTGGTATTGAGCAGCTTGGGCGTAGTTCTCGCCGGATACCGTCGGGGGCGGAGCCAAGTTCGGTCGGACTGGTCCGTCTTCGCCCCGCAAGGACTTCTTCGTGTAGCAGTTCCGCATGCTCGACGTCGTAATCTCGTTCGCGCTGTGAGCGCCAGGCGGGAGATCTTGGCGGGCGTGCTGCCAAGGGGACTCGTCATGCGTGAGCGCGATCAGCTCATCTTTGGAGAATTCGCCGTAGTACGCCAACACCGCATCGACCATTCGTACTGCCTCGGGCGGCAGTGCTGAGGGGTTCGCACCCGGCAGAGTCGTCGAATATGGGTTGTCGCGACCGTACTTGTTTTCGCGGAACACCTCGGGGATGACCGGGCCGTCTGGCCAAGCCTGGATCGCATCTGGAAACAGCGGGCGACCATCCCACGCGAGGTGCCAGCTCTGCGCGTAGTAGGTCAGCTTCTGGAGACGCCAGGAATCGATCCAGCCCAATCGGCTGTAGATGTATGCAGATACATCGAGTGCGGCAACCATGGTGTCTCCTTTCGCAGTGAATTCATCCACAGACTTGCTAACAGCTTATCCACAGTTTCACTTGACCGTATGCATAATCTATGCGATAACGCCTCTGGCCACAGCGACCGGGGTCACTTGGCGTGTTGAGGGTGTTGGGAACATTTGTACACAGGAGGTCCGACAACCTGCGGTCGAAGGCGCGATCAGGGGGAGTTCTCCGGACAGCCGAGAACCCCCCCACCCGCTGGCCAGTGGCCGAGTGGGTAGGGGGTTCTCTGGTCGCGGCGGTTGACCGCACGCGAAGCGAGGGGCGCAGGCTGGATCAATGGGGGAGAATGGCTTGCCCTAACCTGCCTTCGATTCCGGGTCCTGATTTGAACTGGAGTATCAGGCCGGGGACGTTGACGCCCGCTTTGAAATTGGTTCCGACACTGTCGTTCTGGGGTCTCGCTTGGCCTCGGAGGGATTCGCAGTCCGTGGGGGCCTCGGAATACCCCGCGAGGAGGTCGAGAACCCCCACGACCGGGGA
>NZ_CAIJDS010000130.1:0-2840 GCF_903819475.1 Rhodococcus sp. UFZ-B548
GACCGCGACCTCGATGGCCGCGTGACCACTGTCCACTTTTCGGGGTGAACCTCAGGGCTCGGCGGCCACCTCCTGCCTAGGTCGACTGGCTGTGGTCCAGACCGACGACGACTACAACCCAAAGACCGAGCGCATCACTCGTCGTCAGCGTCCTCATAGACGAGTACTTCAAAGTCCTCGTCATCCGAGTAGCGCCACTCACAGGACACCCGCGCCGCCGGATTCGCTTCCGCCACTATCTGCTTTATGGTTTGCTCCACCGACTTTCGCCAATCCTCGAACGACCCTCCCTTATAGCGCTCCAGGAATACGCCGTAGTCAAGATCGGCAGTCGAGCCGTACTGCTTTTTGGCTTCCTCCACCGACTTTTGCCAAACCTCGAACGACCCTCCCGGATAGCGATCCAGGAATACGTCGTAGTCAAGATCGGCAGTCCAGCCGGACATCATCCACTGATCCTCGCCCTCGGGGTCGAGCTGTCCGTAATTCGGCTCCAGCCCCTCTCGCTCCATCAGCGCACGGACTGCGGGCAGTACCAAATTGACCTGCTGCATAGTGAGCGGAGCCCGAAGTTGGAAGGTGAAACGAAACAATCTCTGCACGAGCCGGAACCCTAGAGCAACAGACCCCTGGCGTCGTCGGGGGGCCGTCGGCCTCGCATATGCGTGTGATCCCTAATGCGTGTCGATCAACTGCACCCGCTGCCGGCGTCGCCGCCGCTCGACGAGCAATCAGAAGTGCTTGTTCCTCCGCCGCCATCTGCGGTGAAACCGAAGAACGCGCTGCTTGCGTGGCCGCTTGTCCGGTTTTTCGGGGTTCTCCCGACAGATGGGTGGTCGTCGTAATCGTCGAACCGCTGCAGCGGCTGATCGAATCGCCCGTCATCAGTTTGGCGTTGGTGGCGGATCGAGCAAGGCAAGCTGCCGCCTAGTCTCGATCCAGTGGACCAGCTCCTCTGGCTCAGGGGGTATGGCCCGGGGAAGCAGGTTATGTTGCTGGCCAGTTCGCTCCATAACTCACGTTATGCGCCCGATCGGGAACTAAGCAGAAGCGTCGCCGACTAGGTCAAATTCGGCGTCGAGGATCTGATCGAGGTGACCTTCGTCGGCATCACGCATTTGCGCGACCCACTCGCGGTACTGCTCGAAGTGGGGACTGTCGTCGCCGCACCTTCGCTCGAATCGCATGATGTACGCTGCTCGTCGTTGTTCATGAGTTGGAGTTTGGCGGAACCCCTCCGGATCGCCATCGAGGGCGGCCGTGGTCTGAGAAACCATCTCCACGTTGTACTGGTTGACGACCTCGGTTCCGGCCTCATCGATACCAATCAGGTGCTTGCCGTGGGTCTTCCATGCGTAGACCGCAGGAAACGTCTTCGATGAACCGTCGCTGTACACGATCTTTAGTCCGCTCATTGGGGAGACGGTACCGAAGGACCCTGAACGTCGCGGGTGTAGGTCACAGTCACGCTGTTTTCGACGGCAGACATGATCCGACCGGACCCGTCGCGGGTAAGCACGGCAGTCTGCACAACGGGCGCACAACTGCCAGTAGCTCCGCAGTTTCGTGTTGCGAAGTTGATAGAAGCACTCGTTCTGCTGGCCCCAGGCTGCGACTCTTCCGACTCTCATAAAGGCTGCATCATGACCGAAACAGCTACCGCCACATGTTTTGTCGTTGTACCCCGGACCGCTGAACACGGCGGATACGAGAACGAGTGCTTCACCCACTTCGTTGAGGACAACGCGGGCCGCTACTGCCTGCGAGGACCGATGGTCCAGTCGGACGCGGAATGGCTCGCGAACAACGTGAACAGAAAGTGGGGATAACCCACCAAAGAAGGCCCCGCGCCGGATTCGGCGCGGGGCCTTTCTGCTGCACTTCTACGTGGATGCAGGGCGCTCCGGCATCTTCATCATGATCAGCTCCGCACCGTCCTTGTAGCGGTACGCCCACTGACCATCCTTCGTCAGCACCGTGCCAGCCCGGCCCTCGTCCGGGGCTGGGCTCCACCCGTGAACCTCATCCGGTTCTGCACTCTCGCTCATCTCACTATTGTCTCAACCTCCGAAGACCGGCCGAAACCAGTACAAACCCGCGCACAGTAGAGCAATGAGCGCCGCCACCGGAAAGCCAGTGCCGCCGATGCTCGCCACACTCGGGCATCCACCCACGGGGGAGCGCTGGGCCTTCGAGTCGAAATGGGATGGAGTCAGGGCCATCGCCACCACCGGCGCCAAACCGCCGGCACTGTGGTCGCGCAACGGCAACAACTTCAGCGCCTCGTTTCCTGAGATCGTCGACGCACTCAGCGACGTGCTCGACCACCGCGAAACCGTCCTCGACGGCGAGATCGTCGCACTCGGACCCGACGGTGTCCCGTCCTTCTCCCGACTACAGCGCCGGATGCACGTCCTCAAACCCACCGCCCAACTCCGCAACGACGCCCTCACCAACTACTACGTCTTCGACGTCCTCGACATCGGCGGAACATCGACGACCGACCTGCCCTACCTCGAACGCCGCGAAGCGCTCGCCAACCTCAGCCTCGAACACCCGCGCATCAAAGTCCCACCCCACTGGCTCAACGTCGACGGACCGACCATGCTTGAGGTCGCCCGCAAACACCACCTCGAAGGCATCGTCGCCAAAAGCATCACCTCGACCTACCAACCCGGAAAACGGTCCCCGAGCTGGCTGAAAACACCGCTCCGCGCCAACACCGAAGGAATCATCTCCGGATTCGTCCCCGGATCCGGCAACGCCGCCGGCGGAATCGGATCACTGATCCTCGGCGCCCACGACGATACCGGTAATGCGTGATAATCAAACGTGTCGAA
>NZ_CAIJDS010000131.1:0-2759 GCF_903819475.1 Rhodococcus sp. UFZ-B548
AGCATCGGGACGATCTCGGCGACCGCGCTACACCACTATCCGGGACTCAACTTCGCGTCCCTGCACCGCGACGACATCCGAGGCGGCGCCGACAGTTGATCATGTGGATCGGCCCGCACGTCTTTCGTCATGCGACGGGGATCCGATGGCCCGTGGTTTGTTGCTCGGATGGCGATCGGTAACAGTGGAAATATCTCACCGGTAACTTTCAAGTTGTGTCAGTTCTCTTTCTTAAGTGACTGTGTAACAACCATTTTCGATGGAAGTCGCTATCTGAATTGAAATTCTGGGCGGAAATGCACGACGACCAATGACTCTGGCAGGGGTAACTGTGCGCGTCACCGATGGCGACGGAACCAACAGCGTCGAGATCGACATGCTCGTGACCGCCGACGCCATCACCGAAGTGCCGTCGGTTGGCTGAGACTTGTTGAGCGCCGAGTCTGCAAGAGCGGAGTTTGCGTCAGGCGCTCCCGGTAGAAGGGCGGTAGCCTTCAAGCATGAAACGGTCCAAGCCGGAAGGCGTTGGGCTGTAGACGTACTGGCGGCAGAGGGAATTTTTGCTTCGGAGCAACCTTTGGCCGCGTTACGTGAGTTGCGCCGGGCGAATCGAGCGTTGTCGCTTACCGGTGCCAAGGTTCTTCTGGATCAACTTCTGCCACCTCGCTAGCGCAGTCGCGGATCGCTATCACCGAAACGCCAGCGATCTGGTCCTGGGTCACCACTCCTGAATGATGTCGACGGTGCTCGTCCAGATCGCAGGGTTGTTGACCGCGAAGGTACATCAAATCAGCACGGCATCTCCGGGTGGCTATGAGGTTCGGAGACGCGTCGGGGTGGTTGCTTCCTTTGAATGGCTTTTTCTTACTGGCGGGGCGGTGTAGCCGTTTTCGCGGTGACCACCAGATCATACTTTGGTACGCTTAAAGTATGACCATGAAATTTACCATAAGTCTGCCTGACGAGGATGCACATCTACTCGACGAGTATGTGCGTGATCACGGACTTCGTGGCCGGTCGGCAGGAATTCGAGCCGCGCTCCGCCTACTCTCGACGTCCGGACTCGAACGTGACTACGCTGCAGCCTTTGCCGAAGGTGACGTAGATGAAGTGTGGGACGCTGTCACGGCAGACACGGAATGATTCGCCGCGCGCACATTCACTGGGTGGATCTCGATCCCGCGCAGGGCAGTGAAGCGGCGAAACGACGACCGGCGGTGGTGGTGAGCAACGACCGGGCCAACGCTACTGCAGAAAATCTCGGCAGGGGCGTGATCACCGTGGTTCCGTTGACTACCAATACCGCGCACGTGTTTCCGTTTCAGGTGATTGTCGAGTCCGACGAGTCAGGTTTGGCGCGAGCGTCGAAAGCGCAAGCGGAGCAGGTACGGTCGGTATCGGTTCGGCGTCTGGATCCTGAACCGGTCGGCAAGGTCGGGACGGAGACTTTCGCCGCGCTCGAGGATGCGCTGCGGTTGCACCTCGATCTGCAGTAACTTGGCGCTGCTGGGACCGGGTGATCGCCTCGATCGTCGGGGCGCGGTTGCCGAAGAACTTATTTTGTCTCCGCGAAGAAGCTGTTCGGCTCCGAACGCTGCCATGCCGGCACTGAACTGGACGCACTGAACTACTGGTTCACCCGGTGTGGGTGATTCGCGGCGTGGTTCTTTTCCGGACCATCTGGGTATGGCCGACATCAAATTGACGTATTCCTCCGGAGTTGTCCCCAGGGACGGAGAGCTTCCCGCTCGCGACCACATCGCGACGGTGTTCGACGAACTCGACTTCCAGACTGCGGTGCAGGCGTACTTGTGGGCCATCCCCATCGTATCCTGGGCGCAGTGGATGGACGTGCATACCAACATCTTCGGAGCAACTGCATCCGATATCGTCGTCTACCGCTCCTATCGTGACCGACTGGGCCTGATCACCGCCAACGCGACGACTCCGTACATCTTGAACTTCTTCGATCTCGGTACAACGGGTCCGTTGGTAATCGAGTTGCCGGCGGGGCCGACCGCCGGGGGCATCGCAGATTTCTGGCAACGAGAATTCGCGGTGCTCGGTGAGATGGGCCCCGATGCAGGCAAGGGCGGCAAGACCCTGGTAGTCGGCCCAGGCCAGAGTGTCGAGGACACAGGTGAATACACGGTTGTCCGCTCCCCGATGATGCACATCATGTTCGGCTTCCGCACGCTCGATCCGGACCCGGCGCGCTCGGACGCGTTGGTCGACGCTGTCCGGGTGTACCCGTACTCCGATCGTGAGAATCCGACTCCGACGCGTCTGGTCTCACCGGACGGCAAGCCCTGGAGCGGAATTCAGCCGCGAGACCTTCGGTACTGGGAACTTTTACACGACATCGTGCAGGACGAACCTGTCGAAGAGCGCGACCGGTTCCCGATGGCGTGGCTTCGGCAGCTGGGGATTGAGAGGGGCAAACCGTTTGCCCCGGACGATCGCTTGCGGAAGATCTTGCAGCGGGCAGTCGAAGTGGGGGTGGTGTTCGCTCAGGCGAATGCCTTTGTCAAACGCTTCCCCGGTTCGCGCTACTGGCCGGATCGTCAGTGGGACTTGGCGATTGTTCTGGACAACTCCGCTCAGCGAGGCGGCAACTACGACGAGTTCTACGAACGCGCGTCGTGGTTCTACGAGGCAGTCAGCTTCTCCAAGGCGATGAAGAGTACGACGCCTGGACTCGGTCTGAACCGTGCCGGGTTTGATGCCGCATCCGTTTTTGTGAAGGATGCAGATCATGC
>NZ_CAIJDS010000132.1:0-2666 GCF_903819475.1 Rhodococcus sp. UFZ-B548
TGGTGGTCTACCGCGAAGAAACCAACCACTTGCAGGCGACCATTCAGCACAATTCGGATAGTGCGAGCTAGTTGTTGCGGTTATGGACGTTGCTGACGCGGGGCTGAAGTAGAAGGGCTGGCCCACCAGGAGTTTCCGGGGAGTCCAGCACTCCCCAACCCAGTTCGCCGTGCCACTCCCGCATCGTTGCCGTCGTCTGCCCCATGACACGAACTATGTCACGGTGGCCCGAATCACCACAGTGTGAACGGCAGCCCGGCCTGCTCGGCGTGGAGGATGCTTTCCTCGATGCTGTCGAGGTCTTCGTTGCGGTCGAGACCGGTTCGGATGGCTTCGGCGATGGCGCGGGTACGGCCGGCGGGGCCGCGGACGTCGGCAAGTGGACTGGAGATGTTGCGGCGCCGTAGGTCGTATTCGTTGCGGTTGGTGCGATTGGTTCCCAGCAGCAGGTGGTTGGGGTTGGTGCAGCCCGCGAAATCGCACTGGTGACAGAGCACAGCGTCATCGGTGCCTGACCATCCCAACCGCGGAATCACCCCGTGTTCGAGCTGGTAAGCGAACAAATGTGACGGAACGGTGCCGCGACGGGACGGCCCGGGCAGACTCGCCGCCCGGAAGGAACCATGCCCGGTCGAGGACACCCCGCCGATCCAAGGCCAGCACTGATTGTGTTGTCGTCGGTAGCGTTTGGATTGAAATCGGAAAACGACAGCAGAATCGTCGAGCCAGGACCGCCACAAGCGTTCGGGGATCCGGACCGGTTGCGGTTGACCAATCAGCGTCATCTGGAACGCAGGCGGTGCGGGGACGCTGTCGGGCATCCCGGGAAGCGGCAGTGGGGCGTCGTTGACGAACGACATCACCGGCCTCCTGAAATCTCGATTCGAGCTGTTGGTACCGGATGACGGTAGGTGCAGGGTCTGACAGGTATCACAGTTGGGAGTTCGCATGCGGGCGCCTGATTGATATCAGCTGGACCGCCGGCAGTGACCTAGTGACGCGAGCATCCCAAGCAGCGGCATCGGAGCATCGCTGACGAAGGTCACTTCCGGCTCCTGACGCTCGATTCAAGCTGTTACCCGACTGAATCTGGAGATCAACACTGACGCCCCAGGTTTTGAGCGCGGCGGTTGTTTAGGTCGGAGACGGTAACAGCGCCAGAGCGCAGATGTGGGCATCAAGCCGTGATGCCGAGCAAATCAGGTCATCTCATCTGCGCCGTGAATTCAAGCGACAATATTCCGGCTCAGTTTGCGGAGAATGTCGGCTTCCGTGCTCCGTTTTGGCCCCGTTCCAGTGGTCGCTCATCCTCGAAAACCGGCAATGATCAGGTAGAATAGATAACGATGTGCACGTCCCGTGCCAACAAACTTTTGAGACGATGAAGGAGCGCTGGTGACCGACTCCCACCTCACCACACGTCCCTCATCGCTCATTTCGCAATCGCGCCTGACCGAAGCTGAAATCGATCGTGCACTTGCCGCAGCGACCGCCGGTCACCGCATGGCAGGTATGGAACCCACCGCCGCTGATCTCGAAATCGGCCGTAGGCAATTACGCGGAGAAATCACCGGGGACGAAGCCGTGAGCCTTGCCATCGCTGCAGCGCTCACAGCACGAAATCAACGCAAGGAGCAATGCTCATGACCACAGCACGCAAAGTCGCCGACCAGCACGCGGGCGCTCGCAGCATCGAAGAATCTGTCCAGTTCGCCACCGCCGGCGTTCGACTGGCCGGCGGTACCGTCACCGAAGAAAACGAAGCCGCGACCCGCCGAGTACTCACAGGCGAGAAAACAGCAGAACAAGAGCTGTCCGCGCTGCGCCGCACACTGGGGTACTGACGACCCTTGCCGCCGAAAACTTCGCAGTTCCGTTCCTGGGATGACTACTACATCCCAGGAACAACTGTTCTACGCAACAAGCTGACCAGCACAGCCGAACCGTACGGAACAACGGATCCTGACAAGCTCCGCAGCTACGAAGAAGCTGCCACCCACATACGCATGGGTGAACTAGCCCGCACACCGGTCTCCGGAAAGTTCGACTACAACCACCTCAAAGCCATCCACCGGACCTTGTTCCAAGACGTCTACGACTGGGCCGGAAAAGAACGTACCGGCCCACTCAACCAAATGAGTAAAAGCGGACCCGACGTCGTCAATTATCCTCCCGGTGATCCCCACGCGCCCACGGTCAACTACGGCTACTACCCAGCCCCCGCCATCGCCGACGCCGCCGACCTCCAATTCCGCCGACTCGCGAAACAAGACCTCCTCCGCGGCCGAGGCCGCGAAGAATTCCTCACCGGTCTCGCTGAACACTGGGGCGAAATCAACACCATCCACAGTTTCCGAGAAGGAAACACCCGAACACAATTCGTGTTCTTCTCCGAACTCTCCCGCCATGCCGGATACGAACTCGACATCGCACAATTCTCCGAAAATGCGCCGCTACGAACCGAATTCGTCTACGCACGCTTCTACAACCAATCCACCACCCGAACAGACCGCCTCGAAGCGGTGCTGAACAAAGCCCTCACCGAAGCGCACCCACCGGTATCGGCGCGGTCCGCCGAAGGCGCCCACCTCGAGGACCTCATGCGCAACGTGCGACTCGCCTTCCCGTCGCCACCGACAACGACACGAGGCCGCAGCTCGGCCACA
>NZ_CAIJDS010000133.1:0-2650 GCF_903819475.1 Rhodococcus sp. UFZ-B548
GTGTAGGTGTCGGACATGATCGGTCGCCCGAAGTGGTTCCACCGCTTCAACACTTCCGCTACGCGCCACGTACGGTCCCCGGCGAGTGCGTGCAGCCAGTGCTCCGGTAGGTGTCGACGGCCCGGCATTGTGAGGTCGTCGATCTCGACCAGCTCCGGTGCGGCGACAAACCTCGCAACATGCATCAGATCCACTACGTCTCCCATCAAACCGACTGCAGGACTTGCCTTGCGTTGCACAGTGCGTTCGGTCTCTGACGTTCGGTGCTATCCGATGACCGGGACCGTTTCGCCCGTGCGACCCTTTCTGGACAACCACTCCTCGATGGAGATGACGTCCACCCCAGAGATTGACGCTTCGGCCAGGCATTTCTTCGTCAACTCAGCCGACTTCTCGTCGATCAAGACCCACACCAGGTTGACCGACTCTCGGTTGGTCCTCTCGTCGATCGAGGCAAGTTGGTGTCGTGCGATCCCCGGCCACATCTTCTGCCACACAGGGGTGAACCACTCCATCTCATGGCGTACGCCGGTGTCGAGATCGATCGCGTACTCCCACAATCGCCGGACGTCGACCAAGGTTTTCGTCTCGCGCTCCCATGTATCGAAAGGAAGTCGCAAGTTCGGTGCCGCAGAATAGGGCAACGAATATGCGTACCGGCTATCCACGAGAGTGACGAATTCTTGAAATGAGCGATGGGTGTCCCTTACTCGCACGCGGGCACCGTCCCTGGCGATACGCGCAACTGATTGAGCATGGTCACGATTAGCCGAAGAATCGCTGGGCATGAGAGCACGGTACCAGTTGACGACTCGGCGGCAGAGCCCGCGAGAAGCATCTCTCTGCGCCGAAATACTGTCGCTAGACGTCGTCTCGGTACCGACACAAGGGTTGCTAGGGTTACCCGGTCATTGGAGAGATTCCTATCGAATTGGAGACGATGCTGCATGGCTGAGAGTGATTCGCCAACTTATCGACGATCTCGACGGTAAGCCGATCGACGACGGATTCGGCGAACGCGTCCAATTCTCGTATCAGGGGTCGGACTACATGATCGATCTGCGGCCGACGAACGTCGACAAGTTCAACGCCGCCCTCGAGCCTTTCGTGAAGGTCGCCGAGAAAGTCGGAAAAGCACGCCGCGGCAGAAAAGCTGATGTGACGGCGAAGGATACCGGTTCAGGTCGCTCGAAAGAGCAGTTGCAGGCAGTGCGGGACTGGGCAGTCAAGAACGGCTACGACGTGGCACCGCGGGGACGGGTCAACGCGGAGATCCTCGACGCCTTCGACGCCGCGCACTGAATTCGATCCCTTTAAGGCGACACGACATTCAACACTGATACGAAAGCGGGTGTGAGGGGAAGCGTTTCTCACATACGCCCTTCGGCCTGGCCCTGTGTGGATTCCGCCACCTCTTTCATCGCTGGCGCGAACTGCAGGTGTTTCCAACCGAAAACACCCGAGAACCACGCGCCCTTCCTGAGTCGAAGTGTGTCGCCGTCTGCGCTCGGCCGCCGACTGCCACTGCGAACAGCAGAGATTAGACACAGTCATCTCCGGGTACAGTTCCGCAAGCAGCCTGCGGAGTGCGCGCATACACAATCCAGTCGGTCCACCGTCGACGTCTTGCGCTCATTCTGCAGGCTGCACCCGCAACTGTCAGTGCAGATCATTCCCCGAGTTCCCTTGCACGCGAGTAGGCCCGGCAACGGACGCATCGTCGACGGCAGTCCAAAGGTCACTCCTCGTTGAGTCAGACACCGTCCGTGGCTTGAATCTTGCGGATCATCGATGGGCCTCCGGTCTATCGAACCTGCTGATCGGCAGCACTATCGGCGACGGCTCAGGCGGAATGGAGCGACTGGAATGTAGTCACGAACCCATCGATGGTTTCGTACGCTTCGGCCTCGTCTTGCGGTGCGCGGCTCGGGTCATCGTGTCGTAGAGCGTTCATGATTTCGATCTGCCCCCATGCCCAGCGTAGGTCTTCGTGGCGATCGTGTTGTTCGTGCTCGTACTTGTCGACGATCGATTCGTAGACGGTTACCAAGGCGCGCAGGGAAGTTCGGCCGTGATCGTAGTCGTCGGCTACCTCGAGGATCAGAGGGTGAAGATCTGGTGATTCGGGTGAAGGATCGTGCGGGTTGTCCGAAGTCATGAGTCTTGTCCTCGCGATTGACGGTCAGGAAGTTTCCGGCGGGGATGAAGTGTGCGACAAATTTGTGGTCCCGGGAGTATCGCTCGGGCGTCGGTCCCGGTATTCATGGATAGCCATGTCCGTCGGTGCTGGGCCAGTTCCACGCTGCGATCGTGCCGCCAGGTGTCGAGACGACGAGCACGTTCCCGGGCGCGGAGACGTTCCAACTTTCGAAATCCGGCGACGGTGGCACCGACAGTACAGTCCCGGTGTCGAACAGTACGACGAGTGATCCGTCTGCGGTGCAGGTGCTGAGTTCGATTGTCGCGCCGGTCAGTTCCGCTGCGATGTCTGCCCCGGGTGCAGGTGCCGGAAGGCTGATGGCGACTTCGGTGTCGTCATGAAGGGTGAGGGCGGGGTTCTCCTCGACGAAGTATCGAACGTGCGCGTCAGTTTCGAACTGTAGGGCGTGACCGACCTCGGTACGGACAACCCGCTGTCCGACACCTACAA
>NZ_CAIJDS010000134.1:0-2643 GCF_903819475.1 Rhodococcus sp. UFZ-B548
ATTATCGGACACGAAAGTCACACAGACACTGGACTTCTACACAGGGACCCAACCACGATGATAGGCGCGCGTGCGCAGGCGAACAGTCATCAGCATAGAGATTGCTAAGAGAAAGCGGTAGATGCCTCGGGAACATCAGTTCCCGAGGCATCTACCGCTTTCTCGATGATCATCGAGCGATGGAGGTAGCGCGGTACGGCTTGGCTGCTTATCGCGACAAACGGTCAGCTGAAGGACAGAACGGGGCAGACATTGTCAAGGTAATTGGGTCCGAAAAAGGCCACGCGTCACACACGGGCACGGCGTTGTGTTGTCATCCTGTACTCAGCGGGATATCAGTCGAGAGCGTCGATACAAATCGCGTGCCCGGAGGTACTGATTTGGAAAGCGAGCTTTGAACTTCATCAGGTACCGGGCCCTCACCACGATGACAGCATGGTTGAGAACTCGACTGAAGGGCCGAATTTGTTCCGCAGGCGCATAGTCCTGAACCTTAGCGAGGTAGGTCCATCGGTCTCTGAGCCTTGCGTCGTCGATCTCAGTTGCGGCAAGTTCGGTGATGATCTGCACGACATCTCGGTTGTAGTCACTCAAGGTACGGCCGACAGCGTACGGGTCCGACTCAAACTCTGATAGTGCAGTACTCACCGCGGGGGCTATTTCACTGAGCTCGTTGAAATAGCCGATAGGAATGATGGATTCGTATAGTGCACAAATCTCTTCCGAACCTTCGGTACGTTGAACTACGAGGGGTTTTCGGTGTTTAGCTGCTTCCGCGATCGGAAGACCAAACCCCTCGTAGGCGGAGGGAAAGAATACAAGTTGAGCGTTCTCGAGCAGTTCATCGACAGCGCGGTCGGACAGACCGCCACTTCCGACGAAATGCACCCTGCTGTTTCCAGTTTCTATACCGTTTAGCTTCGTGGGACCTATGACAACAATTTCCTCGAAACATTTCGACAGGTGTGGCAGCGTCTCGCGCACCATCTTGTGATCGAAATCGTTTCCGAAAACGAGGGCATAGCGACCAATTGAAATCAGCGTACGTACCGTGGTGGGTATTTCAGATGAGAATGCGCCAGTAAAAGTATGATTGTCGGGATACCCTTGATGTACCGTGACAAATTTTCCTGGACGTTCCGTCTCTGTGCAGCCAAAATAGTCGCCAAAATCATCACGCGAGAAATTGCTGATGGAGATGACTTTGTCGGAAAAAGTAACTGCATCATTGAGGATAGTCCGATACTGGTAATCTTGAGATAGAAGATGATTACTTCTAATTGCAATGATATCAAGATGAGAGAACGCGATTCTCAGGCAGTATTTGTTCATTATTTGCAGCGTTTCCGCATGAAATATCTGACTGGGGCAATATCCGACGTCGAACAGTTCATCAATGTCACGACTCTTTATGACACGAATTCCAAATGTATCGAGGTGGTGAAACTTTGAGCTTTCAGATCCAGCGACCACCGTGAATTCGATGTCATGCAAATTGGAGGACTGGTCACGGATGTACGACAGTAGGCTGAGCGCGTTTCGTGACGTTCCGTTGTATGTGTTAGAGAGGTGATGAAGGTTGATGAGAACTTTGGTGGTACCTTTAGTTCCTGCGATGACGTCGGCAAACCGGTCCACTGGATCGATATAAAAGTCAAGATATTTGCGAACAAATTCTTCATAGTATGGATAGCGCTTGGTCATGATGAGCTCATTAGTTGACTGCAATGCACTTTTTTGTTCGGCTGTGAAGCTTTTAGTTTCCAGATGTGCTACGAACGCGCGGTTTGCCATTACGGACGAGTAGCCGTACTTGTTGATTCGTAGGCAAAAGTCGTTCTCTTCGCTGTATCCGTGTCCGTAGATTTCGTCGAACAAATCGAAATTTTTTATTAGAGTGCGTCGTATTAGTATGCAAAATCCCGGGGTTACCGGAACTATGCTGAATCTGGGAAGTCTCCCACTTAAAGAAGTGTGTATGTCTCGGGCGTAGTCAATATCTCGTTCCAGGATTCCGCTGTTCTTGAAGTTTAGTGGAATAGAGGCAATAGTTGCATTGTTGCTACGTGGGCACACGGTCCCGTGCCGGGATGACAATGCGAGTACCGTGGCCATCTCTTCGATAAATCCCGGCGTCGTGATCGTATCACTGTTGAGTAAGAGGATATCATTATCGGTGGTATCAAGTTCGTATGCGGCCCGATTGCACGTTTTGACAAATCCGAGATTGGTTTCATTTCGAAAATATCGAAAATTGGATATCCCTGATATTTTTTCGAGTATGGCTGATTCTAGAAAGTTGGCGTCCGGCCCAACATCATTGACGAGGATCACCTGGTGTGGTGATGTAACGTTCAGCAGCAACGAGTCGATACATTGGGCCAAAGAGTCCCAATCTCCGTAGACTGGAACCACAACAGTCACGGCGTTGGGTTGCATACTCTTCTTCATAGGGGAGCCTTCTCACTTAGGCTGTGAACCGGGTGCGATTCACTCGACAATCGCACAGGCTAGTGCATGAATTGCCGTTCTCGTTCTCCGGCCTGGACGACACGGACGATACACGCGTATAGATTGTCGCTCGCTAGTGTAGGAGGCGCGGACGTTGGTTACGCGGTGCCGGCGGTAAGCGGCGGGCGGTCG
>NZ_CAIJDS010000135.1:0-2550 GCF_903819475.1 Rhodococcus sp. UFZ-B548
TGTCGACGGCCATCGTAAGCTCCCCACTGGCGGCCATTTATGGCGCATTTTGTGGCCATGGTTTCTCCCCGCGTACGGCCAGATAGTTCCCCACCTGCTGTGAGTCAGATTCGGTCCCGGCAACGCTGGGTGGATGAAATCGAGCAGGGAGATCATGGAAATTTTGGAGGCGTACGACCTCACGGGTAGTTATCGGGCGGCGGCGGAGCTGGCTGGGTGTGATCACCACACGGTGGCCCGGTATGTGCAGATGCGCGCTGCGGGGCAGCCGCCGGACCGCCGGCGGCATCGAGCGCGGGCGATCGACGACTTTCTGCCGAAGATCGAGGAGTTGGTGGTCCGCTCGCAGGGCAAGGTCCGCGCGGATGTCATCCACGAACGGATCGTCGCGCTGGGGTTCACCGGCGGTGAGCGGACCACGCGCCGGACGGTCGCGGAGGCGAAGGCCCAGTTTCGGGCTGGTCGGCGGCGAGTGTATCGGCCGTGGGTAACCGAACCTGGGCTGTGGTTACAGTACGACTTCGGTGACGGGCCAACGATTTCCGGCCGGAAGACGACGTTGTTCTGCACATGGTTGGCGTGGTCGCGATTTCGGGTGGTGATCCCGATCTGGGACAAGACATTGCCGACGGTGGCGGCGTGTTTGGATGCGACATTCCGCCGCTTGGGCGGGGTTCCGGTCTATGTCCTCACCGACAACGAGAAGACCGCGACGATCGATCACGTGGCCGGGATCGCGGTCCGCAATCCGGAGATCGTGGAGGTGGCACGGCATTACGGCACGACGCTGCGGACGTGTTTACCTGCTGATCCGGAGTCGAAGGGAGGAAGTGAGGCGACGGTGCGGATCGCCAAAGCCGACCTGTTGCCGAAGGAGGTGAACCTGCGCGAGCAGTATCACTCTTTCGGTGAGCTCGAGTCGGCTTGCCGGCAGTTCTGCACCGACGTCAACACCCGCGTCCACAGCTCTACTCGGCGGCGGCCGGTCGAGCGGCTGGCCGAAGAGTTGCAGCGGCTGCATCCGCTGCCGAAATCTCCGTTCACCGCGGTGTTCGGCACTACCCGGCGGGTGAACTGGGAGTCGACGATCTCGGTGGAAGGGGTGCGGTATTCGGTGCCGCACACGTTGATCGACACTCGGGTCTGGGCCCGCTTCCATGGTGAGGAGCTGATCGTGACCGCCGTCGACAATGATGGCGGTGCAGTCGAAGTCGCGCGGCACCGCCGCGGCCAACCCGGTTCACCGGTCCTCGACAACGACCACTACCCACCCCGCCCAGACCGCGACGCCGCCGACCGGGTGCCCAAGCCTCGTACCGCCGCCGAGCTCGCCTTCCTACAGTTGGGCCAGGGTGCCAACAGCTGGCTGGTCGAGGCTGCCGCCGCGGGAGCGCGCCGCATCAGGGCGAAGATGGCCGAGGCCGTGGACCTTTCGAAGCTGCACTCCCCGGACGCAGTCGACAGAGCGTTGGGGACGGCGGCGATGACCGGCCGGTTCGCCGATCGGGACCTGATCTCGATCCTCGACTACCAAGTCACCCACGAACACGCTGATCCGGTCCGTCGCAGCGAGAACCACACTCTGCAACCGGGCACCGCCGCCTGGTCCACCTTCGGCCAGACACCAGCGCCGGCCAGCCCAGCCACTACTGACGATGAAAGCGATGACGCCTGATGAGCACCCCTTTGCGCACTGTTACCAGCGCTAACGGCGACCCGTTGGCCGAGGCGATCGACCTGACTAAACGCCTGAAACTGCCCCATATCCGCAGGTCCTTGAGCGATATCATCCCGACCGCGAAAGCCCAACGCTGGGACCCCGCCGAAGTCGTGCGGGTTCTCCTCGCTGAGGAAGCCGCCGGCCGGGACCGGGCGAACCTGCACACTCGCCGCAAACGCGCGGGTTTCCCTACCGGCAAGACCTTCGGCGACTGGGACGAAACGAAATCGTCGATTCCCCGCGCCACCCAGGACGCGCTCCGCACCCTGGAGTGGGTCGGGCGGCGTGAATGTTTCTGCGTCTGTGGGCCTTCGGGAACTGGCAAGTCTCACTTCACCGAGGCACTCGGGCAGGCCGCAGTCGAAGCTGGGCTGGCGGTGTCTTGGTTCACCATCGAAGACCTCGGTGCCCTGGTCCGCCGGCACCGTGCCGACGACTCCATCGCCCGAGCCCTGACGAGGATCATCCGCTCCGACCTGATCATCGTCGACGACATCGGTCTGCTCCCGGTCTCTGAAGACGCCGCCGAAGGATTCTATCGCCTCGTCGACGCTGCCTACGAACGCCGAGCGATTGCCGTCTCGAGCAACCTGCACCCCTCCGGCTTCGACGAGATCATGCCCAAAACATTGGCCACCGCCACCGTTGACCGGCTCCTGCACCATGCGCACGTCGTCGTCACCGACGGCGACTCCTTCCGCCTCACCGAAGCCACCACCGGCAAGGGGGTGAAGCCCTTCAGCTAACCCAAATCAGAAAGCGGGTGGGGAAAAACAACTGGCCGCCACCGGGGAGAACCCGTGGCCACCAGCGGGGAGAACTACTGGCCG
>NZ_CAIJDS010000136.1:0-2211 GCF_903819475.1 Rhodococcus sp. UFZ-B548
CTTCGACGAGGGTTCGGTTGTGGTGTTGGGTGAGCGTTTGGTGCGTGTGTTGGGTGGGTTTGTGTCGGGTGTGGGTGTGGGGGATGTTGATGTGTTGGGTGGGGTGGAGCGGTCGTTGGTGTTGGGGGGTTGGTCGGATACTGCTCGTGTTGTTGGTGGTGGGGCGAGTTTGGTGTCGTTGTTTGATGAGCAGGTGGTGCGTTCTCCGGGTGCGGTTGCGGTGGAGTTCGAGGGTGTGGGTGTTTCGTTTGGTGAGTTCGATGCGCGTGTGAATCGGTTGGCTCGTCGGTTGATTGCGGAGGGTGTTGGTCCGGAGTCGTTGGTGGGGTTGGCGATTCGTCGTAGTGTTGACATGTTGGTGGGTATTTATGCGGTGTTGAAGGCTGGCGGTGCGTATGTGCCGTTGGATGTGGATGCGCCGGTGGATCGTGTGGCGTTTGTGGTGGAGACGGCGCGTCCGGTGTGTGTGTTGTCGACGGTGCGTGATGGTTTTGTCGGTGTGGGTGGGGTGCCGGTGTTGTTGGTGGATGTGGTGGATGTGTCGGGGTTCGATGCGTCGCCGGTGGTGGATTCCGAGCGGTTGGGTCGGTTGCGTGCGGAGAATACGGCGTATGTGATTTTCACGTCGGGGTCGACGGGTCGGCCGAAGGGTGTGGGGGTCTCGCATGCGGCGATTGTGAATCGTTTGTTGTGGATGCAGGGGGAGTACGGGCTTGGTGCTCGTGATGTGGTGTTGCAGAAGACGCCGGTGACTTTTGATGTGTCGGTGTGGGAGTTGTTCTGGCCGTTGCAGGTTGGTGCGCGGTTGGTGATTGCGGTTCCGGATGGTCATCGGGATCCGGGGTATTTGGTGCGGACGATTGTGGAGTCGTCGGTGTCGGTGGTGCATTTTGTGCCGTCGATGTTGTCGGTGTTCGTGGAGTCGTTGGCGGATTCTGTGGTGGCTGATTCGGCTGGGTCTGTTGGTTCGGTGGGGGCTGGGTCGTCGTTGCGGTTGGTGTTTGCTTCGGGTGAGGCGTTGTCGGTGTCGGTGGCGTCTCGGGTGGGGGAGGTGTTGCCTGGGGTTGGTTTGCATAATTTGTATGGTCCGACCGAGGCTGCGGTGGATGTGACGTTCCATGAGGTGGTGGCGTCGGATTCGGTGGTGGTGCCGATTGGTCGTCCGGTGTGGAATACGCGGTTGTTGGTGTTGGATGCGTGGTTGCGTCCGGTGCCGGTGGGTGTTGCGGGTGAGTTGTATCTGGCGGGTGTGCAGTTGGCGCGTGGGTATGTGGGGCGTGCTGATTTGAGTGCGGATCGGTTTGTGGCGAATCCGTTCGGTGTGGTTGCTGGTGAGCGGATGTATCGCACGGGGGATGTGGTGCGGTGGTCTGTTGACGGTGAGGTGGAGTACATCGGTCGTAGTGATTTCCAGGTGAAGTTGCGGGGGTTGCGGATCGAGTTGGGTGAGATTGAGGCGGTGTTGTCGGCGCAGGTGTCGGTGGCGCAGTCGGTTGTGGTGGTTCGTTCGGATCAGTTGGTGGCGTATGTGGTTGGTGCGTCTGGTTTTTCGGTTGATGTGGATGAGTTGAAGTTGGTTGTGGGTGGGGTGTTGCCGGGGTATATGGTGCCGGCGCATGTTGTGGTGTTGGATGCGTTTCCGCTCAGTGTTGCGGGGAAGTTGGATCGGCGGTTGTTGCCGGAGCCGGTGGCGGTGGCTCGGGTGTGGCGGGCTCCGGTGTCGTCGGTGGAGTTGTTGGTGGCGTCGGTGTTCGAGTCGGTGTTGGGTGTGTCGGGTGTGGGGCTCGATGATGATTTCTTCGAGTTGGGTGGTAACTCGTTGATTGCGACTCAGGTGGTGTCGCGGTTGGGTGCGGCGTTGGAGTCGTCGGTGCCGTTGTCGGTGTTGTTCGATGCGTCGTCGGTGGGGGCGTTGGCGGGTGTGGTTGCTGCTGGTGTGGGTGTTGGTGGTCGGAAGGCGTTGGTGGCGGGGGTTCGGGCGTCTCGGGTGCCGTTGTCGTTGGCGCAGCAGCGGATGTGGTTCTTGAACCAACTCGACACCGAGTCGACTTCCTACAACATCCCGATGGCTCTGCGCTTGGAAGGGGCGTTGGATGTGGAGGCGTTCCGGGCTGCGGTGACGGATGTGTTCTCCCGTCACGAGGCGTTGCGGACGATGTATCCGACGGATGCGGACGGCCCGTATCAGGTGGTCGTCCCGACCGCAGAAGC
>NZ_CAIJDS010000137.1:0-2187 GCF_903819475.1 Rhodococcus sp. UFZ-B548
GCCCCTTTGTGAGTCGGACGGGGTGGCATAGCGGCTGCATCTGACATCTCCTGCGTCGGTCGATGGGTGTGTTTGAGCAGCCCGTCAGGCTCTGCAACGAAATACCATCGTCCGCGGAAAGGCGCGCGACTCTGTGGCAGAACCAGCGCCGTGGCCACGTCGGGTTCTGTTGGGGACCTCAGCTATCTCCTCGCAGTATCTTCAGCGTCGTCATAACCGATCAAGAGATTGTCCAGTTACGGCAAATCTAAGCTATGTTACGTGACATGAAACGCTATGCCACAGCATTCAATGGGCGAGTTCGCCGTACGTTTAAGGCTAGATCGTCTCGAATGTTGAACGGAGCGCGAGGCTCCTCGCTGAGACGGATTTTGCAACGCTCAGCAAACACCGAGAACGTGAGCGGTAACCTTGATTTTCCTCGCCAGGGGGACGTTGTCAGCCAGAATGTTGTCAGGGTTGCAGGGTGGGCGATGATCGGACAACGAGCCGCCGACGTTGTCCTAATCCAGATTGACAACGAAAAACCGATACGAGCGCGACGGTGCGAGCCTCGCCACGATGTGGTTGATGCAAAGGTCCAAGACGTTATGTTTGACGTTGGAGCTGGATTCAGCGAGACAATTGCATTGCCGGCAGGAAAAGCAGATCGCAAGGTCTCGATTTCCGTACGAGCAGTTGCTGCAGACGGTACCGCGTGGCGGTCGAATCGTGTTGTCGTGACCGTTGCCGCGCAAGTACCCGTGCCAGCGTTGCCTTCCGCTGCCAGTTTCGGGGGTCTGAGTCGTTCAGTTCCAAGGCTTACGATCGATAGACCGCGCGTGTGTGTATTTGCCCACTCCCTGAACATCGGCGGCGGCGAGCTGTATCTGCAGGAACTTCTGCTGCGGATGGCGGCCGACGATGTCGCCGATTTTTTGGTGATCTGCCCACGCGACGGTGTATTGCGAGCGGAGCTCGAATCTGCAGGCATCGAGGTCCACCTAGGATCGGAAGCCCCATCAGATGCGCGTAGATACGTCGATCGCCGCGCTGAGCTCTCCGCGTTGCTGCTCGCTTGGAAATGTGATGTGGTTATTGCTAACACCCTCGGTGAGTTCATCGGCGCCGATGCGGCTATCCAGATTGGAATCCCAGTCGCATGGGTCATCCACGAGTCATTTCAGTTAGACGTCTTCAATACGCACCTGTGGGGTGGCCATCTTAACAAACCTGACCAGAATGTAGTCGCGAGACTGCGAACGACTCTTCTCAATACCAATGTGAATATATTCGTCGCCGAAGCTACGGAGAATATGTTTCGCGACATGTTGCCACAACTTCGTACCCGCTGCATTCGATACGGTATCGACCTCCCAGTGATTGAAAGTTACGAGGCCGAACACTCAAAGTCCACAATTCGAGAGGGATTGGGATTCGAGGAGTCGGATTTCATTCTGCTCTGCATGGGAATAGTTCAGGAACGGAAGTCGCAGTTCGCCCTTGTGCACGAATTCGCCGCAGCCGTCGAAAACTATCCGAATGCAAAACTGGTCATCGTCGGCAACCACCCTAGCCCATATGGTGATTCAGTTATTCGAGCGGTCAACGATCTTGGGATAAGTTCGTCAGTACGTATCGTCGACATCGATTCAAATACGTATCGCTGGTTTCGTGCCGCTGATGTGCTAGTAAGTGCATCCGATGTCGAATCACTTCCGAGATCGATTCTCGAAGCAATGACATTTGGGGTTCCAGTTCTCGCTGCGGACGTATTTGGCGTATCGGAAGTGGTGACAGATGGAGAAACTGGCTGGCTTTTCGAGTCTCGGAACGCGCAAGATTTACGTTCGGGGCTGATGCGCGTGCTTAAAACCACAGCTAGTGAAATGGCAATAATGTCACAAACATGCCGGCAAGTTAGTGCAAAAAATTTTGACGGACAGAACTACGCCGACGAGTTTTCGAAACTGATTTCCGACTTATCGTCGAATGCAAAGGTTATCGAATCTATAAAAATATCTGGCAGGCCTGCGCGGCTACGCAAATCTTCCACCCTGCACGAAATGAATATCGCCTTGGAATCTCCTGCGTGATTCGCTTCTCCACGTCCGGAGTTCCCATCGCAATCATCCAACCACTGTCGATGTGAGAGCATCTGTTTCATAATCTCGGCAGTAAGTGAGTTAGCTCTATACCCCTTGTCGA
>NZ_CAIJDS010000138.1:0-1867 GCF_903819475.1 Rhodococcus sp. UFZ-B548
GCAGAGACCAGCAGCATGAAATCAGCACACGCCCCGCTCAAATGCGGAGAGCCATTTATCTCTGCAGTAAACGCCCGGCCCGTCTTCGGCGCCTCGTGCCACACATGCCTTCCCGCTCGGGTTGCGGCGGGCCATAATTCGCCTTTCACGTGCCCGGCTTGCCGTCTTCGGAGCTGGGCCTTGACACCCCTGCACCGGGTACCCCCGCATCAGTACCGCACCTGCCGCTGGGCAGTCGATGCATCACCTGTCCGAACGGAATCGACCGCCCCCACGCTGATCACTGCTCCCACACCGCCGAAGCACTTCAACCGATCCGTCACTGCAGCATCATCGAGAAGCCGTCCTCGACACCGGCAGGTCCCGGGCCCGCTGGCTGTGATGTCTTCGCGCTGGCGGCGTCGGCGGGGAGAGGATTTCGCAGTGAGCAGCACCGCTCTCTCCGGGATCGAGGCGACCACCGAATCCGGCCCGCGGTGCTGCACGAAACCTTGGGGCTCCATCGAGCCAGTGGCAATCGGCCCGTGGTTGCCTCACCATGGAGCGGTGACTGCTAAGCGTTGCCGATCCACCGCCGATCCTGCCGAACCCCTTTCCGATGCCGAGCTGCTCATCGGCCTGGTGGTCTCACCATCCCTGAGTGCGATGCTCGGCCCCGAGGTCACCACCTCGGTGCGCAAGATTTTGGTGCAGCGGTATCCGGGAGTGCGCTGGCAACTGAAGATGGCCGAAGACCGGCTGGTCGATCCACCCACCGAGACCTTGGACCTGCTGGAGGCGGCCCGAAACCGCGTGCTGGAGGAGAACTGGGATTTGGCCGTGGTGCTCACCGAGATCCCACTGAAGACCGGCCGACGTCCGGTGCTCACCCAGTCCTACCCCGTGCACGGGGTAGGACTGGTCTCCGTCCCAACCCTGGGAGCCGTGCACGTGCGGCAGAAGGTGCAAGAGACCACCGTGCACGTGGTCGGGCAGCTCCTGGGCTACGACGCCGAAGACCTCAACGCCCAGCGGGATCTTGCTCGAAGAGCCCACCAGCTGTCCACCGATCTCGACGAACGCCCGGACGACAACGTCGTGCAGTTCACGGCCCGAGTGCTGAGCGGCAACGTGCGGTTGCTGCTGGGCATGATCCGCGCCAACCAGCCTTGGGCCTTCGTGGCCCGGCTCTCCCGGGCGATGGTCGTGGCAGCGGCCACCGGCATGCTGACATTGGTGGCCTCGGACCTATGGGTACTGGCCATGGCCTACGGGCCGGTGCGCCTGGTCCTGCTGGCGGTGATGGCGATCGGGGCGGTGAGTGCCACCCTGATCCTGGGAGCCGACTTGTGGGAGCGCCCACGGCGGCGAGCCCAACGTGAGCAGGTGATCCTGTTCAATTTGGCCACCACCGCGACCGTGGCCATCGGGGTTGTGGTGTTCTACCTCGGCTTATTCATCCTGTCCTGGGTCGGCGCGCTGCTGCTCATCGACGAGCAGGTACTGGCCGGTGTCGCCGGTCACCCAGTGAACGCTTTGGACTACGCGAAGATCAGCTGGCTCACCGCCAGCCTGGCCACCGTGGGCGGAGCACTAGGAGCTGGACTGGAGGACGACGATGTGGTGCGCGCCGCTGCCTACACCCGGTCCAGCACCTGACACAGCCCCAGCACAGAAGAAACTGAAACATCTACGCGTTGATGCCACGTCTATGCAGGTGTCATTGCCGGTCGCGATGACTTGGTGGGCTCAGCGCAGTGCGCTGCCTCGTACTCGGCGGGTGGGGCGTTGCCGAGGCGGGTGTGCGGGCGGGCGCTGTTGTACCTGTCGATCCGGGATCCGCACCGCCCTGCCGGACGCGCGGATCGCAGTCGACAAGTGGCATCTC
>NZ_CAIJDS010000139.1:0-1790 GCF_903819475.1 Rhodococcus sp. UFZ-B548
ATGCTCGACCGTTGACATCGTCTCCCGGTGCGCGACCTGGTAACTGGGGAGTTTGAGTTCCTAACAACAGTCAAGCGACATCGACCCTCGTAAACTCGGAATCGGCGGGCCGGGATGTTGGAGCGCTCGGCGACTCCTGTTGCTCCCGACCCGCCCCACCTTCAGCCGCTTCGACTGACGGTGGTGAGCAGCCTTCTCTCGAATCTTCGGGTCAACCTGGTGGTGTTCACCGACGATGCTGAGGCCCTCCGCGGGCGTGATGATGCGGCCGTCGGTATCGCGCAACACGTAATGCTCTCCGGCACGCCAGCAGGCGGCGATCCTGGTCAGCAGCATGGTCGCGATGTGACAGATCGCCCAGTCGTGGTGACGTTCGGAGTTCCTGAGCCGGACATACTTCACCGCGAGCTGCGGGTCCGCCTTGCGGGCGTGGTCGGCGGCATTGAACAGAGCCTCCCGCAAGAGCGGGTCCCCGGCCTTGGTCAGCCCGTATTGGTGGTTGTGCAGCCCGGACTGGCTGACCTTGGGGACCAGTCCGGAGTAGGCGCGGATCGCGGCGAGACTGGTGAACCGGTGCGGGTCACCGATCCGGCCGGCGACGACAGCGGAGTTCACCGGCCCCATCCCGGGTGCGGAGGCGATGATCCCTGTCGGATCGGCTTCCTCGTAGAGATCAGCGATCCGCTCGTCGAGGTCCTCGATCTGCTCGGTGAGCACTCGGGCCTGCAGCGCCTCGACTGCGATGTCGGCAGCGAGTTCGGCGAAATCGATGCCGTCAGGACCCCACAGTTCGACTGATTCACGCGCCGCAGCCAGCAACGTTCGGGCCTGTTCGTCGCGCCAGGCGCCGCGAGAGTGGCGGACCAGGAATCGGGTCAGACGGGCGGGGCCCAGACGCAGGATGCCGGTCGGGTCGGCGTAACGGATCAGAACGGCTAGTGCGCATTTGCCGTAGTTGCTGCCCAAGGCGTCGTACCAGGCGGGGCCGAGCAGTTCGAGTTGCGCGTCCAGTCGTTGGTAGATCGCGGTGCGGCGCTTGACGATCGACGATCGCATCTTGACCGCTCTGCGCAGCGGGTCGGCGGGTCCGTCGTTGGTGTGCTCCGCAGTCCCTCTTCGATGGAGCAGCGGCAGCCGGGCGAGCAGTGTGGAGTCGAGGTGGTCATTCTTGGTGTGTTTGCCAGTAGTAGGCCCGCAGGTCCGCGGACTGCGTGGTGGGCACCAGGGCGATGGTGGCACCGCGGCGGCGAAACCACGAGGAAACCACGAGTCGACGGGCGCCCAGGCGTTGCGGGTGGGTTCGAGGACCACGGTTACGGTGTCGCTCTCGCCGAGTTCGAGGTCGGCCCATATTCATTCGAGGTCGTGGGGGTGGGCGGGTGAATTTCTTGCCGGTCCAGGTGTAGCTGCCGTCTGGTCGCGCGAGCGAGGCTTGATGCGCTCCCCGGCAGGCGAGGTAGATTCCGAGGGTGAGATTCATGTGCTGCGCCCTATCTGTTCGAGGATCGAAGGTGACGAGCCCAGAGCGGGGACGGCACGGCCCAGACATTCTGTAAGCAGAAGTCCGTCTGTGAGAACAGCTTCGAGTTCCCGAACAGGGACACCGATCCGACCCGGGCGGGTCCGCGGGCGAACACTGAAAACTTCGGGAATCGCCTTGCGTTCCAGTCGGTGTGTCGTTCGTCTCGTGGACCCTCACCCAATCTAAATGTCGGTAACCAGCACCCGCGGCGGATGCTGGTTACCGACAAACTCCCCAGTTACCAGGTCGCGCACCGGGAGACGATGTC
>NZ_CAIJDS010000140.1:0-1721 GCF_903819475.1 Rhodococcus sp. UFZ-B548
GTCGCATTGAGCGAATTACCACCCAACTCGAAGAAATCATCATCGACACCAACCCGCGACTCACACCCCAAAACCACCGCAAAAGCAGCAGCCACCACCAACTCCGAAGCAGAACCAGGCGCCCGAAACACCCGCACACCGAAAACAGGCTCCGGCAACGCCTTCCGATCCAACTTCCCCGCACTCGACAACGGGAACTCGTCAACAACAACCACCACATCCGGAACCATGTACGACGGAAGCACCAACCCCACCGCAGCCCGCGCCCCCACCGAATCCACCGAAACTTCCGCATCGACCGAGAATCCAGCCGTCACATACCCGACCAGACGACTCCCCCCATGCACCACCACCACAGCACCCGAAACACCCGGCAACGCACCCAACGCCGACTCGATCTCACCGAGCTCGATCCGCACCCCACGAATCTTCACCTGAAAATCCGACCGACCCAAATACACCAAAGACCCAGCAGCACTCCACAACACACGATCACCCGTGCGATACATCCGAGCACCCACCACAAACGGATTCGCCACAAACCGATCCGACGTCAAATCCGGACGCCGATGATAACCACGAGCCAACTGCGCACCATCGAGATACAACTCACCCGCAACACCCACCGGCACGGGACGCAACCGCGAATCCAACACATACCCACGCGTATTCCACACCGGCGTCCCGATCGGCACCACCCCCGACACCGAACCCACAATCCGATGCGCCGTCGTCGTAATCGCCGCCTCCGTCGGACCGTACGTGTTATGCACCGCGGCCGACGTCAACGAACCCAACGCCACCGCAAGCTCCGGCGACAACTCCTCACCACCGGCAAACAAATGCCGCAACGAACCCAACGCACCACCAAAACCATCAGCCACCAACGCCGCAAGCACCGACGGAACGAACTCCGCCACCGAAATCGCATGCTCGACCATCACACCCGCAAGATAATCCAACTCACGATGCCCACCCGGCCGCGTCACCACCAACCGCGCACCCACCGTCAACGGCAAAAACGACTCCCACACCGACACATCGAACGTGAACGGCGCACGCGCCATCACCCGATCATCAGCACCCACCCCGTACTCCCCAGCCAACCACGCCAACTGATTGACAATCGCCCCATGACTGACCGACACCCCCTTCGGCCGACCCGTCGAACCCGACGTGAACATCACATACGCCGCATTACCCGACCGCAACGGCGCAACCCGATCACCATCAGAAACCCGACCACCCGAAAACCCGCCCACATCAAGACCATCGAGAACAACAACATCCACACCCACAGGCAACACACCCACAAACGCAGAAACAGTCAACACGAGCTGCGGCGCAGCCGAATCAACCACAAACCCGATCCGGCCCACCGGCAACTCCGGATCAATCGGCACATACGCACCACCCGCAGCAACAACCGCATGCATCGCCACGATCATCTCCACCGAACGCTCCACCGCAAGACCCACCAAAACATCCGGCCCCACACCACGCCCGATCAACCACCGCGCCAACCGATTCACCCGCACACCGAACTCGGCATACGACAACACCACATCACCGAACACCACAGCCACACGACCCGACGACACCTCAACCGAAGCCGCCACCAAATCCGCCAACGTCACACCGTCAACACAACGATCCGTCTCATTCACACCCCCCAACACCAACCCACGCTCCACCACAGACTCCACCTCGAACATCTCGAC
>NZ_CAIJDS010000141.1:0-1696 GCF_903819475.1 Rhodococcus sp. UFZ-B548
CCTCGCGCTTTCACGGTGAGCGCTTCGAAACCCTGAGTCGGATATAAAGAAAGGCGACCCGACCTGGAAGAATGCGGATTATTGAGGCCCGTATTCATCCGAACAGAAGGATCACCTTTCAGGTGCACAAGTCTACTTCCTGCTACCCCAAACTCTCCATCGACACCACCGGCAACGCTCTCGTGTCACAATCCGGAGCGGTCATCTTGATCCGCACCGCCGAAAAAACCCGCCTGAACACCGCCCTCTCCGAAGCCTTGTCGCCGTGGCGCAAACCTTCCGCCCAGCACGATCCGGGCAAAATCCTCCTCGATCTCGCGTTGTCTCTCGCCGTCGGCGGCGACTGCCTCGCAGACATTGCAACCTTGCGCGAACAACCCGCCGTGTTCGGATCGGTCGCATCCGATGCAACGGTATCCCGCCTGATCAGCACCCTCGCCGCCGACGGCCCGACCGCATTGACTGCAATCAACTCAGCCCGCGCTGTAGCTCGAAAAGCCGCATGGTCCTACGCTGGCGAACACGCACCTGATCACCACATCGACCCGCAGCAACCACTGGTCGTCGACCTCGATGCCACCCTCGTGACCGCACATTCGGAGAAAGAAAATACTGCGCCGAACTTCAAGCGCGGCTTCGGTTTCCATCCCTTGTTGGCGTTCGTCGACCACGGCGAACACGGCACCGGCGAACCCTTGAGTTTCCTCCTCCGGCCCGGGAATTCCGGTTCCAACACCGCCGCCGACCACATTGCTGTGACCCGACAAGCATTGGCACAGTTACCCTTCCGCACCAGTGGCGCAGTCGGAAAGAAAGTGCTGATCCGCACCGATGGCGCCGGCGGCACCCACGCTTTTCTCGAGTACCTGACCGCCCGGAAGTTGTCGTATTCGGTGGGGTTCACCTTGACCGACGCGATGGCCGAAGCAATCGACGAAATTCCCGAAGATCTGTGGATCTCGGCGCTCGATTCGAGTGGCGGGGTTCGCGACGGAGCCTGGGTCGCAGAACTGACCGGACTCGTTCACCTGTCGGGCTGGCCTGCAGGGATGCGGCTCATCGTGCGTAAAGAACGACCTCATCCGGGCGCTCAACTGCGCTTGACCGACCGAAACGGTCTGCGGCTGACCGCGTTCGTGACCAACACAGTGGTCGGAAGCCTGCAAACCTTGGAGCTGCGGCACCGCCGCCGAGCCCGCTGCGAAGACCGAATCCGGACCGCGAAGGACACCGGTCTGAGCAACCTACCTTTGTACGGTTTTGCGCACAACGAGATCTGGTTGGCGATTGTCGCGCTCGCTTCCGAGCTGACAGCCTGGATGCAAATGTTGACGTTGACCAGCAGTGATGCACGTCGCTGGGAGCCGAAACGACTGCGCCTACGACTGTTTTCGATCGCCGGGCGCATCGCCCGTCACGCACGGAAAACACGTCTGCGAGTGTCCGGGCGGGCGCCGTGGTCCGGTCTGATTACGTCGGCGTTGGCCAGGTTGGAGGCGTTGCCGGCGCCGACCTAAAACACCGACGAATCTTGTTGGTACGAGCGGAAAGAACACCTCTCCGGAATGTGGAATCCGGCAGCATCCCGACTGCACATGGGTTGCCCTGCCGCGCCCCGATACTGATTCGGGTCGCGGCCGGCCTGATCGGTGAACCGATCAGGCCGGCAGAGGCCTCTCATGAAAGATTGAGGTTA
>NZ_CAIJDS010000142.1:0-1671 GCF_903819475.1 Rhodococcus sp. UFZ-B548
GACCTGGACAAAGTTACGCGAAGATCAACACAACACCAAATCGCCAGGTCAGAGCCCTGAAGCGGGTTAACAGCCGATAGTTTCCTCGAATTTTTGCCTCTCACGATGACTTTCCGCGCCCACTGCGGTCTGTATGAGCAGGAACCAACAGGAACCGAAGCGTTCAGTAATCAGTCAACCGACTTCAAGGAGCACCCAATGTCTCGTCTTCTCTTCGTCAACATGCCGGTCAAGGACGTCGCCGCTACTCGGGCGTTCTTCAGCGGCCTCGGCTTCGAGTTCAACGACATGTTCAGTGACGAGAACACTGTCTCGATGATCGTCAGTGATTCCGCCACGGTCATGTTCCTGAACGAACCCCGTTTCGGGGACTTCATCGCCGACGACATCTGTGACACGTCGAAAGCTCGAGAAGCACTGATGTGCGTGTCGGCCGACAGCAGGGAGGAAGTCGACACCTTCGTCGACGCGGCGATCGCTGCCGGCGGTAGCAAGTGGATGGAACCCCAGGATCACGGCTTCATGTACGGACGCGCATTCCGCGACCTCGACAATCACGTCTGGGAGGTCATGTGGATGGACCCGGCTGCGACTGTTCCCCAGCAGTAACGCAGAACAACAGCAGTAACGAGTAGGCGCGCGGGTCCCTCCATACCGGAGGGCTCGCGCAACTCCTTGCCCCTACAGCTCTGCAGGCAATCCGAACCGTGCGAACAGACTCAGATCGAAGAAACACGTGACGTGCGAGATCCCGGACTCGGTGACATCGAGAACGTGCAACTGGAAAGCACGGTGAACCCCATCGGGCTCGCGCATATAGAGGCCGAACGCCGGCTGGCCGTTGGCGGCGGTCGGTAGCAGCCGCATCGCTCCTGGTCCGTCCGCCGGGCATTTGGTTCCGATGAGCTGCCCGATTGCCTCGGGGCCCTGGTACCAACCCTCGAACGGAGGCATCTCCCAGATGGCTTCCCGCGTGAACAGCTCAACGATTGCCTCGACGTCGTAGCTTTCGAAGCTGTGCACGTAGTCGCGGAGCAACTTCCGGGCAGCCTCGGTAGTCGGTTCCACGAGATCGTCCTCAGTGGGCCCGATGTGATTGATCTGCGCGCGAGCCCGCTGTAGCAGGCTGTTCACCGCAGTGGTTGTGGTGTCGAGGGCCTCCGCAACTTCTGACGCCTTCCACTGCAGAACGTCACGCAGAACCAGAACCGCACGTTGGCGGGCGGACAAGTGCTGCAGCGCGGCAACCAGCGCAAGCCGGACCGAATCGCGATTGACCACCATGACGGCGGGATCATTGACGTCGCCCAACGCCGAATCCGCGATCGGTTCCAACCAGGCAATCTCGTTGCGCTCGATCAAATCGTCGGCCGGGTCCGAACTAGGTGCACCGAGGCCGGTCGGGAGTGGACGCCTCGATCTCCCATCCAGCGCGGTCAGGCACGTATTCGTCGCGATGCGATAGAGCCAGGTCCTGAGCGACGACTGGCCTTTGTAACCGTCGAACCCGCGCCAAGCCCGGATGAACGTCTCTTGGACCTGGTCTTCGGCGTCGTGAATCGACCCCATCATGCGATAGCAGTGCGCCAGCAACTCGCGGCGGTACGGATCGGCAAGGGTCAAGTCCAAATGTGTGGTGTGTGAGGACGGGCACTGCGTAATCTCCTCGTT
>NZ_CAIJDS010000143.1:0-1623 GCF_903819475.1 Rhodococcus sp. UFZ-B548
CTGGTGACATGATGCGTGATCGTGGAGGCATGGATGGGCAACAGGGCGCTCGGGTTCACTGTGGATCAAGAGAACACGATCTGGGAGATGTGGCGTCGCGGTGATTCGCTGAGTGCGACCGGGCGGGTCCTCGGGGAGAGTGTCCCTCAGATCGGCCGGTTCCTGCGTAAATCCGGCGGTATCCGGCCGCTCCCACGTCGTCGGCGAGCATCTCATCTCACGGCCGGGGAGCGTGAAGAGATTTCCCGTGGGATCGCCGCCGGTGACAGTGCTCGGACGATCGCCGACAAACTCGGAAGATCCCCGTCCACGATCGCTCGGGAGATCGCCCGCAACGGCGGCCGCGAACACTATCGGGCGACCCCGGCGGATGCCGCAGCGTATGTCCGCGCGCGCCGCCCTCAAATCTCGACTCTCTCTACCAGGCATTTTCTGCGGGAGGTTGTCACAGGGAAGCTGAGTGAGCAGTGGTCACCGCAGCAGATCTCCGCCTGGCTCCGGCGCGAGTATCCGTCCGATCCGCAGATGTGGGTTTCGCACGAGACGATTTACCGTTGCCTGTATATACCGTCGCGGCAAGTATTCGACGACACAAAATTTCACGAACTGCGTACCGATCGGCGGATCCGCCGGCCTCGTGGGAAGAAACGCTCCCACGGGCGCGGGCAGATACGGAACAGAGTCTCCATCGATCACCGCAGCCCAGCAGCGGATGCTCGTAGCGAGCCCGGACATCTGGAAGGTGATCTCGTGTTCGGCACCCGCCCGTCGGCGGTCGCGACGCTGGTGGATCGGCAATCACGCGCCGTGCATGTGGTCGCACTGCCGGACGGGTACCGGACCGAGACGGTTGCGGACGCCTTGATTGCCTATCTGGGCCGGTTGCCTGCGCATCTGCGTCGGTCGTTGACGTGGGATCGGGGACTGGAAATGGCCGCGCACGAGCGCATCACCGCAGCACTCGACCTGCCCGTCTACTTTTGCGCCCCGCATCATCCGTGGCAACGAGGGACGAACGAAAATACGAACGGGCTCCTGCGCCAGTACCTGCGCAAGAACGCTGACCTGCGCACTTTCAGCCAGGAGGGCCTGAATTCGATCGCGGCGAGACTCAACGATCGGCCTCGTCGGGTGCTCGACTGGGACAGTCCACGCCAACGAGAAGACCAGGTGCTCGGTTCCTCCGCAGTTGGATAGCAAAGCTGGCCATAACGGCGGTTGGCATGATGATGGTCATGGCTGCCACCGGACTCCCCGAACTCGATGTCGCCCGTATCGTGAAGTACTGCGCCAGTAGAGTTCCCGATCGTCTGCGTCATGAGATTCGGGTCGAATGCGACATCGCGCCGCGCCATGTCACGATCTGCGAATGCCGGCCGCCGTGGCGTGAGGACTTCGGACCGGAGTGGACGCGATTCCCGATCGCCCGCCTGTCTTACACGAAGAAAACCGGGCTGTGGACTCTGTATTGGCGGGACCGGAACCTCAAATTTCACCGTTACCAGTTCTTGGCGCCGAGCCCTCACGTTCAGGATTTGCTCGATCACATCGAAAACGGTGGCGATCCGATCTTCTGGGGCTGATCCGTTATCGTCGGTGATGCGTTGACCTATTGAGACCAAG
>NZ_CAIJDS010000144.1:0-1583 GCF_903819475.1 Rhodococcus sp. UFZ-B548
CGACCGCCCGCCGCTTACCGCCGGCACCGCGTCACCAACGTCCGTTCCTCCTACAGTTAGCAACAGCGGAGCAGGAAGCCGCGTCGGTTGATAGTGCGCTTCGAGGGTTACTCACAGAAGCATATGCAGTCGGTTTGGTGGAAAGCAGCGACCTGACTGAGCGCGACAACATCGTGGCGGCGCTCCAAGCCGGCCGCCTACAAATAAGTGCCCCACAAAGGCAATCAGCCGACAGTGGCACACAGGGAGTTGCGGCTCCGATCAGGACGGACGATCCCGTCATAGCGCAGGACCGTCGTCGCGAGATAAATCGTCGACGTGACGAACTGCGCGCTGAACTTGCAGACGTAATGGATAGTCGTGCCTTATTGCTTGACCGCCGCGACGCGGAACGGGATTTCACGGAAGCAGTTGGACTGCATGCCGGTCGAATGACCAGTCTCGACCTCTTACCCCACATGGAAGATAGCGGGAGCGCCCGTGAAGAAGCGTGTCCGGTCTGTGGGAACAATCTAGACGTCCCTGACCCCGCCATATCTGACCTGAGCAATCGGCTCATAAGTCTACGTACGCAATTGACTGCCTTAGAGATGGCACCAGAGTCACGTCGCCAGGCGATTACGGGCTTGGAGACGGAGGCAGATCAACTTCGAGGCCAACTTTCAGCTATTCAAACGGCTGTTGAATCACTTGACGCGGCTGACCAAGTTGCACAGTTGGAACAAAATGCTGCCGCGACGAGGAACTACACACGGGGGAGGATCGATGCGTATCTGACTGTCATCGAAACCGGTGCAAGTTCGTCCTTGAAGAGGCTGCGCAACACTGTTACTGACGCGGCTCGACGTGTTTCCAGGCTAGAGGACGAAATGGATGGCGATTCTCAGCGCGAAGAGCTCCACTCTCGACTGAACGTCATCGGTCGCACGATGACCGAATACGCCCAGCGGCTAAATCTTGAGCATGTCGAAAATGGTGTCCGCCTCGATCTTTCCGCACTGACAGTGGTTACCGACACCAGTTCGGGCCCGCTTCCACTTTCGCCGATCGGGTGTGCAGCCAACTGGATTGGCTACCATCTTGCAACCCATTTGGCGCTTCACAAGTTTTTTGTGGAGAACGAAAGACCTGTGCCGAGGTTCCTAATGTTGGACCAGCCGACCCAGGCGTACTACCCATCCGATGCTGCAAAGAATACCGGCCAAGTTGCCGATGCGGACCGTACAGCCGTGCTGGCTTTGTTCACCGTGATGCGTGACGTTGTAGAGGAGCTCGCACCGCGAATGCAGATCATCGTCAGTGACCATGCAAATCTCGATGAACAATGGTTTCAAGACGCTGTCCAGCACGAGTGGCGGAACGGTGTACGGCTGGTTCCTCTGGATTGGATTACCGCATCCGACTGATCGCGAGGCTCCCCCGCTCCTTCGCAGGGTGAAACCGGCCCGATGATCGTAGTCATCAGGATCGTCGACATGCCCCATCAATTCAGGACCACTGGGTGAAGCGTAATTCTTTGTCGAGAATAGATCTTGGTCTCAATAGGTCAACGCATCACCGACGATAACGGATCAGCCCCAGAA
>NZ_CAIJDS010000145.1:0-1569 GCF_903819475.1 Rhodococcus sp. UFZ-B548
CACCCCCCAACACCAACCCACGCTCCACCACAGACTCCACCTCGAACATCTCGACGATGGTGGACGTGTCCGCCACTGCAGCGCTCACCACTGCGACGTATGCATCGACCAATCGCGCTGCGGTTGCCTCGTCGAAGAGATCGGTGGCATAGGTCAGATGTAGGTCCAGACCCCCGCGAGACCCGTCGGCGGTGAGTGCTTCGTTGAACACGAAGTCCAGGTCGAACTGTGTAGTGGTCACGACGTTGTCGACTTCGGCGATACGTATGCCGTCGAACTCGAGTTCGGTCAATGCGATGTTCTGCAGGGTCAAACTGACCTGGAAAATGGGCGAGTACGACTGCGAACGAA
Organism: Rhodococcus sp. UFZ-B548; assembly: GCF_903819475.1. Lineage (NCBI taxonomy): Bacteria > Bacillati > Actinomycetota > Actinomycetes > Mycobacteriales > Nocardiaceae > Rhodococcus > Rhodococcus sp. UFZ-B548. The sequence goes on from NZ_CAIJDS010000145.1 coordinate 352, forward strand.
CCGGATCGAGTATTTCGACCAGGCGCTCGAACGGAACGTCGGCGTTCGCGAACGCCTGGAGGTCGAATTCTCGAACCGATTCGAGCAATTCCGCGAACCGAGCGCCGGGCGACACCACGGAACGTAGTGCGAGGGTATTGACGAACATGCCGACCAGATCGTCGAGTGCACGTTCTCCTCGGCCCGCAACAGGAGTTCCCACAACTACGTCGTATTCACCGCTGTAACGCGAAAGCACAACAGCGAGCGCGGCATGCAACACCATAAACGGCGTAGCGCCGTTGTCACGCGCGACCTTCTCCAGTTGCGCGTTCACCTCGGGGCTCAGATGGGCCGAGAACATGGCTCCACGGCCGGAGGCTTCCACGGGCCGAGGTCGGTCCAGCGGCAGATCGATCACCGACGGTATTGCGTCGAGAGCGTTCCGCCAGAAGTCCAACTGTCGTGTGACGAGTGAGGTCGACGATTCTTCCGAACCCAACGTCTCGAGCTGCCACAACGCGTAATCCGCGTACTGCACCTCGAGCGGCGCCCACAACGGCTCCATACCTCGGGACCGCGCCTCGTACGCCACCATCACGTCACGCGTCAACGGACCCATCGAGAAACCGTCACCCGCAATGTGATGCACCGTCATCGCCAGGACGTACTCGAACTCGTCGAGCTGCAACAGATGAGCTCGCATGGGAATTTCGGACGTGACGTCGAAAGTTGCGCCGAGGACTTCGGAAACTCGTACGAGGAGAGCGCTTTCGGACACATACTCGATCGTCAGGTCCACGGCCGCGTCATCCGGCGAGAGAATTCTCTGGAAACCGATGCCGTCCACTTCAGGGTAGACCGTCCGGAGAACTTCGTGGCGCAGCACCAGATCACCCACTGCCGCAGCAAGCGCCGATTCGTCGAGGGCGCCGGAGAGGCGAAGGACCACTGGCATGTTGTATGCCGACGACTCAGGTTCGAAGCGGTTGAGGAACCACATCCGGGACTGAGCCGGTGACAACGGGATCGCCGACGGGCGTACCCGGGCTGTCAGGGCCGGCCTACTCGAGGATGATGAGGCGTCGAGAACCGCAGCAAGTTCGGCTACCGTCGGCGAGTCGAAGATGGCCCGCAGCGGTATGTCAGTGCCTCGGTCTGCGTTGATGCGGCTGACAAGTCTGGTCGCATTGAGCGAATTACCACCCAACTCGAAGAAATCATCATCGACACCAACCC
>NZ_CAIJDS010000146.1:0-1525 GCF_903819475.1 Rhodococcus sp. UFZ-B548
CGCTATGTGTCAAGTCAAGTGAGACAGTGACGTTCAGTTGATCTGCGATTCCGAGACCGGTTCGTTGATGAAGAATACGGTCGGCATCTCGGGCGGACTTGGCCGGCGCGAAAACCGGGCAGGGTTCGCGACGTAAGCCTCGTTCAGAGTGATCTGCCGGGCCTCGTCGACCGCGTCAGCGGTCCCGAAGTGCACCGACGCCGGCGTATGCCAGGCAATTCCCGAATGACGGTGAATATGGTTGTACTCGTTGAAGAATCCTTCCAAGAACACTCGTGCATCATCCAGTGATGCAAACGAAGTCGGGAAATCATGCAGGTATTTCAGAGTCTTGAATTGCGACTCGGAGTACGGGTTGTCGTTCGATACTCGCGGTCGTGAATGCGACCGGGTGATGCCGAGGTTGGTGAGCAGTTCCGAAACCAATCCTGAGGTCATCGAAGTGCCGCGGTCCGCGTGGACGGTGTGCGGGGTGATGCCGTTGCGCTCGATTGCTTCCGCAATGAATTCAGCTGCCAATTCAGCACTTTCGTGTGCAGCCACGATCCACGACGGGTTGTAGCGAGAGTAGATGTCGATCAGTACGTACAGGTGAAACCACACGCCCTTGGTGGGCCCGCGAAGTTTGGTGATGTCCCAGGTCCAGACCTGTGAAGGTCCGTCGGCGAGGAGTTCGGGGATCGCCTTCGGTGGATGTGTCGCTGTTCGTCGGCGTTCACGGTTTTGTCCGGCCGCGGCGGCGATCCGATACATGCTCGACAGTGAACACCAGTAGTTTCCCTCGTCGAGTTCCCGCGCCCAGATCTGACATATGGCCAGGTCAGCGTTCTTGTCGCTGTTGATGACGGTCAAAACTTTCGCTCGCTCGGATGCGGTGAGCGCTTGGCCGTTGTCCGGGATGGGTCTTGGTTTCCGGGGACCTTGAACGGGTGGTTGCTGGTGACGGTAGTGGGTGGCGCGGGATCGCCCGATCAGGATGCAGGATCGCCTGGTGGGGATTTCGGCGGCTCGCAGGTCGGCGAATGTGCTGTTCAGTGCGTCTTCGGTAAGGGCGGTGTGTCCGTGCTCTCGGAGATGGATTCCAAGAGCACGTGAAGTTTTCCCATGATCTCGAGCGCGGCCTCCGTCTGCGTCAATTGCTTTGCCAGACGAGCGTTCTCGCGTGTCAGTCGGGCCATTTCCTTACGTGTCGCGGCGTCGGTGTCGGGATGGGCGACCGCTTTCGGTCGAGACTTCCCGGCCGCTGCGGTTCTGGCTTGGGCCCATTCTCGGAGTTGAGATTGGTACAAACCTTCGCGGCGCAGGACTGCAGATTTCTCTCCGTGTGGGGCGTTGTTGTATTCGTCGAGGATGCGGTTGCGGTATTCAGTGGTGAAGGTTCTGCGGGTCGGTTTCGGGGCAGGATCCGCCGGCGAATCTGACGGTGTTTCGGGGTTCGGGCTGCTCATCGGTGGTGCTCGTTTCATGCCCTCAGTGAGTGATCTCGGTTGCCTCCGAGTGTCTCACTAAATCCTGACAGAGAGGG
>NZ_CAIJDS010000147.1:0-1436 GCF_903819475.1 Rhodococcus sp. UFZ-B548
ACGACTGCACGGGCGACACCCGCACACCCGACCAACGCGGATTCGATCTCACCCAACTCGATACGGAAACCACGAACCTTGACCTGCGAATCCGAACGACCCACATACTCGATCTCCAGACCCGAGGTCCACCGCACAACATCGCCCGTGCGATACATCCGATCACCCGGCGCACCGAACGGATCGGCCACGAACCGACCCGAGGTCAACCCAGCCCGATCCAGATAGCCCCGAACCACCTGCGCACCAGCGACATACAACTCACCCGCAACCCCGACCGGCACCGGACGCAACCGAGCATCGAGCACCCGCTCGGACACTCCGGCGCTCGGCCCACCGATCACCAGACGGTCCCCGGCCACCAGCGGATCACTGATATTCGTCATGATGGTGGTCTCGGTCGGACCGTAGCCGTTGACGAAGCGACGGATAGACCCGTCAGCAAGCTCGACAGCCCACTGCGCCACCAACTCCGGCGGGCAGGCCTCACCACCGACGACAACAAGCCGCAGATCGTCGAGCCCCGACTCATCCACCGACGCCAACGCCGCCGGCGTCACGAACGCATGCGAGACCCGCTCCGCCCGCAAGAAGACTGCCAACTCGCTGCCGCCGAACACCGTGTCCGGTGCCACCACCAAGGTGCCCCCGCAACCGAACGCCAACAACAACTCCAACACCGAAGCGTCGAAACTCGGCGAAGCAAAATGCAACGCCCGCACCGAGGAGTCCAAACCGTAGGCCGCGACCTGCATGGCTGAGAAGTTCGCTACAGCCCCGTTGGGTACGACGACGCCCTTGGGCATTCCCGTGGTACCCGACGTGTAAATCACATACGCCGTCGACAACTCCGAGACCACACCACGACGCTCCCCCGCCGACACCGGCCGGCCAGATAGCCCCGCAACCACAGGAGCAGCACCGCCATCGACGACATCCACACCATCGACAACCAACCACGGCAACACATCCGGCAAGCCCGCAACCACCGAACCAACCGTCACACCCAACACCGCACCCGAATCCAACACCATGTGCCGAATCCGATCCACCGGATACCCCGGATCCACCGGAACGAACGCCGCACCCGACTTGATCACAGCCCACCACGCCACCACCGACAACGCCGACCGCGACACAGCAACCACAACACGATCCTCGACACCCACACCGCGACCGATCAACAACCGCGCCAACCGCGACGACGCCTCGTCCAACTCGCCGTACGAGAGAGAACGCCCCTCGAACCGAACCGCAGTCGCCGAACGATCACGATCCACCGCCCGCTCGAGCACACCCAGCAAAGTCCCGGAAACCGGCTGTTCCCCAAAGGCATTCGATACTCGTGACAGCTCGGTGAACTCGTCACTCGACAACAACTCGATGTCGCCGACCACTGCCGACGAATCCGCCACAACAGCCTCGAACACACGAAT
>NZ_CAIJDS010000148.1:0-1415 GCF_903819475.1 Rhodococcus sp. UFZ-B548
AGTTGAGTCCCGGATAGTGGTGTAGCGCGGTCGCCGAGATCGTCCCGATGCTGGACGTGGACGCGGCCACCGCGTGATTCTTCAAGAGATCTCTCACAACCACCTTGAAGAGGACACAACGATGACCGCTCCACACATTGTCGACCCTGCAGCTCTGCTTGGCGACGCTCTGGCCGATGCCTCGCCAGATCTGATGCGCAGCCTGTTGCAGACGATGATCAACGCGCTTCTGTCGGCTGATGCCGATGCTGTTGTCGGTGCCGAGTACGGCCGCCCGTCACCTGATCGGACGGCCCAGCGCAACGGATACCGGCATCGACCCCTGGATACCCGAGTCGGCACGATCGACGTCGCCGTCCCCAAACTCAGGGCGGGGTCCTACTTTCCGGAATGGCTGCTCGAGCGTCGCAAACGGGCTGAGACCGCGCTGATCACCGTCGTGGCCGATTGCTACCTCGCCGGCGTGAGCACCCGCCGGATGGACAAGCTCGTCAAGACATTGGGCATCAACAGCCTGTCGAAGTCGCAGGTCTCACGGATGGCCACCGACCTCGACCAGTTGGTTGCGGAGTTCCGTCACCGGCCTCTCGGCGACGCCGGCCCGTTCACCTTCGTCGCTGCTGACGCGCTCACGATGAAGGTCCGCGAAGGCGGCCGGGTCGTCGCCTCGGTCGTTCTGATCGCGACCGGTGTCAACGCCGACGGACGACGTGAAGTCCTCGGAGTGCAGGTCGCCACGTCGGAGACCGGGGCTGCGTGGAACACTTTCTTCGCCGACCTCGTGGCCCGCGGTTTGGCCGGCGTCCGACTCGTCACCAGCGACGCGCACGCCGGACTCAAGGACGCGATCACTGCAAACCTGCCCGGCGCCGCCTGGCAACGGTGCCGCACCCACTACGCGGCGAACCTCATGAGCGTGACCCCGAAGTCGATGTGGCCGGCGGTCAAGGCGATGCTCCACAGCGTCTACGACCAGCCCGACGCACCAGCGGTGGCCGCCCAGTTCGACCGGCTCGTCGACTACGTCGACGACAAACTGCCAGCCGTCGCGGAGCACCTCACAGCCGCCCGTGACGACATCCTCGCGTTCACGACTTTCCCCGAGGGACTCTGGCAGCAGATCTGGTCGAACAATCCCAACGAGCGCCTCAATCGCGAGATCCGCCGCCGCACAGACTCCGTCGGGATCTTCCCCAACCGCGACGCGATCATCCGCCTCGTCGGCGCAGTCCTTGCCGAGCAGACCGACGAATGGGCCGAAGGACGCCGCTATCTCGGCCTCGAAATCCTCGCCAAGTCCCGCCTGACCATCGTCGCAACCAACGACGCCGACATCGACAAGGAGGACATTCCCGCACTCACCGCCTGAACCCGACAGGGTCACGCAGGGCTACACCACTCCCAGGGACTTGACC
>NZ_CAIJDS010000149.1:0-1405 GCF_903819475.1 Rhodococcus sp. UFZ-B548
ATCTCCTCGTTCAGGCTGTCAGTGCAGCAGAGGTAGTCGAGTTCATCTCCTCATCAATTGTGTTGTCGTCACCGGTTTCCGAGGCAACGAGACTTACTCGGGAGCGAGCCAAGACATCCAGTCCGAGGTATCGACGGCCTTCGGTCCACTCGTCGTGTTGCTCGGCGAGCACCGCTCCGACGAGCCGGATCAGGGAGGTGCGGTCAGGGAAAATACCGACGACATCGGTCCGCCGACGGATCTCCTTGTTGAGTCGTTCCTGCGGATTGTTAGACCAGATCTGACGCCAGATCTCCTTCGGAAACCCGGTGAACGCGAGCAACTCGGCGCGGGCGTCATCGAGATGCGCCGCCACCTTTGGAAGCTTGCCAGACAAGGCATCGAGCATCCGATCATACTGTTCCTCAACACCTTTCCGGTCTGGTTGATCGTAAATCGAATGCAGCATCGTCTTCACCCACGGCCATTGCGTTTTCGGGGTGATCGACATGAGATTGACCGCGTAGTGCGTTCGACAGCGTTGCCATGATGCACCGGGCAAGGTGGCGCCGATCGACGCCACGAGACCGGCGTGGGCGTCGGAGGTCACCAACTTGACCCCGGTCAATCCGCGGGCGACCAAGCCGCGAAAGAACGTCAACCAGCCGGCCTTGTCCTCCCCGGACGAGACGTCGACACCCAAAATTTCTCGGTGCCCGTCGCGGTTGATTCCGACCGCCAACAAGGCGTGCACGTTCATCACGCGCCCGTTCTCACGCACCTTGAGCACCAGTGCATCGGCGGCGACGAACGTGTACGGGCCTTGATCGAGTGGCCGGGTGCGAAACGATTCGACTTGTTCGTCGAGGTCACGAGCCATAATTGACACCTGCGACTTCGACAAGCTGTTGATGCCCAACGATTCGACGAGTTTCTCCATCCGCCGCGTCGAAACCCCAAGCAGATAGCAGGTCGCGACGACAGAGGTCAGCGCCCGTTCGGCGCGCTTGCGGCGCTCGAGCAGCCAATCAGGAAAATAGGATCCTTGCCGCAACTTCGGGATCGGGATGTCGAGTGTTCCTGCACGAGTGTCGAAGTCGCGGTGCCGGTAACCGTTGCGCGAGTTGACGCGGTCGTCGGTACGTTCTCCGTATCCGGCACCGCACAGGCTGTCAGCTTCGGCGCCCATCAGCGCGGTGATGAACGTTCCGAGCATCGAGCGGAGCAGGTCGGGGCTCGCTGCGGCGAGTTGGTCGGACAGAAACTTTTCGGGGTCGATAAAGTTGTGATCGGTCATCGCGTGTTCTCTCTTCAGGTCGAGTTGGTAGCTCTCTTGAAGAATCACGCGGTGGCCGTCCTCATCGGGGTAGCGACACGCCCACAGTTTCAGGACGAGTGGTCGTACACCACTCTGCTGGACTCAACC
>NZ_CAIJDS010000150.1:0-1380 GCF_903819475.1 Rhodococcus sp. UFZ-B548
TCCCCGGTCGTGGGGGTTCTCGACCTCCTCGCGGGGTATTCCGAGGCCCCCACGGGCTCCGAATCCCTCCGAGGCCAAGCGAGACCCCAGAACGACAGTGCCGGAACCAATTCCACAGCGGGCGTCAACGTCACCGGCCTGGTACTCCAATTCGCATCAGGAACCGGAATCGAAGGCAGGTTAGGGCAAGCCATTCTCCCCCACTGATCCAGCCTGCGTCCGGCCCTTCGCGTGCAGCAACCCGCCGCGACCAGGGAACCCCCTAACCAACTCGGCCACTGGCCAGCAGGTAGGGGGTTCTGTGGTCTCCGGGAGACTCCCCCTGATCATCTAGTCTGTGCTGGCCGGGACGCGCTTGAGCTTCGGTCACTTCGCCGTAGCCCTGCCGCGTAGCCCCTGCGGCCGGGTCAATCCATGGCTTGCGACTAGAGAACGCGTCGCGTCTTCGATTGCGTCGAATGCGTTCTCCGTTTCTCTGACCAGTCGCCGCACTTCGAGAACAGATGTCTCGGGTATCACACCCTTGTCGACGTAATTGGTCGGCAGCATAACCTCCCCAAAAGTCAGTTCTCGAAGCTGCTCAAGCGTGGAGTTCAAAAATCGGTCGACGGTTAGGAGTGAAACCATTTGAACTCTTCGCCGCAGTTCTTCGGTGTGTTCTTCGTACATCTGGATCTGATTCTCGACAACATCGCTAGCTGCCTCACTCAGCGCTTTGTCAGCCTCGCTCGACCCCTCGCGATCCGCTGCGGCGTCCGCATCACGACCCTGCACCCAAGCAACCGCGAGGTCTGTCTGCAGGCGTGTAGTCGTCGCACGCAATGCCAAGAGTTCGCTGACTTCCTCTCGCAGCTTGTCTTCGACCTGCAACTCGCGGTCTCGTTGTTTCTCGGAACGCGAGTTGCGTTGGGTCAAGAAGACTCCGCCTAGCGCTAGCACTCCGCCCATCGCTGGCCCGCTGACCAGTTGCGCCCATAAACTCATCTGCGGATCGTAAGCGACCACCACGACAGCTACCCTGCTGACGGACGTTCACAGGATGAATGCCTTCATCAGTGCCACTCGACCGAGACACTCGACACCGAATAACAGTCTCGATTGCGATTCGCTTACCCTCGCATTTGTGGAAACTGCCCAAATCGCCCTCATAGTTTCAGTTGTCAGCGCGTGTGTCACGCTCGGCGGCCTTGTGTGGCAGTTCATGCTCTATAGACTCTCCGGGTCTCGCTTGAAGGTCCGTTTGCGGCCGGGATTTCTCGATCACCAAAACACTATTTACCGAGGCAAAGGAAGAAGTGGGCTCCCGGCCAATCAACATCTCTTCGAGGTCAAGTCCAAATGTGTGGTGTGTGAGGACGGGCACTGCGTAATCTCCTCGTT
>NZ_CAIJDS010000151.1:0-1355 GCF_903819475.1 Rhodococcus sp. UFZ-B548
TGAACCATCCCGGGTCTCATGCACACACTGTCATTTGTGTGCGACCGGTTGATCGGCACGGTGTTCAGCGTAGTACTTGGCTTCGTACTCGGCCGGTGGGATCCGCCCGAGACGATGCATGAGCCGGCCGGTGTTGTACCAGTGCACCCACGCCGAGGTGGCCTCCTCGACGTCACCGATGGTGCGCAGCGGCCCCTTGCGGAACGGGGAATCGTCGGCGATGCACTCGGCCTTGTACAACCCGATCGTCGTCTCCGCCAGGGCATTATCGTAGGCGTCACCTACCGACCCGATCGACGGCCGAAGTCCTTGCAGGAACAGGGTTTCCCCGAATCGCAGAGCCGTATATTGAGAGCCCGCATCCGAGTGGTGAATAGTCCTCTCGCGCAACGGATTGCCTTGCATCGACCGCAGCATGCAGGCGTGATTCACCGCCCGCTCTACGAACGCGGTTTCCTTCGACGTCGACACCTCCCAACCGACGATCGTGCCGGCGAACGCATCGATCACGAACGCGGTGTACGCGAAGCAGGGCACCATCCGCACGTACGTGAAGTCGGCGACATAGAGCGCATCGGGCCGGTCGACCCGGAAGTTCCGATCGACCAGGTCCGGTGGCCGCGGCGCCGACGGCTCCGCGATGGTGGTGCGGACCCTCTTCGTCCGGGTGGTGCCGCGCCACTCGTTCACGCGCATCAGCCGCTCCACGGTGCAGCGGGCCACCTCGATGCCCTGACGTTGCAGGTGGGCCCACATCTTCAGCGAGCCGTACAACGACTCCGGTTTGCGTCTGCCGTGCTCGTCCCGCTCGACGTAATACGAGGCCAGCACAGCGGTGATGGTGGCGTCCCACAGGGCGCGCTTCGACAGCGGGCGCGCCAGCCAGGCGTAGAAGGTTCTCGGGGCGATCGTGCACCCGTGCTCGGTGAGCACGCGGCAGATCGGTACGACCCCGAACTGATCGCGGTGTTCGGCGATGAATCGGCAGATCACTTGCGTGGCGGGTCGCACTCCCGCGCGAAGAAAGATGTTGCGGCTTTGAGTATTTCGATGGTCTTCTCGAGCTCGGCGTTCTTCCGGCGCAATGCCCGCAGTTCGATCTCCGCCTCGGACGCCGACGCGGCATGGGTGCCATCGCCCGCCGCTTCGGCCTTGCGGACCCACACCCGTACGGTCTCCGTCTTCAGTGACATCCGTTCGGCGATTGTGCGGATCGCCTCGTATTCCGAGGCGTAGTCACCACGGTGCTCGAGGACCAGGCGCACGGCCTTCTCTCGCACCTCGGCTGGATAGACATTCGGCATAAGGATTACCTTCCCAAGAAAGAAGGTGCGCATCAAACCCGGGACGATTCA
>NZ_CAIJDS010000152.1:0-1333 GCF_903819475.1 Rhodococcus sp. UFZ-B548
TGAACCGTGCCGGGTTTGATGCCGCATCCGTTTTTGTGAAGGATGCAGATCATGCCCAAGCGTTACCCACTCGAGCAGCGTGAGCGAGCCGTCAAGATGGTCCTCGATCACCTCGACGAATATCGGTCCGTCTACTCCGCATGCCAGGTGATAGGCCCGAAACTCGGCATTGGTGCCGAATCGCTGCGGAACTGGACCAGGCAAGCCCAGGTCGATGCTCAGGAGGTGCCCGGAGCGAGCACCGCGGAGCAAATGCGGATCAAGGAACTCGAGCGTGAGAACCGAGAACTCAAGGAAGCCAACGAAATTCTGAAGTCGGCATCGATTTTCTTCGCGAGGGAACTCGACCCTCGCCGCCGCTGATAGTCCAGTTCATCGACGACATGCGTGCACAAAATTTCAGGGTCGAGTCGATCTGCCGAGTGCTCACCACACAAGGAATCCAGGTCGCCCCACGCACATACCGCAACTGGAAAACCTCACCACCATCTGCAAGGACGATCACCGACGCCCACCTCACCAAGGAACTGCGGTCCACGATCGGCACTGCCGAAGGGCTCTACGGCCGACGAAAGATGACGGCTTATCTGCGCCGCAAAGGCCACCACGTCGCTGCCTGCACCGTCGACCGTTTGATGCGCGACGAAGGACTGAACGGGGTGGTCAGAGGCAGACAGCACCGAACCACGATTCCAGGCGGCAAGGACAGCCGGCGGGCACCAGACCTGCTCGATCGCGATTCACCGCTGAAGCTCCGAACCGCACATGGGTTACCGATTTCACTTATTGCCGAACGTGGGCGGGGTTCGTCTACGTCGCTTTCGTGATCGACTGCTTCTCCCGGGCAATCGTCGGCTGGCATGCCTCGACAGTGAAGGACACGGGCATGGTCACCACGGCCTTGAAGATGGCGTTGTGGCGACGCGATCACGGTGGACATCGGGTCGGTGATGGGTTGATCCATCACAGCGATGCCGGTAGCCAATATACATCTATTTCCTTCGCGGAAACGCTTGTGTTGGAAGGGATTGCAGCTTCAATTGGAAGTGTCGGCGACGCCTACGACAATGCCCTCGCGGAGTCGACGATCGGACTGTTCAAGACAGAAGCGGTTTCCAAGAGTAGTCCCTTTCTGCAGGGCCCGATCAAGACGATCGACGACATCGAATTCGCGACGATGGAGTGGGTGGATTGGTTCAATACCCGCCGTCTGCACAGCACCTTGGACTATGTCACTCCGGACGAGTTCGAGGCCGTCTATTACTCTCAATTATCGATTCTCCAGCCGGAGATGTCGCCAGCATAGGAGCGGCAAGAAACCCGGCACGGTTCA
>NZ_CAIJDS010000153.1:0-1254 GCF_903819475.1 Rhodococcus sp. UFZ-B548
TGGTTGGGTCCCTGTGTAGAAGTCCAGTGTCTGTGTGACTTTCGTGTCCGATAATGGGCGCAGGAGGAAATTCACGAATCATGGCACGCAGACACACCCCTGAACAGGTCATCGCGAAGGTCCGGCAGGGCCAGAAAATGCTCAACGACGGCCACCCGATGATCGAGGTCGTCAAGGAACTCCAGGTCACCGAAGCGACCTGGTACCGGTGGCTGAACCAGTACGGGTCCGAGAAGAACGCCGAGGCGTCCAAACGGACCAAGGAGCTGGAGAAGGAGAACGCGCGACTCAAACGGCTGCTGGCGGAGAAGGAACTGGCCATCGACATCCTCAACGAGGTGGCCAAGGGAAAATTCTGAGCCCCGAACCCCGCCGCCGTGCCGTGCGCATGGCGGTGGAGAAGTTCGGGGCCTCCGAGCGTTTCGCCTGCAAGATCCTCGGCCAAAACCGGTCTGCCTTCCGGAAGAAGAAACCCGATACGAGCTTCGAGGAAACACGGCTTCGCGGCGCCCTACGCGCCATCGCGATCAAGCACCCGACATGGGGATGGCGGAAAGCCCGCTGGTGCCTGCTCGCCCAGGAGTGGGCTGGAATGGCGCTCAACAACAAGCGCGTACGCCGGCTCTGGCGCGAGGAAGGCCTCGTCTGTAAACCCAAGGCGCGGAAGAAACGCCGGGCCCGTCCCGGCGCCGGGGAGCAGAAGCGGCTGACGGCCGAATACCCGATGCACGTGGTCAGTTTCGACTTCCAATCCGACGTGACTTCCTGCGGGCGGCACATCCGCTTCTTCAATGTCATCGACGAATACACCCGCACCGCGCTGGCCATCATCGCGCGCCGGTCGTTCACAGCCTCCGACGTGGTCGCAGCATTGGAGAACATCATCGCCGAAACCGGCACCGCCCCGACCTACGTCCGCTGCGACAACGGTCCCGAATTCACCGCCGCCGCACTGATCAACTGGTGCAACACCGTCGGCGTGGGCACCGCCTTCATCGACCCGGGTTCACCGTGGCAGAACGGTTTCGTCGAATCGTTCAACGCCCAGTTCAGAAGGGAACAACTCTCGGGAGAAATCATGGACACGATGGCCGAAGCGACCTATCTGGCCGAGGAATGGAAAGCTATCTACAATCATGAACGGCCCCACGGATCCCTCGATGGCATGACGCCAAACCGCTACTGGGAAAACTGGACTCAAGAAAACCAACTAGCTATCGCATAGGTGCTGGACTGCTAACGGGGGCCCAACCA
>NZ_CAIJDS010000154.1:0-1196 GCF_903819475.1 Rhodococcus sp. UFZ-B548
GAATTGTGCTGAATGGTCGCCTGCAAGTGGTTGGTTTCTTCGCGGTAGACCACCATCTCCCGGTGCAAGGCGCGCCGGACGCGCGGTTGCTCGGCCAGGAGTACGGCCAGGACGGTCAGCAACAGCCACGTCGCGGCCGCGCTCGCGAGGAGCAACAGGACCGGAATCCACGGACCGCCCATCTGCTCGAGCAGCGTCGTCTTCGCCCAGACTCGCCAGTAGAGCATCAGATTGACGATCAGTCCGACACCGTACGAGATGACGAAAGACAGCAGGAACTGCTTCCATGTGCCGTCGTGGCGCCTCGCCGTCATCGGTTCGGCCCGCAGCGGCAAGGCCACGGACATCACGTTGGCGACACCGAGCCACAGCAGGATCATGGTCAGTACCTGACCGCACGCCTTCACCAGATCAGCACTGCTTCCGGAGCGCCACGCGAGGATGGCACTGAGCAAGAACCCGGCGCTGCCGACGAGAAGCAGCATCATCGCATTCTTCGCGACGAGGACGTGCCAGAGCCTGGTTCCGCCGGACAAAGCAGCACGGACGCGGCCGGCGTCGAAGCTGAGCGCATTGGTGCACACGACGCTTCCGACCACACCCGAGAGTGCGTACAGCGCAAGGTAAGGCAGTCGATCTTCCTTGGCGTCCCACTGGAAGAGGCGAATGAATGCCAGGTACGCCAAGCCCATTCCGAGGCTCAGCCCCAGCCGAAAAGCGATCGACCGAGGCTTGCCACTCACGACGTGCCGTGCTTCCTCACGGATCCGGGAGCCGAGATCCTGCACGTGCCGGACGACGGGGTTGCCCGAGTTCAGCGGGACGTAACCGCGGATCGCGGCGGCGACGATATCGGTGTCACCGGCATCGAGCGCGGCGACGCGTGCTTCGAGAACCGCAAGGTGGGCGGCGCGCAAGGCTATCCGCGCGGTGGTCACCGCGGCAACGGCGTCGGCCTCGGCCTGCGCGGCGGTGCTGATGCCGGCGTCGGCGGGCAGCGGCGGCTGCAACGTCGTGATCAGTTCGAGTTGGCGAGCCATGTGCGGCGACGGCGACAACCCGCTGTACGACGGTCGGCTCAGCGCTGATCGTTCGTCGTCGAGCGAATCACGGACGGACGCGGCGGCCTTGCGGACGGCTGCCGGGTTGTGCCAGCGCACCGACCGGGCGTCACGCTCGGCGGCGACGGCCCGGGA
>NZ_CAIJDS010000155.1:0-1172 GCF_903819475.1 Rhodococcus sp. UFZ-B548
CCGCCGGTTCGCGCAGAATGGAAGTCGGCGCAGACACCGACGAACCACGGGAGCGATGCGATGATCCGACAACGACTCGGCCAAGCATTGATGGTGATCGCACTCGCCTCCGCGGCCGTCTCGACCGCGCCCGTCCACGCGCAGGAACCGGCGCCAATCACGACGCCGGGCACAGTGACCGCGGCAACTCCCCTGCCACACTCCTTCTGGATTCCCGGCGCAGCCAACGCATCAAAGCTCACGTACTGGTCCACAGGACCGCGCAGCCAGCCCGCGTTGAGTACGGGCGCGCTCTTCCTGCCCCCCGGCGATCCACCCGAAGGCGGCTGGCCGGTCATCTCGTGGGCTCACGGCACTGTAGGTATTTCCGACCAGTGCGCTCCCACCGTGACCGGGACCGTCGGCAGTCCATACCTCACGAACTGGCTCTCGCAGGGCTACGCGATCGTCGCGACCGACTACGTGGGGCTCGGCACGCCGGGAATCCACGCGTACCTGGACGGACCGTCGGCGGCGCACAGCGTGATCGACATGGTGCGCGCCGCGCGTGCGGTCGAACCGTCGCTCTCACCGCGGTGGTCGGCACTCGGACAGTCTCAGGGCGGGCAGGCCGCTATGGTCACGGCAGCGATGGCCACACGGTACGCACCCGAATTGGACTACCGGGGCGCGGTCGCGACCGGGGCGCCGTCCAATCTGGAGAACCTTGCACCACTCGTGGGGCCGGACTTTCCACGATTGCCACTGACCGGCAGCACCGTGTTCGTCTCGTACCTCTTGGCCGGACTCCGGGCGGCGCGACCCGATCTCGACATCGATCGCTACCTGACACCGCGCGGCACGGATGCCCTTGCCCGAGCCGAAACCGACTGCTACCAGGACATGGCATCGGGGCTCGGCGACGTCACGATCGGCGATCTGGTGAACCGGCCCCTCGACGATCTCGCGGTGCTGGCTGCTGCTCGCGGCATGCTGGAGATCCCGACGACAGGGTACGACCGGCCAGTGTTCCTCGGGCAGGGGCTGACGGACGAGATGGTGCCGGCACCGCTGGCTTTGAAACTTGCGGCCGAACTCGCCGCCAACCGCCAGCCAGTCACATTCCGCACATATCCGACCGGTCATATCGAGACGATGCGGGCAGCGCTCCCCGAAAGCCTCTCCTTCGTCCG
>NZ_CAIJDS010000156.1:0-1158 GCF_903819475.1 Rhodococcus sp. UFZ-B548
TCCAACTTCCCATGCACCGTCACCGGAAACTCCCCCAACACCACCACCACCGACGGCACCATGAACCCCGGAAGAGACCTCCGCACCCCCTCCAACACCACCACCTCATCGACCACCACCCCCACCTCACCCACCACAAACCCCACCAAAAAATCCCCACCCACACCCGACCGCAACACCACCACCGCACCAGCCACCCCCACCTGAGCAGCCAACACCGCCTCCACCTCACCCAACTCCACCCGCTGCCCCCGCACCTTCACCTGAAAATCCGTGCGCCCCACAAACTCCAACACCCCACCACACCCCCACCGCACCACATCACCCGTCCGATACACCCGAGCACCCACCACCCCCGACACCGGATCCGCCACAAACCGACCCACCGTCAAATCCACACGACCCTCATACCCCCGAGCCACCTGCACCCCACCCACATACAACTCCCCCACCACACCCACCGGAACCGGCCGCAACCGCGAATCCAACACCAACACCCGCGTATTCCACACCGGCCGACCAATCGGAACACCCACCCCCACAACACCATCCACCACATGAAACGTCACATCCACCGACGCCTCCGTCGGCCCGTACAAATTCACCAACTCCGCACCACACACCCCCGCAAACCGCCCCGCCAACACCGACGACAAACCCTCACCCGACACAAACACCCGACGCACACTCGAACACCCCACCACCACCGAAGGCTCCCCCACGAACACCTCCAACATCGACGGCACAAAATGCACCACCGACACCCCCCACCGCTCGATCACACCCACCAAATACACCGGATCACGATGCCCACCCGGATCCGCCACCACCAACCGCGCACCCACCATCAACGGCCAAAACAACTCCCACACCGACACATCGAACGACACCGGCGTCTTCTGCAACACCACATCCCCCACACCCAACGGAAACTCCCCCTGCATCCACAACAACCGATTCACCACCCCCGCATGCGAAACCACCACCCCCTTCGGACGACCCGTCGACCCCGACGTGAACATCACATACACCGCATGCTCAGGCAACAACACCCCCAACCGATCACCCACCCCCACCGGATCACCCGAAAACCCCGAAACATCAACACAACCCACATCAACAAACCCCACCCCCACCGGCAAACACCCACCATCACCA
>NZ_CAIJDS010000157.1:0-1109 GCF_903819475.1 Rhodococcus sp. UFZ-B548
TCCAGACCCACACGCTTGGCCGGGTTGTTGGTCAGCAGACGCATCGACGAGATCCCCAGATCGACGAGGATCTGCGCACCGATGCCGTAGTCACGGGCGTCCGCCGGAAGCCCGAGTTCGAGATTGGCATCGACTGTGTCCGAACCGGCGTCCTGGAGCTGGTAGGCCTGCAGCTTGTGCATGAGCCCGATGCCACGACCCTCGTGTCCGCGCATGTACAGAACAACGCCGCGGCCTTCCTGGGCGACCATGTCCAGTGCGGCGTCGAGCTGCGGGCCGCAATCGCACCGCAGCGAACCGAAGACGTCGCCGGTGAGGCACTCGGAGTGAACGCGGACGAGTACGTCGCTACCGTCTCCGTCGGGGCCTGCGATGTCGCCGCGCACCAGCGCAACGTGCTCGACCTCGTCGTAGATGCTGGTGTACCCGACAGCGGTGAACTCACCGTGGCGGGTGGGGATGCGCGCCTCGGCGATGCGCAGTACGTGCTTCTCGTGCTTGCGACGCCACGCGATGAGGTCCGCGATCGAGATCAGAGCAAGGTTGTGTTCGTCGGCGAAGACTCGCAACTCGTCGGTCTGAGCCATCGCGCCTTCGTCCTTCTGGCTGACGATTTCGCAGATGACGCCGGCGGGACGCAGGTCCGCCATGCGGGCGAGGTCGACTGCAGCTTCCGTGTGGCCCGGACGACGCAGCACTCCGCCTTCCTTCGCGCGGAGCGGAACGACGTGGCCGGGACGAGTGAAATCGTTGGCACCGGATTCGGGGTTGGCGAGCAGACGCATCGTCGCAGCGCGGTCCGACGCCGAGATGCCGGTACCGATTCCCTCACGGGCGTCGACGGTCACGGTGTAGGCGGTGCCGTGCTTGTCCTGGTTGGTGGCGTACATCGGGGGCAGGCCCAGCCGATCGCAATCGTCACCGTCGAGCGGCACGCACAGGTAGCCGGAGGTGTACCTGACCATGAACGCCACCAGTTCCGGGGTGGCTTTCTCGGCGGCGAAGATGAGGTCGCCCTCGTTCTCGCGATCCTCGTCGTCCACGACGACAACAGCTTTACCTGCAGCGATATCTGCTACTGCGCGCTCGATACTGTCGAACCTGGTCAC
>NZ_CAIJDS010000158.1:0-1039 GCF_903819475.1 Rhodococcus sp. UFZ-B548
CACAGTTCGCCGACGAGATCCGCGCCGACGGAGTCGAGGGCGACAAGCTGATGCGCTTGACGGACGGCAGCGCGAAGCGCCTGCGCGACTCCGGCGTCATCCGGATGTTCCAGCCGAAGGAATTCGGAGGCCTCGAGGCACATCCGCGTGAATTCGCCGAGACGGCAATGGCTATCGGCGCGATGGACGGTGCCACGGGCTGGGTCAGCGGCATCGTCGGTGTTCATCCGTGGGAGCTTGCGTTCTTCGACCGCAAGGCTCAGGAAGAGGTGTGGGGAACCGATCCCGATACGTGGATGGCGTCACCGTATGCGCCGATGGGCGTGGCGAGGCCGGTCGAGGGTGGCTACATCCTCAACGGGCGCTGGTCGTTCTCCTCCGGTACCGATCACTGTGACTGGATCATGATCGGCGCGATGGTCGGTGACGAGTCCGGTAAGCCGTTGATGCCGCCGAAGCACCTGCACGTACTGCTGCCGCGCTCCGATTACGACATCGACCAGGACAGCTGGAATGTCGTGGGGCTGCGCGGTACGGGGTCGAAGGATCTGATCGTCAAGGATGCGTTCCTGCCGACGTATCGGACTCTTGATGCGGGAAAGGTTTTCGACGGGACGGCGTGGAAGGAAGCGGGCCGTACGGAGACGTTGTACAAGTTCCCGTTCTCGTGCATTTTCCCGTTGGGGATCACTTCGTCGTTGATCGGTATTGCTGAGGGTGCGTTGGCGTGCAATATGGCGGCGCAGCGTGAGCGTGTGACGGTCAGTGGTGTTCCGATCAAGGAAGATCCGTACGTGTTGTTCGCGATCGGTGAGGCTGCGGCCGAGATCGCTGCTTCTCGGGCTGCGATCTTGGAGACGGTGGATCGTTTCTGGGACATGACCGAGAAGGGGCAGGAAGTTTCGTTCGAGCTTCGTGCGATCGGTCGGCGTACGCAGACTGCTGCGGCGTGGCGGGCGGTGCGGGCGGTGGACGAGATCTTTGCTCGTTCCGGTGGTGGCGCGTTGCAGTTGAACACGCCGATGCAGCGGTTCTGGCG